>NZ_JBIAIV010000034.1:0-81276 GCF_042871645.1 Streptomyces sp. NPDC005774 | reverse complement strand
GAGCGACAGCGGCTCCCCCCCCCCCCCCCCCCCCCCCGCCGGTACCAGTAGACCCGCGCGGGGCGCGCCCTGCTGGTGTCGATCTGCGGAGGGCCGGACCTGCCGGCCGGCAGGGCGGACTCCCTCCCACGACGGATCACGGCGCCGACGATCAACCAGTCTCCCCCAACAACACACCTGCGGACAGGGTGAGTTGAGCAGGGCCGGGTCGTCTCAGCCGCCCGTCCGCGGCTGAGTCGCCGGCGGCGGTGCCGTACTGGCGCGCGGTACCAGGCGGGTCGGGACGAGGGTGGTCCCCCGCTCGGGGCCGTCATGACGCATCTTGCTCAGGACGGCCGCCACACAGCGCCGCCCCACCTCGGCGAAGTCCTGGTGGACGGTGGTCAGCGGGGGCAGGAAGGAGGACGCCTCGGGGATGTCGTCGAAGCCGATGACGCTGACGTCCTCGGGGACGCGCCGGCCGCGTTCGTGGAAGGCACGCAGCAGGCCGAGGGCCATCTGGTCGTTGGCCGCGAAGACGGCGGTGCACTCGTCGAGGGCGGCGAGTTCGAGGCCCGCGCGGTAACCGGACTCCGCGGACCAGTCACCGCGGACGAGTTCCGGCGGGACGCGTCCGGCGTCGGTGAGGGCGGCACGCCAGGCGTCGGTGCGGCGCTGGGCGGCGAAGGAGCCCTCGGGGCCCGCCAGGTGCCACACCGTGCGGTGACCGAGGCCGAGCAGGTGGCGCACGGCGGTACGGGTGCCGCCGGCCTGGTCGGTGTCGACGACCGTGTAGCGCTCGCCGGCGTCGGAGTCGACGACCACGACCTGGACGTGCGGGGGCAGTTGGATCGTCGCAGCGTCCAGCAGATGGACCTCCATGATGACGATCACCGCATCGACGGCGAGCTCCTCCAGGCGGGAGAACGCGCCGCGCACCTCGTCCTGGGTCGGTATCGCGACCGGGAGGAGGGTCACCGCGTAGCCCTCGTGCGCCGCGGAGGTGGCGATCGCCTCGAGGGTACGCACGTTTCCGGTCGTGGCCAGCGAGAAAGTGATGACGCCGATGGTGCGGAACTCGCCGCGTTTGAGCGCGCGGGCCGCGCTGTTGGGCCGGTAGCCGAGCTCCTGCATCGCGGCCAGCACCTGCTCGCGGGTCTCCTCGTTCACCCCGGCGTAGCCGTTGGAGACGCGGGAGACGGTCTGGGAGGAGACGCCGGCGAGGCGGGCCACGTCCGCCATGGAGGCCCTGGCGCGGCGGCCGCCCCTCGGACGAGGGCTCGGCGCGGCGCCGTCGGCCGGTTCCGGGCCGGCCTGGTCCGTGCCCACCGGGCCCACGCCTGCCGAACCCACGCTTGCGGGGTCCGGGCCGGCCGGGTCCGGGCCAGCCGGGTCCTCGCCGGCTGGGTCCTCGCCGGCCGCGGCCGTCCCGGTGACGGGCTCCCGCCCCGGCGCGCTGTCCACCGTCTCCACTCGCTTCCGGCCGCCTTCCCGTCGCCACCTGCCGCGTCAGGGTTTTCCTGAGAACCCTTGACCGTCGTCTTCAGGGCAGTGTAGACATGCCGCCACCGAATGTTTACGCAAACATATCACCCCGTCGCATTTCCGCGGCGCTTGATGTTTGCGCAAACATCGGCTGCAGGGGGCGGGGCTCCCGGCCCCGAGGAGGGCGCCGTGATCACCCGGCCCGAACGTGGACGAGCGAGGACGACATGACGACGCTGCAACCGCCGGCGACCGCCGAGCCGCGGCCGGCACCACCTCCGGTGGGACGGGACCGCCGGTCCTGGACGGGGTGGGGGTTCATCGGTCCCTTCGTGGCCGTGTTCGCCCTGGTCTTCCTGGCCCCGATCGTGTATTCGGTCTACCTCAGCCTCTTCCGGGACCAGCTCATCGGCGGCACCAGTTTCGTCGGGTTCGACAACTACCGGCAGGCCCTGCAGGACGAACGGTTCTGGGCCGCGCTCGGCCGGGTCTCGCTCTTCCTGTGCGTGCAGGTGCCGATCATGCTCGGCATCGCCCTGCTGGTGGCACTGGCGCTGGACAGCGGACGGCTCTACGGCAAGAGCTTCTTCCGCATCTCGGTCTTCCTGCCGTACGCGGTGCCCGCCGTCGTCGCCACCCTCATGTGGGGCTTCATGTACGGAACCCGCTTCGGCCTGGTCGGCGACGTCAACGAGGCCTTCGGGCTCTCGCTGCCCGACCCGCTCTCCCCCGGCCTGGTGCTGGCCTCGATCGGCAACATCGTCACCTGGGAGTTCGTCGGCTACAACATGCTGATCTTCTACGCGGCACTGCGGGTGATCCCGCACTCCCTCTACGAGGCGGCCGAGATCGACGGCGCCGGGCAGATCCGCGTCATCACCGCCATCAAGCTGCCCGCGATCCGCGGTGCCCTGGTCATCGCGACGATCTTCTCCGTCATCGGCAGCTTCCAGCTCTTCAACGAGCCCAGCGTCCTGCAGAAGCTGGCGCCCAACGCCATCACCACGGACTACACGCCGAACTACTACACGTACTCGCTGTCCTTCTCCGGCCAGCAGCACAACTACTCTGCGACGGTCGCCATCGTCATGGGGCTGATCACCATGGTCATCGCCTATGTCGTCCAGCTGCGCGGCATGCGCAAGGGAGCGTGAAACAGCGATGACCAGTACCGTCTCCCCCGCCTCCGCGAGCCGGACCGGCTCCGCGTCCGACGCCTCCGGTTCCGCCCCCTCCGGTTCCGTCCCCAGGCTGCGTACGCGCCGGCGCGGCTCCACTCCCGGGAGGCCGCGCCGCAGTGTGCTGCTGACCGTGCTCACCGGCCTGGTGCTGCTGTACAGCCTGGTTCCGCTGGTGTGGCTGGTCATCAGCGCCACCAAGACCCAGGAAGGGCTGTCCCGTTCGTTCGGCCTCTGGTTCGACGGCGACTTCGCCCTCTGGGACAACATCGTCGATACGTTCACCTACAACGACGGTGTCTTCACCCGCTGGCTGCTGAACACCGTGCTGTACGTGGGTCTCGGCGCGGGAGGCGCGACCCTCCTCGCCGTGCTGGGCGGCTACGCCCTGGCCAAGTTCGAGTTCCCCGGGCGCCGGGCGGTCTTCGCCGTCGTCATCGGCGCCGTGGCCGTGCCGGGGACGGCGCTGGCGGTGCCGACCTTCCTGATGTTCAGCACCATGGGGCTGACCAACACCCCGTGGGCGGTGATCATCCCGTCGCTGATCTCGCCGTTCGGCCTGTATCTGATGTGGGTGTTCGCCAGTGAGGCCGTCCCGAACGAACTCCTCGAGGCGGCCCGGATCGACGGCGCGGGCGAGCTGCGCACCTTCTTCCTGGTGGTGCTGCCGCTGCTGGCGCCGGGCATCGTCACCGTCTCGCTGTTCACCATGGTCGCGACCTGGAACAACTACTTCCTCCCGCTGATCATGCTCAAGGACCCCGACTGGTACCCCCTCACCCTGGGGCTGCACAGCTGGAACGACCAGGCCGCGACCGCCGGCGGACAGCCCGTGTTCCACCTGGTCATCACCGGCTCGCTGATCACCATCGTCCCGCTGATCGCCGCGTTCCTGCTGCTGCAGAAGTACTGGCAGTCGGGGCTCTCCGCCGGAAGCGTCAAGGAATAGCGCCGCCCCTCTTCCCTCCTCCCGCACATCACCCCGTCCCGGCCCCGGAATCCCGGCCCACGAAGAAGTGGAAGCACGCCCATGCACAAGCAGTCCCGCCGCCTCCTGCGCGGCATCGGCATCGTCTGCGCCCTGGCCCTGGGCGCCACCGCCTGCGGCGGTTCCGACGACGGGGGCGCCGCCCCGAAGGCGGTCTCCGAGTCGGACGTCGAGGCGGCCCTGGAGAAGGGCGGCACCGTCACCGTCTGGGCGTGGGAACCCACGCTCGAGCAGGTGGCGGCCGACTTCGAGAAGGAGCACCCCGGAGTCGAGGTGAACCTCGTCAACGCGGGCACCGGCAACGAGCAGTACAAGGCGCTGCAGAACGCCATCTCCGCCAAGAAGGGCGTCCCCGACGTCGCCCAGGTCGAGTACTACGCCATGGGCCAGTACGCGCTGACCGAGGGGCTCACCGACCTCGGCGGCTTCGGCGCCGACAAGCTCGCCGGCCAGTACTCCCCCGGCCCCTGGAACGGTGTGAAGGCCGGCGGCGAGGGGATCTACGGCCTGCCGATGGACTCCGGCCCGATGGCCCTGTTCTACAACAAGAAGGTCTTCGACAAGCACGGGATCGACGTGCCCACCACGTGGGACGAGTACGTGGACGCGGCCCGCGCCCTGCGCAAGGCCGACCCGAAGGCGTACATCACCAACGACGCGGGTGACGCGGGCTTCACCACCAGCATGCTGTGGCAGGCCGGTTCGCGCCCCTACGAGGTGAGCGGCACCGAGGTGAAGATCGGGTTCGGTGACAAGGGGGCCAAGGACTTCACCGGAACCTGGCAGAAGCTGCTCGACGAGAAGCTTGTCGCCCCGGTCACCAGTTGGTCCGACGAGTGGTACAAGGGCCTCGGCGACGGCACCATCGCCACCCTGGCCATCGGTGCCTGGATGCCGGCCAACCTCGCCTCCGGGGTGAAGGAGGCCGCCGGTGACTGGCGCGTCGCCCCGCTGCCGCAGTGGACGGCGGGCGCCGACGCCGGCGCGGAGAACGGCGGCAGCGCCCTCACTCTGCCCGAGCTCGGCGAGAACGAGGCGCTCGCCTACGCGTTCGTGGAGTACGCCAACGCCGGCGACGGTGTCGAGACCCGCGTGAAGGGCGGCGCCTTCCCGGCGACCACGGCTCAGCTCGACTCCGAGGAGTTCCAGAACACCGAGTTCCCGTACTTCGGCGGGCAGCAGGCCAACAAGGTGTTCGCCGAGTCGGCCGCGAACGTCGCCGACGACTGGGCGTACCTGCCGTACCAGGTGTACGCCAACTCGATCTTCAACGACACCGTCGGCAAGGCCTATGTCTCCGGCACCACGCTGGCGGACGGCCTGAAGGCCTGGCAGGACGCGTCGGTGCAGTACGGCAACGAGCAGGGCTTCACCGTAGAGAAGTAGCACACCGGGGCGGCACGCACGTCGTACCGCCCCGGTGCGAGACACCCGGAAGGACCGCCATGATCTCCACCCTCCTGTCCCGTACCAGCGGGGCGGACGGCGACCGTGCCCCCCGCCTCCTGTACGGCGCCGACTACAACCCCGAGCAGTGGTCCCGCAGCGTCTGGGAGGAGGACGTCCGGCTGATGCGGGAGGCCGGTGTGAACGTCGTGTCCGTAGGGATCTTCTCCTGGGCGCGGCTGCAACCGGCGGAGAACACCTGGGACTTCGGCTGGCTCGACGAGGTGCTGGACCTGCTGCACGCGGGCGGCATCGGTGCCGACCTGGCGACCGCCACCGCCTCCCCGCCGCCCTGGCTGACGACGGCCCACCCGGAGATCCTGCCGGTCACCGCGGACGGCACCGTCCTGTGGCCGGGGGCGCGCCAGCACTGGCGTCCCACCTCCCCGGTGTTCCGCGCCCACGCGCTGCGCCTGGTACGGGAGCTGGCGACCCGCTACGCGGGTCACCCGGCCCTGGTCGCCTGGCACGTCAGCAACGAGCTGGGCTGCCACAACGTCTACGACTTCTCCGACGACGCGGCACGCGCGTTCCAGAACTGGCTGCGAGTCCGGTACACCACCCTGGATGCGCTCAACTCCGCCTGGGGCACCGCCTTCTGGTCCCAGCGCTACACCGACTGGGTGCAGATACTGCCGCCCCGGCAGGCCGCGTCCCACCCCAACCCCACCCAGCAGCTGGACTTCAAGCGCTTCTCGTCGGACGCGCTCAAGGAGCATCTGCGGGCCGAGCGGGACATCCTACGGGAGATCACCCCGGACGTCCCCGTCACCACCAACTTCATGGTGATGGGCAACACCAAGGGGATGAACTACCCCGACTGGGCGCAGGAGATCGACTTCGTCTCCAACGACCACTACGTCCATCCCGGGCCGCAGGCCCGCGACGAGCTGTCCTTCTCCGCGAACCTCACCAGCGGCATCTCCGGCGGCCGGCCCTGGTTCCTGATGGAGCACTCCACCAGTGCCGTCAACTGGCAGCCCGTCAACGTGGCGAAGCGTCCGGGCGACCTGGCCCGTGACTCGCTGCTGCACGTGGCGCACGGGGCCGACGCGGTGTGCTACTTCCAGTGGCGTCAGTCGGCGGCCGGTGCCGAGAAGTACCACTCGGCGATGGTTCCGCACGCCGGCGCGGACAGCGACCTGTTCCGCGCGGTGACCGCACTCGGTGCCACCCTCAAGGCACTCGCGCCGGTCGCGGGCAGCGAACGGGAGGCCGCCCGGGTCGGCATCCTCTACGACTGGGAGTCGTGGTGGGCGAGCGAGCAGGACTCCCATCCCTCCTCGCTGCTCGACTACCGGCAGGAGGCGCTCGACTGGTACTCGGCGCTGCTGGCCCTCGGTGTCCGCGCCGACCTCGTCACCACCCGCGCCGATCTGCACCGCCACCAGGTCCTCGTCGCACCGGTGCTGCACATGGTCCCCGCCGACCTGGCCAAGACGCTCACCCGGTACACCGAGCAGGGCGGCCACCTGATCACCACGTACTTCTCGGGTGTCGTCGACGAGCACGACCACGTCTGGCTCGGCGGCTACCCGGGGGCGCTGCGCGAGCTGCTCGGCATCCGCATCGAGGAGTTCGGTCCGCTGCTCGACGGTGACACGGTGGAGCTCGACGACGCGACGACGGGCAGCCTGTGGACCGACCGGATCACCGTCGCGCCGGGGACGGACGTCCTGGCCCGCTACCGCACCGGCGTACACGCCGGCCGGGCTGCCGTCACCCGGAAGGCCACGGGCACCGGCTCGGCCGCCTACGTCTCCACCCGGCTCGGTGTCGCAGGGCTCACCTCGCTGCTGCCCCGGCTGCTCGCACCGGCCGGTGTGGAGAGCGAACTGCCCACCGAGGTCCGCGGACTGATCGAGACGACGGTCCGCAGCGGTCCCGGCGGCCGGTTCCTGTTCCTGGTGAACCGGACCGACACGGCAGTCCCCGTGCGCGGCCTCGACGGGGAGGTACTGCTCGGCACCACGGAGGGGGACGGCGGTGCGCTGGTCCTCGGACCGCGCGCCGTCGCCGTACTGCGGCAGCCGGCCGGCTGAGACGCGGCGACCGCCTCGGCTCCGGGCCCGGCAGGGGCGGGGCGGGAGCGCCTGTTCCGCCTCCCCGGCACGGCACGGTCGTTCCGGGAGGCCGTCTCCTCCTCCGGCCGCGCGCACCGCGCGGCCGGAGGGTTCCACCAGAGCGCGACCACACCTCAATGTTGGGAGCACACCGATGGCACACCGCACCCGCAGAGGACGGCTCCTGACAGCCGCCGGCCTCACCGCCCTGGCCACCGGGGCCGCCCTGGTCCCCGCCCCGGCGTCCACCGCTCGGGCGGAGGCCTCCGTCCCCTCCGTCCCCTCCGTCACCGTCCGGCCCGATCCGTCCTATCAGCAGGAGGAGTTCGAGGGCTGGGGCACCAGTCTGGTCTGGTTCGCCAACGCCACGGGCGACTATCCCACGGAGATACGCGAAAAACTCGCCGAACTCCTCTTCGGCGACGAGGGCCTCGCCCTGAACATCGCCCGCTACAACGTGGGGGGTGGCAACGCCCCGGACGTCAAGGACTATCTGCGTGCCGGCGGCGCCGTCGAGGGCTGGTGGAAGGCGCCGGCGGGCACCACCCGAGAGGACACCGGCTGGTGGGACGCCGACGACCCGGCGGACTGGAACCCCGACGCCGATGCCACCCAGCGCTGGTGGGTGGACCGCATCAAGAAGGACATCACCCGCTGGGAGACCTTCAGCAACTCCCCGCCCTGGTTCATGACCATCAGCGGCTACGTCTCCGGCGGGTTCGACGCCTCCGAGGACCAGCTCAAGGCCGAGTCGGTCGACGACTTCGCCGCCTATCTGGCGGGCGCGACCAAGCGGCTGGAGAAGGCGCACCGCATCGAGGTCGACACCGTCGACCCGTTCAACGAGCCGAACACCACCTACTGGAGCACCCGTCTCGGCCCGGACGGCGAACCCGTCGGCGGCCGGCAGGAAGGCGCCCATATCGGCCCCGAGCTCCAGGAGAAGGTGCTCCACGCCCTGGCGCCGGCGCTGAGGAAGGCGAGGACCGGGGCCAGAATCTCCGCCATGGACGAGACCAACCCGTCCACATTCGCCCGGAACTGGAACACCTACTCCCCCGCAGCCCGCGACCTCGTGGACCAGATGAACGTCCACACCTACGGAACCGGGCAGCGCACCACCGTCCGCGACCTCTCCAAGGCGGCGGACAAGCGGCTGTGGATGAGCGAGGTCGAGGGCGACTGGGGCGACGGACAGAGCTTCACCGACATGCGTCCCGGTCTCGGTCTCGCCCAGCGCATCGTGGACGATCTGCGCGAACTCGAACCGCGTGCATGGGTGTTCTGGCAACCCGTCGAGGACCACGACAACATGAGGCCCGGCGGGGAGTCCGCGAAGGGCGGCAACTGGGGCGAGATCCAGCTGCCGTTCAGCTGCACGGCGACCGACACCCTCGAGTCCTGCCCCGTTCGCACGAACACCAAGTTCGACACCGCCCGCAACTTCACCCATTTCATCAAGCCCGGCGACCGGCTGATCCAGGTGAACGACACCTCCAGCGCGGCGGCGGTGACGAAGAACGGCAAGGGCGCCTCGGTCGTCCACGTCAACAGCACCACCGGGGCCCGCGACGTCACCGTGGACCTCTCGAAGTTCCGCACCGTCAACCGGAACGCGACCGTCACGCCCGTGGTGACCAGTGCGGACGGCAAGCTGGAGCGGCACAGGGCCATCAGGGCCGGCGACCGCACGGCCACCTTCACCGTGCCCGCCCAGTCGGTGACGTCCTTCGTCGTCAAGGGTGTCTCCGGCGTCGCCGCCGACGCCCCGCTGCTGCGCAAGGGCCACACCTACACCCTGACCGGTGCGCAGAGCGGCAAGGCCGTCACCGTCGGCGACGACGGCAGCGGCCTCGTCATCGGTACCGGCGACGGCTCGGCGGCCCAGCGGTGGCGGCTGAGCACGGTGCGTCCCGGTGACGGAGTGCGGCAGCGCTACGAATTCACCAGTGCGCAGGACGGTGAGCGCAGGCGTCTGACCGTGCGTGACGGCGTCCCGGTCGCCGCGCCCGACAACGGCAAACGGGACAGGGCCGCCGAGTGGATCGTGTCGGGCACCGGCGACGGCACCTGGACGCTGATCAACGCGGGCACCGGGCGCCTCCTGGAGGTCGGCGGCCAGGCCACCCACGAGGGCGCCGCGGTGACGACCTGGGAGCCCAACTCCGGTGCCAACCAGAGGTGGACGGTCACGGATGTGACCGGGACCTGACGCCCTCCGGGTCCCGGTCCCCCAGGTCGGTGGGCCGGGGCCCGGGGCCCGGGGCCCGGCAGCCGGCGTCGCGTTCGGTTCACCGGCTGCCGGGGCCCTCGGTGATGGTCACCACCCGGGCCCAGCCCGGCGGTGCGTCCGGTCGGTACTCGGGGTCGTTCTCGTCGTGCGAGGAGCCGGCCGTGCGGCGGCGGGGGAACAGGCCGACCACCGTCCGGCACGGGGGCCGCCGGTCCGGCCAGGGTGTCTGTCCGTCGGTCAGCACCACGAGGGCGTCCGGCCGGGGGCGTGCCCGGAGGGCCGTGGCGAAACCCGTGCGCAGATCCGTTCCGCCGCCACCCACCAGCGGTATCCCCTCGGCACGGCACAGGGACCGCACGGCTGTGGCCGCGGCGTCGCACGACACCACCGACACTATGTCGCGGCGGCCGCCCACCGCCCGGGAGATCGCCGCGACCTCCCGGAGCGCGCTGCCCAGTTCGGCGTCGCTGACCGAGCCGGAGGTGTCGATGACCACCGCGACACGGGGCGGCGTGCGCCGCAGGCTCGGCAGCACGATGCCGGGCAGGCCGGCCGAGCGCCGTGCGGGACGGCCGTAGGAGTAGTCATCGCCCGCACCGGAGCCGGAGACCGCCGCGCGCAGTGCCGCACCGAGCAGCTCCCGCCAGGGCTGCGGCGGCTGGAACGCCTCCTCGGCCCATCGCTGCCAGCTCTCGGGGACGTCTCCCGGCCGGGCGTTGATGCCCTGCGCGACCCGGAACCGGACCGCGTCGCGTTCCTGTTCGCTGAGGCCGTGCGCGCCGTCCGGCCCGAGGTCCCACTCCCGTTCCCGTCCGTCGGCGCCGCTGCCGCAGTCCAGCCAGGCCATGCCCTGGGTGTACGGCCCGAGCCGGAACTGGCCCAGGTAGTCCTCCATCAGCTCTCCGGCCGGAAGCAGCAGGCTCCTCGGCGTGATCGCGCCCTCGGGCCGAACCAGGCCGTCGCCGAACACGTCGTCGTTGATCTCGCAGTCCGCCGCGATGTTCATCCGCAGCCGTTCCGCCGGGCCGGTCAGGTGGTGCGCCCGTGCGTACCGGTCGCAGCGCCCGTGGTGGTCGCGCAGCAGGTGCGACACCTCGTGCACCCAGACACCGGCGAGTTCCTCCTCGGGGGTGCGGTCCACGAAGCCCGGCGACACGTAGCACCGCCAGTGCCGGTCGACGGCCATCGTCGGTACCCGCACCGATGTGACGGGGTGCAGGGCGAACAGTGCCGTCGCCAGGTAGGGCCGGACGCGGGCGGCGTGCAGACGGGCGGCGAGGAGTTTGCCGACGTCGAGGGCGGGGGCGGGCGGGGGCGGCGTGGGGTGGGCGGGCGTACTGCCGGTACGCGTGGCGTGGATGTCCGCGGTGTCACCGGCCGTGGCGCGGGGGCGTGTGGTCATCGGCCCGCCCTCGCCGGGGCGACGGAGCGGGCCGCCGCCTGGTCGGCCCGGCGGGACAGGGCGATCACTCCGGTGAGGCGTTCGATCGCCTCCGGTACGTCCCAGTCCTCGCGGCGCAGGGTGGCGAGGGTGGTGGCGGGGACGACCACGAGGTCGGGGGCGCCGGTCTCCACGGCCCGGACGAGCAGCGCCCACGCGGCGTCCCAGCGGGACTTCTCCGGGCGCGCCCGGACCGCGGCCACCACCCCGTCGAGCACGGCCTGTCGCAGGTCTCCCCGTTCGGGCAGTTCGGCGCCCGCCGGGTCGGCGAGCAGCGTTTCGGGGTCGGGGAGGTCCATCCGGTCCAGACTCGCCAGCAGTTCCAGGCCGGGGCCGTCACCGACGGTGCCCCTGACCAGCAGGGAGAGCACGTCGCGGGCGGAGCCGGCCGCGGTGGCGAAGGCGATCAGGCGCAGGGTCATGTCCCAGCTGCGCGGTGAGGGCCAGGGCCCGCCCCGGCGGGTCTCATTGTCGGGCAGCCGGTGCACCAGCGGAGGGCGGGCGGTGAGGAACCCGCACACCGCACGGCGGGCGAGGTCCACAGCCTCGGGCAGTTTCTCCGGGTCGAGACGTGGCAGGGTCGCCCGGGGCCAGGTCCCGCCGAGACCGCGGACGACGACCCCGTGGTCGTGGATCCACTGAAGGTGCACGAACCGGTTGGCCAGGGGCGGGCTGAGTTCCCAGCCGTCCGCTGCCGAGGCGCGGGGGTTGGCGGCGGCCACGATCCGTACACCGGGAGGGAGTCGGAGGGCGCCGATACGCCGTTCCAGCACCAGTCGCAGCAGGGCGGCCTGCACGGCCGGAGGAGCGGTGGACAGCTCGTCCAGGAACAGCAGTCCGCGGCCCGCCCGCACCAGGCGCACGGCCCAGTCCGGCGGAGCCATCGGCACTCCCTGTTCGGCCGGGTCGTCCCCGACGACGGGCAGCCCCGAGAAGTCGGACGGTTCGTGCACGCTGGCGATCACGGTGGTCAGCGGCAGGTCCAGTGCGGCGGCGAGCTGGGTGAGGGCAGCGGTCTTGCCGATCCCCGGCTCGCCCCACAGCAGGACCGGCAGGTCGGCGGCCACGGCCAGGGTGAGTGCCTCCAGTTGGGTGTCGGGGCGGGGTTCGGTGGTGGTGTCGCTCAGGAGGGCGAGCAGATCACCGGCGACGTCGAGCCGGGAGGCGTGGGGCGGGTCGAAGGACGTCGTGGTGGCATCGGAAGCGGGAGGGCGAACGGGACGGAAGTCAGAGGGCGCGTATGTGGGCATACATCATCACCTGTGGGTGTGAGGAGCGAGCATGGGTGGGGGTGTGCGGGCGAGGCGGCGGGGTCGCCGTGAAGGCGGTCCCGGCGGTGTCACTGGTGTGTCACATGGCCAGGCGGGGGCGGGGGCGGTGGTCGTGAGGGCGACGGCTGCCGGGCGGGAGCCGGCCCGGCGCGGGCTCGTTGAGTCCCGCCCGGTACAGGCCGTAGGTGATCCGCCGCTCGGCGGCCGCCTCGAGTTCGTCCCGCAACGGGCCGTCACGCAGGCACGCGCCGGGACCCAGCAGTCCCTCGACCACGGCCAGCGCGCCGGTGATGTCGCCGTGATCCAGACGTTCGCGGACGCCGGTGAGGCAGTCCGGGCGCCGGTGCGCCCGGTCGATGGCCTGGAGGCAGGGCAGCGGCGTACCGGTCAGCGCGGCCAGCAGTTCCTCCCGCCCGATCTCGGCCGGGTCGTGGTCCAGTGCTGCCAGCACCCCGCCGACCAGCCCGATCCGGTGCCGCTCTCCCCGGCACTCCACGAGACGCGGCTCGTCCGCCGGGTCCGGCGCGCGCCGGAAACCGGTCGGCCCCGGTCCGGGCACCGGCCGCGGTACGGAGTCCGGTGCGAGCGCCGAGGCGACCAACGGGTGCAGCCGGCCGGGGCCGAGCGCACCGGCGCGGAGCAACTCCAGGTCGGGGAGCACGTGGGTGGCCGCGTAGGGCAGGACGGGCAGGGTGGAGGCGCTGCCACCGGCGGGCGCGCGGGAGAGCCGGAGGGCAGGCGGTACCGGGCCGTCGTCCCCGCCACCGGCCAGGTGCAGGAGCAGTCGGCGTCCGTCGCCGATCCGTGCGACGACCGTGCCGGTCGTGCGCCCCGCGTCGCGCAGGACGAGCGCGGCCTCGTCGCGCCACCGGTCGACGGCGCAGCGATGGCCGGGCGGGAGCAGTTCCGGTGAACCCGGGGGTAGTGCCCGGTCGTTGACGTCGGCCGGCCGGTCCGCCCCGGAGCGTGAACGCAGTTCGCCGCTCCGGCGGGCGTCCCACAGGTGGCGGTGCAGATCGAGGCGGAAGCGCGGGCTCGGGCGCGGGTGCGGATGGTGACGGGCGTCGGCCCGGAGTCGGCGGCCGTCCCACAGCTCCAGGCCGAACCGCTGGCCACCGTCCGCCCAGGCGGGCGGAGTCCGGACCACGAGGTGCACCGGGCCGGACCCGGTACCGGCCCCGGGGCCGTCACTGCCACCACCGGCGCTCCTGCCGCTCCTGCCGTACCGGGCCAGGGTGATGGTCAGGCCCGGACGCAACAGTCCGTCGGGGGCAATCCGCGGCAACTGCCAGCGGAGCAGGTCGGGCGCCAAGTGGCGCAGGTCCGAACGGACTTCGGCTGCGAGTGTCCGGCCATGGGTGCGGGCCAGGGACCGCAGGTCCAGGTCGACGTCGATGCCCGCGGCGGCGCAGGCCCCCGCCCAGTCGCCAACACGCCGGCGGGTGGTCGCGGTCTCGATCATGGCGGGCGGCACGGCGAACTTCCGCACGCGCAGCCAGAGAAGAAGACGAGTGTCCCCGTTCGCGGTCGGTGTGAGCATCAGCTCTCACCTTGCGCGGACGGAACCCCCGTTCTCGGAACGAAGTGAGTGATCATCACCAGGAGCATAACTCCCCCGCTCTCACAGGCCCAGCGATTATCCTCCGTCCCACCTGTCGGCCCCGCGAGCCCGGACTCCCTTCACCGGCCGTGGAGTTGGTCCACGCGACGCGATCACGACACCCGGCCGGCCCGAACGTCAACAGATTGTTGAGCCGTCCATGGTGTGAAAGCGTGGGCGGCACGGGCATCTTCTTGTCATGAACCTGCGGTCCGGTGGTCGGGCCGCAGTCTCGTGGAGGTGTGGGATGCACCGCAAGTTCGCCACCGCCCTGGCCGCGTCGGCTCTCGCCGCCGTCGGTGTCCTGGGTACCGCCGCAGCCGCCGAGGCCGCTCCCGCCGACAAGGCGCAGGTCCTCTCCGGCTGGACGCAGACCAGCGCGTCGAGCCACAACCAGTGGGTCGCCGCGCGCTCCAACCAGGCCGCCTGGGCCGCCTACGGGTTCGACTGGAGCACCGACTACTGTTCCACGTCCCCCGACAACCCGTTCGGCTTCCCCTTCGCGACGTCCTGCGCGCGCCACGACTTCGGTTACCGCAACTACAAGGCCGCCGGCTCCTTCGACGCCAACAAGGCACGCCTCGACAGTGCCTTCTACGAAGACCTCAAGCGCGTCTGCACCGGCTACACCGGGGCCACGAAGACCGCCTGCAACAGCACCGCGTGGACGTACTACCAGGCCGTCAAGGTCTTCGGCTGACCGTTCCCGCCCGGACCGGCCGGGTGCCGTCGGCTGCCCCGAGGGCCCGGCGGCACCCGGCCTCTTCCGTCACCGCCGGCTGCGCACCAGTACGTACAGGAAGTACGGCGTGCCGATGACGGCCGTCATGAGGCCGGCTCCCAGCTGGGCCGGTGCGATCACGGTGCGGCCCAACAGGTTGGCGATGCACACCAGTACGGCGCCGAGCAGCACCGCGACCGGGAGGACGCGGGTGTGCCGGCGCCCCACGAGGGCCCGGGCCGCGTGCGGGGCGACCAGGCCCACGAAGCCGATGGTGCCCGCGGCGGCCACGGGCACGGTGAGCAGAAGGCGTCTCATGAGGGGGTGCTGAGCCTTTCGGTGCGGGTGTGGTGACGGCCGATCGCGCGGGTGCGCAGCCGGCCGGTGAGCGGGTCGGTGCCGACCTCGATCCGGATGCCGTAGACCTCGGTCAGGCGTTGTGGTGTCAGGACCTCCTCGGGCGTGCCCTCGGCGACGATGCACCCCTCGGCGAGCAGCACGATCCGGTCGGCCACGGCCGCCGCCTGGTCGAGGTCGTGCAGGACGACGCCGACGGCGGTGCCGTGGGCGTCCGCCAGATCGCGGACCAGGTCGAGGAGTTCGACCTGGTAGCGCAGATCGAGGTAGGTGGTGGGTTCGTCGAGGAGGAGGACGCCGGTCTCCTGGGCCAGGCAGCCGGCCAGCCAGACGCGCTGGAGCTGTCCGCCGGAGAGGTGTTCGGCGCCGCGGTCGGCGAGTTCGGCGACGCCGGTCATGGTGAGTGCGCGGTCGACCGCGGCCCGCCCGCCGGGGTCGGCGCCGCCCCAGCGACCCCGGTGGGGGTAGCGGCCGAACTCGGCGACGTCGCGCACGCTCAGACCGCTGGGCGTGGGCCGGCCCTGCAACAGCAGGGCCACCCGGCGGGAGAACTCGCGAGGGCTGAGGGCCAGGCCGTCGGTGTCGGCGTCGCTCGTGAGCGCGGCCCGGCGGGGCGACTGGAGCCGCGCGACGGTGCGCAACAGGGTCGACTCGCCGCTGCCGTTGGGACCGACCAGTGCCGTCACTTCGCCCGGCCGCAGGGTCAACGCCGCGGCGTGGACGACGTCCACGCCGTCGTACGCCACGGTCACATCGGTCGCCGCCAACTCATGGCCACGCAGGCCGGGGGACGCCTCTTCACCAGGCTTCACGTCGTAAGGTTAGGCTAACCTTAATTCGCGTTGTCCGGTGGTGACCCGTACCGGAGCCGGTCGCATCCCCCCGGCCCTCAGTCGAGTCCGCAACAGCGCCCGTGTTCATACCTGTGCCCGTGATCCGCCATGTCGTCCTGTCTCACGTCCGGAGCACCTCTCGGCCCGCGTCCGGAGCACCCTCCCGGCCCGCCGGGCTTCACGTCCCGAAACCCCGAACATGGCCGTTCCGGGCGGCTGTTCATCCCTCATACGTGTGGAATGCGGCCACGGGTATCGCCCGGACGGGTGACGACCGGCCGCATGAGGGCCGCCGCGCCGATACGGTTCCGCGGTGTCCACGACCTCTACCGCAGCGCAGTCATGGAACTCCGCCGACCTGGGTTCCGTCGTCGTCATGGCCTGGCGCGGGGAAACACCCGACGGCGGCGTCCCCTTCCTCCTGGCCTGCTCCCTGGGGAACGGGGCGAGCGGCCCCGACGCCACCGCGGACGCCGTGCGGCACCTGCTGCGCGGCGCGGGCCTGTCTCCCGCGGGTCGCCTCGTCGACGCCATCGAGGAGACCGGCCCGTCCGGTGTCCTCGTCGTGCCGGGTGCGGCGTCGCTCACCATGCCGGGTTTCGACGCCCAGTTCGTCCCACCACCGAAATGGGCCGACGCCGTCCGTGAACGCGGGCATGTGTACCTGGTCTTCACGACCCGGCCCTGGCCGTCCGGTGCCGAGCCCGGCGACCTCGCGACCCTGGACGCGTTCACCTCGGACCAGGACACCCTGCGGTCCGCCGCCCACGTCCTGCTGCCCGCCCGCACCCTGCACACCGGCTGACCGCCGGCAACGGCGCACCGGGCCGGGTCAGAACAGGTGCTCCTGCTCGGCGGGCGTGCCGCCGCGCGGAGGCAGCCGGCGCGGGCCGGGGCGCCGGGCCGGTGTCTCCTCGCCGAACAGGGGCACCGTGCCGTACTCGTCGGGTTCCGCCGGGACCACGACGGGCCCGGTGCCCACGTTCAGACACAGGGGGGCGTCCCGGTCGAAATCCCCGGGCGTCATGCCTGCCCAGTCGCGTTCCTGACGCTCGCTCACCGACGCTCCGCTCCCCCGTCCGGCTTCCAGTCCCCTCATTGTTCCCGTACCCGGGCCGGGTGTCAGTCCTCGTCACGGGTCCCGGTGACATGCCTGCCGACACGCCCTCCGGCGTGCCCGGCGACAACCGCCGACAGCAGAGCGGAGGACCGCGGCCCCGGGGACCGGGCGCCGAGGCCGTCGCGGCTCGGGACGACGAGACAGCGGGCGCCGGACAGCACCCGGACGGGGCCGAGCCGCGCCGGGTCGCCGAGCGCCCCCAGGACACGCGGCAGGGCGGTGCCGCTCCCGGCGAGCGAGGAGGCGTGGTCCTGCATACGGCCAGGTTATCGCTCGTTCACCGCTGCCCGAACGACGCCTCCGCGGTCCCGCCGTATCCTCTCCGGCCCCCTTCCCGCGAGCCTTCTCCGACTTCTCGCGACCCCTCTCCGGCAGGGAGACGTACGTCACACACCAGGTCCTGTCACACCTCGGCGGGCTGTCCCGTCAGAAGTACGTCACCGCGATCGCGACCCAGGAGATCACCATGGATGCCCGTCTCGACTTCTTCGGCAACGCACTCGGCGCCAAGGTACTGAGGCACATCAACTCGGCGGGCAGGGCGGCGTCCGAATCGGGCCTGCCGCACGCCACCCAGGAACTGGTGAAGATCCGCGCCAGCCAGATCAACGGCTGCGGCTTCTGCACCGACATGCACACCAAGGACGCCGCCCACGCCGGCGAGACCGCCCAGCGCCTCCACCTCGTCGCCGCCTGGCGCGAGGCCACCGTCTTCACCGAGGCCGAACGGGCCGCACTCGAGCTCGCCGAACAGGGCACCCGGATCGCCGACGCCGCCGGCGGCGTCACCGACCAGGCGTGGGCCGACGCGGCCAAGCACTACGACGAGGACCAACTCGTCGCGCTCATCTCCCTCATCGCGGTCATCAACACCTACAACCGCATCAACGTCATCAACCAGCAGCCCGCCGGCGACTACCGGCCCGGCCAGTTCGGCTGACGGGTGGCTGCCCGCTCCGGCCCGGCCGGAGCGGGCAGCGCCCCTCCCCCGGCAGCGGGAGTGCGGCTGCCGTGCCACAGGCGCCTCGCCCACCCTGTCGAAGTGAGTGACGACCCCGGCGATCGGGGCAATCGCGGCTATCAGCGAACAGCGCCTGTCCACCATGACCCGGAGCGGCGGGTCCACCTCGTCCGGTCCCCGACGACGGGCGTCACCCGCGAGAGCGTCCCGCCCGTGCCCGAGGAGATCTCCTCCCTGATGCGGGAGGTCTCCGCCGAGGGCAAGCTCGTCGAGTGACCCCCGTCCTCCGGGCAGGGTCCGGCCCGGAGCACCAGCACCCCACGACGCCCAGGGGGCGCGCCGCCTCGCGTGCGCGCCCCCTGGGTGGGCCGTGGTGGGTGCCGCCCGGTCCGACGTCCTGGGACCTCAGCGGCTCAGGACTCCGCGCGGCGGGGCAGGCGCCAGCCGGGGCGGACGAAGTGGCAGGTGTAGCCGTCCGGGTACCGCTGGAGGTAGTCCTGGTGCTCGGGCTCGGCCAGCCAGAACGGGCCGGCCGGTGCGACCTCGGTGACCACGGGCCCCGGCCACAGACCCGACGCGTCGACGTCGGCGATCGCCTCCTCGGCGACGCGCTTCTGCTCGTCGTCGAAGTAGAAGATGGCGGAGCGGTAGCTCAGCCCGATGTCGTTGCCCTGCCGGTTCTTCGTGCTCGGGTCGTGGATCTGGAAGAAGTACTCCAGGATCGTGCGGTAGTCGGTGACCGCCGGGTCGTAGGTGATCTCGATCGACTCGGCGTGGGTGCCGTGGTTGCGGTACGTGGCGTTGGGGACGTCGCCGCCGCTGTAACCGACGCGTGTGCTCAGGACGCCCGGGAACGTGCGGATCAGCTCCTCCATACCCCAGAAACAGCCGCCCGCCAGCAGCGCCTTCTCCTCGGTCCTCGTCATCTCGTCTCGCCCTTCTCCCGCGTCCTTCGGCGGACACGTCCGCCTCGCACTCATGATCCCGTACGGCCGCGGCCGTACGCGCACCGGTCACAACCATGCCGGGAACCCTGTTGTTCCGTCCACGGCCGTCCGCCCCGGCGGATTCCACCCCGGCCGACGGGCGGGCGGACGTGTGTACGATTTCGCGTATGACCGGCTCACCCACCTCGGCACAGCGGCTGCGCGATCTCGCGCGGCTGCGCCGGGTCCGTGACCGGATCGACCGGGAGTACGCGCAGCCGCTGGACGTCGAGGCGCTCGCCCGGGGCGTGCACATGTCGGCCGGGCATCTGAGCCGGGAGTTCCGGGCCGCGTACGGCGAGTCGCCGTACAGCTATCTGATGACGCGGCGCATCGAGCGGGCGATGACGTTGCTGCGCCGCGGCGACCTGAGTGTCACCGAGGTCTGTTTCGCGGTCGGCGGCTCATCGCTGGGCACGTTCAGCACGCGCTTCACCGAACTCGTCGGCATGCCGCCCGGCGCCTACCGGCGCCTCGCCGCGGACGCGACGGAGGGGATGCCTGCATGCGTGGCGAAGCAGGTGACCAGACCGGTCAGGAATCGAGAAGCGCCCGGGGGCCGGGCACCTCTAGCGTGACGTCCATGGACATCAGCATTCACGCGAGTTTCCTCCCGCACGACGACCCCGAGGCCTCCCTGGCCTTCTACCGCGACACCCTCGGCTTCGAGGTGCGCAAGGACGTCGGATACGGCGGCATGCGCTGGCTCACCGTCGGTCCTGTCGGCCGGCCCGGCACGTCCATCGTGCTGACCCCGCCGGCCGCCGATCCCGGTGTCACCGACGACGAACGCCGCATGATCACCGAGATGATGGCCAAGGGCACCTACGCGGGCCTGCTGCTGGCCACCGACGATCTCGACGGCACCTTCGCGAAACTGCAGGCGGCCGACAGCGCCGAGGTCGTCCAGGAGCCGACCGAGCAGCCGTACGGTGTGCGCGACTGCGCCTTCCGCGACCCTTCGGGCAACCTGATCCGCATCCAGGAGCTGCGTTGAGCCGTACCCCGGCCACACTGCCGGCCGGGGGCACCGAGGCGCCCCCGGCCGGCACCAGGACCACGGACCGTATACGAGAGGACGGCACCACCGGCATGACCACGAGGACGAAGGCGCAGTCGCCCGCATCGCACGGCGCCGACAGGCACGAACTGATCCGCGTGCACGGCGCTCGCGTGAACAATCTCAAGGACGTCAGCGTCGAGATCCCCAAGCGCCGGCTGACGGTGTTCACCGGCGTCTCCGGTTCGGGCAAGAGCTCGCTGGTGTTCGACACGATCGCGGCGGAGTCGCAGCGGCTGATCAACGAGACGTACAGCGCCTTCGTGCAGGGCTTCATGCCGGCCCCGGCGCGGCCCGACGTCGACGTCCTCGAAGGGCTGACCACCGCGATCGTCGTCGACCAGCAGCGGATGGGTTCCGACCCCCGGTCCACGGTCGGCACCGTCACCGACGTCCACGCGATGCTGCGCATCCTCTTCAGCCGGCTCGGCACTCCGCACATCGGTCCGCCCGGCGCGTTCTCCTTCAACACCGCCTCGGTCCGGGCGAGCGGGGCGATCACCGTCGAACGCGGCAACAAGAAGGCGGTGAAGGCGACCTACGAGCGCACCGGCGGGATGTGTACGCGCTGCGAGGGCCGGGGCGCCGTCACCGACATCGACCTCACCCAGCTCTACGACGACTCCAAGTCGCTGGCCGAGGGCGCGTTCACCATCCCCGGCTGGAAGTCGGACAGCTTCTGGACCGTCCGGGTCTACGCCGAGTCGGGCTTCGTCGACCCGGACAAGCCGATCCGGGAGTTCACCGAGCGGGAGATGCGGGACTTCCTGTACCGGGAGCCGGTCAAGGTGAAGGTCGACGGCGTCGGTCTCACCTACGAGGGACTGATCCCCAAGATCCAGAAGTCGTTCCTGTCGAAGGACAAGGAGTCGATGCAACCGCACATCCGGGCGTTCGTGGAGCGGGCGGTCACCTTCACCACCTGCCCCGAGTGCGAGGGCACCCGGCTGAGCGAGGGGGCCCGGTCGTCGAAGATCAAGGGCATCAGCATCGCCGACGCCTGTGCGATGGAGATCCGGGACCTGGCCGAGTGGGTCCGAGGCCTGTCCGAGCCCTCGGTGGCGCCACTGCTCACCTCGCTGGGCGGCACCCTCGACTCGTTCGTGGAGATCGGGCTCGGCTACCTCGCGCTGGAGCGGCCGTCGGGCACGTTGTCGGGCGGTGAGGCGCAGCGCGTCAAGATGATCCGCCATCTCGGCTCCCCGCTCACCGACGTCACGTACGTCTTCGACGAACCCACCATCGGCCTGCACCCCCATGACATCCAGCGGATGAACGACCTGCTGCTGCGGCTGCGGGACAAGGGCAACACGGTGCTGGTCGTGGAGCACAAGCCGGAGACGATCGCGATCGCCGACCATGTCGTCGACCTCGGCCCCGGTGCCGGTACGGCGGGTGGCACCGTCTGCTTCGAGGGAACCGTCGAGGGGCTGCGGCGCGGTGACACCGTCACGGGCCGCCACTTCGACGACCGGGCGACGCTCAAGGAGTCGGTGCGCAAGTCCTCCGAGGCGCTGGAGATCCGCGGGGCGACGACGCACAACCTGCGCGATGTCGACGTGGACATCCCGCTCGGTGTGCTCACGGTCGTCACCGGTGTCGCCGGTTCCGGCAAGAGTTCGCTGGTGCACGGGTCGCTGTGCACGCCGTCGGCGGCCGGTGGCGAAGGCGTGGTGTCGGTGGACCAGAGCCCGATCCGCGGCTCGCGGCGGAGCAACCCGGCGACGTACACCGGGCTGCTGGATCCGATCCGCAAGGCGTTCGCCAAGGCCAACGGCGTCAAGCCGGCGCTGTTCAGCGCCAATTCCGAGGGTGCCTGCCCCACCTGCAACGGCGCCGGTGTCGTCTTCACCGATCTGGCGATGATGGCCGGGGTGGCGAGCACCTGCGAGGACTGCGAGGGCAGGCGGTTCCAGGCGTCGGTGCTGGAGTACCGCTTCGGCGGCCGGGACATCAGCGAGGTGCTCGCGATGCCGGTGGCCGAGGCGGAGGAGTTCTTCGGCGCCGGTGAGGCGCGCACTCCGGCGGCGCACCGTATCCTCGGCCGGCTCGCCGACGTGGGGCTCGGTTACCTCACTCTCGGCCAGCCGCTGAACACACTGTCCGGCGGGGAGCGGCAGCGGCTCAAGCTGGCCGTGCACATGGCGGAGAAGGGCGGCGTCTACGTCCTCGACGAGCCGACCACCGGCCTGCACCTCGCCGACGTCGAGCAGCTGCTGGGTCTGCTCGACCGGCTGGTCGACTCCGGCAAGTCGGTGATCGTCGTCGAGCATCACCAGGCGGTCATGGCGCACGCCGACTGGATCATCGACCTCGGGCCGGGCGCCGGGCACGACGGCGGTCACATCGTCTTCGAGGGCACCCCCGCCGACCTGGTCGCCGCCCGCTCCACCCTCACCGCCGAGCACCTCGCGTCCTACGTCGGCGCCTGAGCCCTCGCCCGGGGCGCCGAGCTCCTGCCCGGCGCCCCGGGCCGGGATGCCGCCGTGCGCCGTCCGGGCCCGGCAGTTGTGGCCGCCCGCCGGGCCCGGACGCAGGGCGCGGGAGACCGGGCGCAGGGGCACGGGAGACCGGGACGCGGAAGCAGGGGTGTGCGATGTGGAGCCATGTGGCGCGGAGCCGTGCGACGCGACCGGCCGTCACCGGCCGCCGGTCTCCATGAGGGAGATCAGGGCCGTGATGCGTTTGCCGGCCGGCTCGGGCTGCACGTCCACCCCGCGGGCGACGGCCAGCACGATCTCCAGGCCGTGCCGGCCCACGCGGTCCGGGTTCGCGACCCCGGCCACGGGCAACGCGGTACTGCCGTCCCGGACCATCACCTCGAGGGCGTCTCCGGCGATGCGCAGGTCCAGCCGGACGGGACCGGGCGCGTACTTGAGGGCATTGGTGACCAGCTCGCTCACCACGAGCTGGGTGACCTCCATCGCGCGGGACGACACGGGCAGCGCGTCCTCCGCCTGAGCCCGCGTCAGGAACGCGGCGGCCAGCCGCCGGGCCTCCGCTATCCACGCGCCGTCGCCGTCCAGGACATAGGACGCCCGCCGCGGTACGCCGGACACCGGATCCTCTTCGCCGGCAGGAACTGCTTCCATCCAATCCGCCTTCACTCACCGATCACACTGCGCGCCTACCCACGATCTCCGGCCGCATTCCCCCGGCCCACGGTGGTGCCCCGAGCGGGTGCTTGTCTCCCGTTCCGGGAGACGCGCCGAGCGCCTCGAATTGTGTCAGGCACGTCCGACAGGGCGGTGGGCACCCGGCTCCGGGACGTCCACCGGCCCGGCCGGCTCCGGGGCACGGACCCCGGCGCGCAGGCGGCGGCCCCTGCGGGTCGGGCCCCAGGGTTTGAGGATCGAGATCGCCGTCATGAAGACATAGGCGGACAGGGACACGACCGGGCCGAAGAGGACATCACCCGCGTCGGGCAGAGGACGTCCCGCAGCCACGGCGGCCATCGCCGCGTCGACCCCCGGCCTCAGCGCGAAGACCGTCGCCGTGGTCGTCGCCAGGGTCAGCCAGAACTTCGTGTACACCCACCGGTGCCTCGCCAGCCCCCACGGGGTGCCCAGGGACAGCACCAGTCCGCTGCTCAGGGTGAGCAGGGCAAGCGGGACCACGAGCCGGTCGGCGAAGAGCTTCATCGCGCGGGCGGACGCCTCCACGGTGGCCTCAGAACCGGTGGTGGCGGCGGTGACACCGAGTGCGAGCAGCCCGAGGGTGAGCCCGAGCCAGCTCGCGGAGGAGACGACGTGGACGACGAGGAGGGCCCGGCGTGCGGGGCGGCTGAGTTTCACCTGTCCCACGGTGCCGGGCCCGGACGTCCGGGGCGTCCCACGGTGGGAGTAACCCCGGGTACTGGCCTCGGCGTACGCGGGGAGGACCCTCACCGGTCGCGCAGTCGGCCCACCTCCTCCAGCGCGTGCCTCGCCGCACCGGCCAGCCGGGGGCGGTCGCGGACGAAACGGCGGGCGGCCCGTCCCGGTTCGCGGCTCAGGCGGTACGCGGCCCCGCCCGGCACCGGGCGCACCACGGCACCTTCGTAGACGGGCAGTTCACGGGTCTTCAGCGAGTCCTTGTAACGGGCCGGGCCGCTGCCCAGATCGACCATGCGGATCCCGTCGGCCGCCGCGGCCTCCAGCATCCGCAGGTGCAGCACCAGCCCGGGTGAGTACTTGCCGTAGTCGCGGTCGTACGCCGGGAACCACCAGGAGAGGACCGTGGGCGAGCGCAGCCCGAAGTGGGCGGCCACGGGGCGGCCGGCGGCGTACAGCACGGAGAGCAGCCCACGGCATTCGGGGTCGTCGCCACTCGCGAGCCGCTCCACCAGAGCGGTGATCCACGGCTGCGCGAACCGGTCCTGGCGCCCGGTGCGCCGGTACTGCGCGGACTTCCAGCGCATCAGTGCCCGTAACGCGTCCGGATCCCGCGCGTCGTACATGAACCGCACCTCTCCCACCTGACGGGCGAGTCTGCGTTCCTTGGCGAGGGTCTGCTTGAGGAAGCCCGGCGCGTTCGCCCGCAGCAGTCCGGTGTAGGACGCGAAGCCCTCACCGATGTCGACGACCGGGCTGACGAGTCGCTCGGTGGCGTGCGGTACGAAGAGGTGCTGACCGGCCTCCAGGTTGTCGAACTCCCATGAGGAGAGCCCGCAGGCGGCCAGGAGCCGGCGGGGGTCGACCCGGATGCCGGGGTGCAGGACGGCCCCCTGGCTGTCCGACACCCCGAGCCCGATGGCCCGGCCCTGCCCCAATGGACCCTTCTCGTACGGGAAGAAGCCGACGGTGGTGCCGTCCTCCTGGAGTACGGCGACCCTGGCACCGGGCCTGCCGTGCCCGACGGCCGTGGTGAATGCCGGATCGAGGAACGGGTTCTCCGGTGCGCCGGACTCGCCTCGCAGGTGTCTCCATGTCTTGTGCTCGCCGGGGCCGAGTTCGTCCGGCCGCAGAACGAGAAGGTGCTTTCGGGGCATGCGGGTCTCCTGTGTCGTCACGGATGCCGGGACGCACCAGGGCCTGCCTGTCGCGGTGCCGTGCGGGGCGTGAGGTCGCCGGGCAGTGCTCGGGCCGCGTGGTACAGGCCTCGGGCGGTACTGCCGTGGTTCAGCAGCGGAACGTCTGCAGGTGGCCGGCGTCGTGGGCCGGGAGTGCCGGCTCCGCGCCTTGTGGGGTGCCTGACGGGTACGCGCCGCGGGCGGCCCGCTCCGGGGGAACCGCGTTCGCCTGGGCGTCCGTCGCCGTGTGCGGCGCCCCGGCCGCTCCGGCGGTCCTCGGTGAGCGGGCGAGACGGAGGTGCAGGGCGGCGTCCGGGAGACCGGGAGAGGGCTTCCCCGCACGCTGAGGGTCGGGGGCGTCCGGGGCGAGGGCCGGGACGGATGCCGGGAGGGGCGCCACGAGGACTGCCGCGGAGACGGGGTGGTGAACCGACGTCGGATGAACCGGGCCCGTGGGGCATGCAGCCGTGTGCCGGCCCACGAGGGGGTGGGGCGTCGCCCTGGGCGAGTCCGCCATGGGGGGTGCGCACACGGGGTGTGCCGCCATGTGCCGGTCCGGCCGCGTATGTCGTTCCGCCCCTACAGCGGGCGAGCACAGGTGCAGGAGCAGTACCGACGTCAGCAGGAGCATCGCCGCCGCCCATCGAGGCCGCACCGGTCACCTCCCGACGTGCATCCCGGCGGGGGTGGGCATACCGGACCGGTACCGGGCGAGCCCCCCAACAGAACGTACGCCCGGGACGCCTTCCAGTAGTGCCGAGCTCCTCCGTCGTCGTCAAGGCCTGAGCATCGTCACTGGGCACGCATCGGAGCGCGCCGGCCACGTTGCTCCGCTGCCGCACCACTGGTCACGCCCTCGCCCCGGTGGAAGGACCGTTCACCCCGCCGTCCGGCTTCGTCCCCGGCGCGAAGAACCGGCTGCCGCCGAGCGGGAAGCCGGAAGGCACGGGAGACGAACGGCCTGCGACGCGGCCGGTCACCCGTGCCCCTGGCTACCCGGCGCCCCCTCGCCTTCCGCCTGACGCCACTCGCCACCACGCGTCCCACGGCCCCCGGCAAGGCCCACCCGTACCCGTCCCAAGCGAGCGACCGGCAAGCGAAGCACCGGATTCCGTCATTGGCATGGACCTGATAGTTCGAGTCCGCTAGGCTCTGCCCGACTCAAATGAGAGCGCTCTCAGATTGCGTTTGTTCCACCCCCACCTCGCTGGAACGACGAAGGGCATCTTCCATGAGACGCACCGGACTCACGCGTGCCTGCGTGGCCGCACTCCTCATGATCGGCAGTTGGACCGCGGCGGGCACTCCGCCCGCCTCGGCGAGCGACACCCCCGGTTCCGGCTCCCCCGCCGCCTCCGCCACCTCGACCCCCTCCGCGCCGGCCTCCACCGCCCTGCTGCAAGCCATGCAGCGGGACTTCGGCCTCTCCCCCGCCGAGGCCGAGGAGCGGCTCGCCGCCGAGCAGCGGGCCACCGAACTCGAGCCCAAGGCCCGCAAGACCGCCGGACCGGCTTACGGCGGCGCCTGGTTCGACGCGAAGAGCGAGAAGCTGACCGTCGCCGTCACCCCGGACGCCGACGCCGCCACCGTCCGCAGCCTCCGGTCCTCCGGTGCGGCCGTCCGCACCGTCGAGCACAGCGCTCACCGGCTCGACACGACCGTGTCACGCCTGGACCGCCTCGACGCGCCGTCGGGCGTGAGCAGTTGGTCCGTGGACCCGGCCGCCAACACGGTGGTCGTGAACGTCGTCGAGGGCGAACGGACCGACAACGATGTCCGGCGGTTCCTCTCCGAGGCCCGCGAGGCAGGACCGGTCACCGTGCGCACCGTGCGGGCGGCCGCCGAGACCTTCGCCGCGGGAACGGTGGGCGGCGACCCCTACTACACGGGCAACGTCCGTTGCTCCATCGGCTTCTCGGTCCATGGCGGCTTCGTGACCGCCGGTCACTGCGGCGGCGCGGGCGGCCAGGTGCGGGGCTGGGACGGTTCGTACATCGGCAACTTCCAGGGTTCCTCGTTCCCGGGCAACGACTACGCGTGGGTCAACGTGGGCAGCGGCTGGTGGACGGTTCCGGTCGTGCTCGGCTGGGGAACGGTCTCCGACCAGTTGGTGCGCGGCTCCAACGAAGCTCCCGTCGGCGCCTCGATCTGCCGCTCCGGCTCGACGACCCGCTGGCACTGCGGCAGGGTCCTGGCCAAGAACGAGACCGTCAACTACAGCCAGGGCGCGGTGCATCAGATGACGAAGACGAGCGTCTGCGCCGAAGGCGGCGACTCGGGCGGTTCGTTCATCAGCGGTGACCAGGCGCAGGGCGTCACCTCCGGCGGCTGGGGCAACTGCTCCTCCGGCGGCGAGACCTGGTTCCAGCCGATCAACGAGATCCTGGGCCGCTACGGCCTGACCCTGCACACGGCGTGACCCGGCTCCACGGCCCGGCCGGCACTCAAGGCCCGTAGCGCCAACGACACAGGCCCCGCCCCCGAACGGAAGTTCGGGGGCGGGGCCTGCTGTGGAGCGCTGGGCAGGCCTTGCACCTGCATTTCCCCGCAGGAAGCGGGGCGTCTTTCCTTGGACCACCAACGCACGGGCGAGCTCCGGGAGTTCCGGCGCCTTGACGTGCGTCAACCATAGCCGCATTCACCTCGGTAGTCACATCGGACAGGTGAGCGGCGTGCGAGGTGGCCCGGTGGGCGCGGCAGGACTGCCGGTCAGTCCCCGATCAGCGCGACTTGAGGCACCGGCCCCGCCGACCCTGTCCGTTCCGCCGGTTCCGGCGCGCCGGAACGGGTGCCCGCGAAGTTGCCCTCGACCTCCGCCTTCTCCGCCGCGTTCGGGTAACGGTTGGTGCACGCGGTTCCCGCGCTGGAGCCGGACATCAGGCTGGAGCAGGGTCCCGGTTTACGGTCCGGCAGGCCCAGGATGTGACCGAGCTCGTGGGCCGAGATGCGGATCGTGTCGTAGCCCTGGTTCACGGCCTGACGCCCGATGTAGACGGTGCCGTTGCCCAGGGTGGTGGGCAGGGCACGCGGCCAGCCGTTGTCCGCCAGGACCCGGATGTTGGCGCGCTGCCCGGACGCGGCCGGGCGGAGCTCCACGGCGTCGACGCTCTCGTTCCAGATCGCCGCACCCCGGTCGACGGCGGCCCTGAACTCCGCGGAGCCGCTCGTGTCATAGGTGAGCAGGCGGGCGGCCGACGTCTGCTCGGGCGCGCCGGACGGGGCGGCCACGGCCTGGCCGCCCCACAACAGGGGGGTGGAAAGCACCAGAACCGCGGCCAGGCTTCCGGTCAGCGTACGGATGTGCATGGTCGACCTCCTCGTGGGGGCAGGTTAGTCGTGCTCATGACACTCATGGCCTCCCTGCCCGCCCGGCGAGGGCGGCAATCCGTCAATCGGCCCGCGCCGGGCCCGCACGCCGGTCCGCCGCTCCCCACCGGGCCCTCACCCGGTCCCACGGTCCAGAAGCGGCATCGCCGGAATCCATGAAAAGGACCGGTTGGACTTCCGGATCACGCGGGGGCACTGTGGGCAGGGTTCCAGAGTCCCCCGGACACCCCTGAACCGCACCCGGAGAGCACCCGATGAACCACGTGATCAATCCCGAGCGCTACAACGGCACCATGCGCTACCGGCGCACCGGGCGTTCGGGGCTCGACCTCCCCCTGCTGTCCCTGGGCTACTGGCACAACTTCGGTGACGACCGGGCCTTCGGGACCCAGCGTGAGATCGCGCTGCGCGCCTTCGACCTCGGCATCACCCACCACGACCTCGCGAACAACTACGGACCGCCCTACGGCGCCGCGGAGATCAACTTCGGCCGGCTGATGAAGCAGGACCTCGCCCCGTACCGGGACGAGCTGGTGATCTCCACCAAGGCCGGCTGGGACATGTGGCCGGGTCCCTACGGTCAGGGCGGCGGATCGCGCAAGTACATGCTCGCCTCGCTGGACCGGTCGCTGGAGCGGATGGGCCTGGACTACGTGGACATCTTCTACTCCCACCGGCTCGACGCCACCACTCCCCTCGAGGAGACCATGGGCGCGCTGGACACCGCGGTCCGCCAGGGCAAGGCGCTCTACGTCGGCATCTCCTCCTACGACGCCGAGCGCACCCGTGAGGCGGTCGCCATCCTCCGGGACCTCGGGACCCCGCTGCTGATCCACCAGCCCTCGTACAACATGCTGAACCGCTGGATCGAGACCGAAGGGCTGCTGGACGTGGCCCAGGAGGAGGGCTTCGGGATCATCGGGTTCACTGCACTGGCCCAGGGACTGCTGACCGGGCGCTACCTGGACGGCGTGCCGCAGGGTTCGCGGGCGACGCAAGGCAAGTCGTTCGACACCGCGTGGTTGACGGACGACATGCTGCACCGGCTGCGCGCCCTCAACGACATCGCGGCCCGCCGTGGGCAGACGTTGGCGCAGATGGCGCTGGCCTGGGCCCTGCGGGACCGGCGCGTCACCTCGCTGGTCATCGGCGCGTCCCGCACCGAGCAGCTGGAGCAGAACGTCGCCGCCCTGGACAACCTCGACTTCAGCGGCGAGGAGCTGGCCGAGATCGACAAGTACGCCACCGACGGCGGCGTCGACCTGTGGCGCGAGGCCCGCCTCGGCAACCTGGGCTGAGCCGAGGCGCGTACACCCCGGCGGAAGGGGAACTGCGACGGGGTGGGCCGCGTTCCGCGGCCACGGTGACCCCAGCCCTCGGGACGGCCCGATGCAGACGTTCCTGCCCTGTCCCGGCTTCCACGAGTCGGCGTCGGTGCTCGACCGGCGCCGGCTCGGCAAGCAGCGGGTGGAGGCACTCCAGGTCCTGCGCGGCCTGATCGTGCCCGGCTACGGGTGGCGCCGGCACCCGGCGGTCCGCATGTGGACCGGCTACGAGGAGGCACTGGTGCGCTACGGCCTCGAGGTCTGCCGGGTCTGGCGCGATCGGGGGCACCAGGACAGCTGCGCCGCCACGCTCGTCGCCGACCTGGCCACCGTCCGGCCCGGCGCACCGGTGCGCGGTCAGCGGGAACTGACCGAGGCGGGGGAACTGCCGCCCTGGCTCGGGGACGACGCCCTGCACCGCAGCCACCGTTCGGCCCTGATGCGCAAGGACCCGGCCTTCTACACGGAGTACTTCCCCGGGGAGCCTGACGACCTGCCGTACGTCTGGCCGGCCTCGGACCGTTCCCCCCGGTTCCTCCCCGGCTGAGGCCGCCGTTCCGTCCCCTCGCACCGCCCGTTCCCGGCCCCACACCGCCCCGCCCCGCCCCGCCCCGAGCGCACGGATGCCCCGGCGGCCCCTCCGCGGGGTCCGCCGGGGCGGGCCGGACGATGCGGTGTGCCTATCGCCCGGACAGGTACTCCTCGACACCCGGAGCCGTGTGCGCGTCCTCGACGTTCACGACGCTGCCGACCGCCTTCGCGTCGGGCTTCAGCACATACGTCTCGACGCTCGCCGGACGGTCGGCGTCGGAGAAGTTCTGTGCGGTGCCGAGGCCGGTGTCGGCGTTCTTCTGCGCGCGGTGCGCCTTGAGGACGTCCTCGCGGCTGAGGCCGCCCGCCTCGCAGGCCGTCTTCAGGTCGGCGCCCATGAGCTGTGCCGCGTTGTAGCCGGACAGCACCCCGGAGTCGACGGGCGAGTCCGGGAACTCCTTCTTGTACGACGCCACCATGCGCTGGACGCCCGGTAGTTCGGAGCTGACCGCGGGCGCCGCGCTCACGACGTGCAGCATGGCCGCCAGGGCCGGCGCGGCGGGGGTCTCCATGAGCTGCGGTGCGTAGCCCGGCGCGCTGCTGACGACGGGCACGCGCAGGCCACGGGAGGCGGCGACGCCGACGAGGGAGGCGGTCTGGGCGGGGCCCGCGCTGATCAGGACGGCTTTGACGCCCTCCTTGCTCAGGGCGGACACCTGTGCGGACAGGTCGGTGTCCGTGGCCTGGATCTTCTGCCCGGCCACCTTCAGGCCGGCCTGCTCGGCCGCCCATGTGGAGCCTTCCAGGGCGTTGCTGCCGTAGTCGCCCTCGAAGTAGACGTGGCCGATGGTGTCGCCCTTCTTCAGCCCCTTGGTGCGGGTGAGGAAGTCGACCGCGGCGATCATGTCGATGTCGTAGGTGGTGCCGAGGACCTGGATGGCGTCCTTGCCGAGCAGGGAGGCCGCCCAGGCCTGCGGGAAGATGAGCATCTTGTCGCGCTCGATGTCGTCGAGCAGGGCGGCGACGACGGGCGAGCCGATGACCTGGGGCATGGCGACGACGTCCGGGGCCAGGTCGGCGTAGGCGGCGACGGCCTTCTGCACGTCGTATCCGTGGTCCTTGACGACGATCTCGATCCGGCGGTCGCAGATGCCGCCGTCGGCGTTGACCTCGTCGGCCCACATCTGCTGGGCCTGCACGATGCTCTTGCCGAGCGTGGCGTAGGGGCCTGTCAGGTCGGTGAGGGCGCCCAGTCTGATGCTTTCGGCGCCGATGCCGGGGCCGGTGCGGACGCCGTCAGCGCTCTTGTCGCCTCCGCCGTTGCCGTCGTCCGCCTTGGAACTGCATCCGGTGGCCGCGAGCAGCAGGGCGAGAGCTCCAGCAAGGGCGGCGCCGGTGGTACGGCGCCAGGTGCGGGGCCGGTGATGCGTGGTGTTCACGGGGTGTGCTCCTTGGATCGTGCGGTCGCGGCCGGTTGCGAGGGTGAGAGGGCTGGGTCCGTGGCGGGGGCTCGGGGGCGTCGGCGCCGTACGCGGTCGCGGGCCCGGCGGGCCAGTCCGTGCAGGCCGTCGGGCGCGTACAGCAGGACGAGGACGATCGCGGCGCCGTAGAGATAGCGGGCGGCCTCGGTGGGGCCGATGGAGCCGTCGCCCGAGCCGGGGGCGGCCACCAGCGGGAGTTGGTCGGCGTAGCGGGTCATGAGCAGGGGGAGCGCGGTGACGAAGACGGCGCCCGCGGTGGCTCCGGCGACGGAGCCGAGCCCTCCGATGACGATCATGGCGAGGTAGTCGACGGAGAGGACCAGGGAGAAGTAGTCCGGGACGACCCGGCGGAAGGAGAGGGCGAGGAGCACGCCCGCGAGCCCGGCGTACATGGACGAGACCACGAAGGCCGCCGAGCGGTGGCGGGCGACGTCGACGCCCATCACGGCGGCCGCGGTCTCGCTGTCGCGCAGGGCGGCCAGGGCCCGGCCGGGGCGTCCGCGCAGCAGACCGCGGGCGGTGAACCAGGTGAACGCGAACAGGGCCAGGCCCAGGAACCACAGCCGTTCCTCCGCGCCGAACGGGACGCCGAGCAAGGTCAGTTCGGGGTCGCCGGCTCCGAAGGTGAAGCCGCCGAGGGTGAACGGGGGTACGGAGCGGCCGTTGAATCCGCCGGTGACGGAGTCGGCGGTCAGCAGCACATGGTGGCCGAGGAAGACCAGGGCGAGGGTGGCGATGCCCAGGTAGATGCCCTTCACCCGGGCGGCGACGGGGCTGAACAGTCCGCCCGCCGCGCCGGCGAGCAGTACGGCGAGAAGGGCGGCGAGGGCGGGCGGCAGTCCCGGTCCGGGCTCGCCCGCCAGCCATGTGTAGCCGTAGGCACCAGTGGCGAGGAAGAAGGCGTGGCCGAGGGAGAGTTGTCCGGCGGTTCCGGTCAGCAGGGCGAGGCCGACGGCGCCGATGGCGGCCGCCATGGAGAACAGGCCGACGCGCAGCCAGAAGGCGTCCAGGTAGAACGGCGGGAGGCACAGGGCGGCGGCGAGGAACACGATCCGTGCTCCTCGGCCGGTCAGGGCTCCGGGGAGGCGGTCAGACACGGGCCGCTCCCTTCGCGCCGAACAGCCCCGTGGGCCGTACCAGGAGCACCAGCAGCATCACGGCGTACGGGGCGACGTCGCCGAAGCCCTCACCGAGGACGTGCAGCTCGGACTGGTAGCCGACGACCAGTGCCTCGGTCAGGCCGATGAGCAGGCTGCCCGCGAGGGCCCCGGTCGGGGAGGCGAGCCCGCCGAGGATCGCCGCGGGGAACGCGTTGAGTGCGATCAGGCCGGTGCTGCGTTCCAGGCCCGGGGCGGGGAAGGCGGCGAGGAACACGGCGGCGAGCGCGGCGAGCGCACCCGCCAGGCACCAGGCGCCGGCGCGTACCCGGCCGAGCCGTATGCCCATCAGGGAGGCGGCCTCGAGATCCTCCGCCGCCGCCCGCAGGGAAAGCCCCCAGGAGGTGAACCGGAAGAGCGCGAACACGCCGCCGATGACCACGGTGGACACCACGATCGCCGCGAGCCGGCTGTCGGCGACGGTCACCGGGCCGAGGTCGGTCACGGCGTCGCCCCAGGGGTCGCCGAGGGACAGCAGGTCGCTGCCGATGCGCCGGGACAGGTCGGTCAACAGGACGATGTCGATGCCGATGGTGACGATGGTCTGCACATGGGCGGAGTGCGCGTCCTGTCCGCCGCGTTGCAGCAGGAACCGGTCGAGGGCGCCCGCGAGGGCGGCGGTGGTCAGGACCGCCAGCGCCAGCGCGCCGGCGAAGCCGAGATCGTCGTGGAGGACGGCGGTCAGGTAGCCGCCGAACAGGAGCAGGGAGCCGTGGGCGAAGTTGAGGACGCCGGACGCCTTGAAGATGACGACGAAGCCGAGGGCGACCAGTGCGTAGACCGCGCCGAGGGCGATGCCGCCGAGGATGTTGTCCAGGAATACGGTCATGCCGCGTCCTCCCCCTGGGTGTCGGTGCCGAGGTAGGCGCGCAGCACCTCGGGGTCACGGCGGACCTCGTCGGGGGTGCCGTGGGCGATGGACCGGCCGAAGTCGAGCACGGTGACGTCGTCGGCGAGGCGCATGACCAGGCCCATGTCGTGCTCCACGAGGACGATGGACAGGCCGAGTTCGGTGCGGAGTTCGCCCACGACCTCGGCCGTTCGGGCGCGTTCGGCGGCGTTCATGCCGGCCACCGGTTCGTCGAGCAGCAGGACACGTGGCTCCAGGCAGAGGGCGCGGGCGAGTTCGACGCGTTTGCGGTCGCCGTACGGCAGAAGGGCGACGGGGCTGTCGAAGTGGGCGCCGAGGCCGGTCAGTTCGGCGATCTCGCGGGCTCTTGCGAGATGCTCGCGCTGTTCGCGGACGGCGCCCGGAAGGCGCAGCGCGGTGGCGGCGAAGCCGGCGTGGGTCAGGGCGTGGCGGCCGAGCATCAGGTTGTCGGCGACCGTTCCGTGGGTGGTGACGATGTTCTGGAAGGTGCGGGCCACGCCGAGCGCCGCGATGCGGTGCGGGGCGAGCCGGGTCAGTTCGGTGCCACCGAGGGTCACCGTGCCCGCGGCCGGGCGGCACAGGCCGGACAGCACGTTGAAGCAGGTCGACTTGCCGGCGCCGTTGGGTCCGATGATCGCGTGCACAGTGCCGGGTTCGACGGTGAGGGAGACGGCGTCGAGGGCGGTGAGGCCGGCGAAGCGCACGGTGACGTCCCGTACGTCGAGCACGGGCGGCACGGTGGTGGTGCGGTCGTTCACGCCGCCCCCTGGTCCTCGGCCGCCTCGCCCAGGTAGAGGCGGCGTACGGCGTCGGTGCGGGCGAGTTCGTCGGCGGGGCCGGACAGGCGGGTCTCGCCGACCTCGAGGACGTGGGCGTGATCGGCGAGGGAGAGTGCCATGCCCGCGTTCTGTTCGACCAGGAGCACGGCGGTGCCCTGGGCGTTGATCTCGCGGATCACCTCGGCGATCCGGTACACCATCCGGGGCGCGAGGCCGAGGGACGGCTCGTCGAGGAGCAGCAGCCGGGGGGCGGCCATCAGGGCGCGGCCGATGGCGAGCATCTGCTGCTCACCCCCGGAGAGCAGGCCCGCGGCCTGGTGGGTGCGTTCGGCGAGCCGGGGGAAGAGTGTGAACACGCGTTCCCGTGCCTCGTGGACCTGGGCCCGGCCGCGACGGCCGAGTCCGAGTCCGCCGCTGCGCAGGTTCTCATCGACCGTGAGCCCGGCGAACACCCGCCTTCCCTCAGGGACTTGGACGACTCCGGCGCGTACCGCCGTCACGGGGTCCTTGCCGTCGAGCGCGGTGTCTCCGTAGCGGATGCGACCTGCCGTGATGGCGCCGCGATGCAGGCGCAGTGTGCCGGACACGGCCCGCAGCAGGGTCGTCTTGCCCGCGCCGTTGGCGCCGAGCAGGGCGACGACACCGCCGTGCGGCACGGTGAGGGAGACGGAGCGGAGGGCGGACAGGGCGCGCCCGTACGTCACGTCGACGTTCTCGACGTGCAGCGCGGGCGGGTCGTCCGGTGGTGCTTCGGGCATCACGGCTCCTCGGGGCCGTACCGCACGGCGGCGACGGCTTCGACGGGAAGGGGAGCTCACGACAGCACGGGCGCGGGCGTGCCGAACAGACTTCCGGCCCCGCTCGCTGCGGTGTCCCAACGGGGGCGGGCAGGGGTTGTGCGGGTGCCCAGGGGCGCCCTCGGTGGGGCGCGCGGAGGGAGTCCGTGAGCAGCCGATTCGGGCACGGCGGCCGGCCGCGCGCTTCTGGTGTTCGCCGCACGACGCGGTCGAGACCTGCTGTCGGGGGGTGTGGTGGCCCGTCACGGTGCCGCCGCCGGGGCCGCGGCCGGAACACCGCGGCGGATCCGCGCTCCCAAGGCACGACCGACGCATCCGGCGCGCCGGGGTGGCGAGGGTCCGGGTCCGATTCCGGGGCCGGGGCCAGGACCGGGGCCAGGACCAGGACCCAGGCCAGGACCGGGGCCTTCGGGCACCGAGGCCAGGACCGGGGGCCAGGCACCGGGGCCAGGACCGGGGGCCGGGCACCGGGCACCGGGCACCGGGGGGCCGGGGGTCAGCCGCGTGCGCCGAGGTACGCGTCCAGTGCGGCGGCCCCGGTGAGCATCGCCCGACCGCGGGCGGACAGCCGGGCGTGCCAGTCGTGCAGTGCGGCTTCCAGGGGCTCGAGGCCGCCGGCGGACCGTACCTGGGCGATGAACGGGGCGATCTGCTCCAGCAGGTAGCCGCCGCGCCGGAGTTGGCGGGCCAGCCGGGCGTCGCGTTCGTCGGCCTCGCCGTAGACGCGGTAGCCGGTCAGCGGGTCGCGGCGCGGGTTCACCAGACCGGCGCGCTCCCACTTGCGCAGCGTCGCGGGGCGGATTCCGAGCTCGTGTGCCAGCGGCCCGATGAGCGTGCCGCCGGATCCGGACGAGGGGTGGGGCTCCGTGCCGGGCACCAGGTCGTCGAGGGCGCTCTCCACGGCCCGGAGTGTGCGCCGGTCGTCGAGCAGTCGGGCATGGCTCTCGTCGACGAGCCGCAACGCCTCGTCGGTCTCGCCCCGGTTCACGGTCCGCATGATCGCCGTCGCCGTCGCATGGCCGTGGCCGGGCACCAGGGCGAGGAATGCGTCCAGGGCATGCGCGTGCAGCGGGGTGTAGGTGCGGTAGCCGTGGGGGGTGCGGTCGGCGGGCGGGAGGATGCCGGCCTGCTCGTAGTTCCTGACGGCCTGGGTGGACAGACCGTGGCGGCGGGCCAGGTCGATCGGCCGTAGTCGTTCACCGCTTTGAAGGTTTCGTCCCACGAAGCGGACTGTATCGCGGGAAAGTCTCCACCCAAAGTTCAACGATAGCGTTGAGGGTATGACTACTCGCTTGAAGGACGCCGTGCGAACCGTCGATGCCACGGCCGCCATGGACCTGCTCCCCGGCCGGCCACGACTGCTCGCCCTCGGGGAGCCCACCCACGGCGAGGAGACTCTGCTGGACCTGCGCAACGAGTTGTTCCGGCAGTTCGTCGAGGAGGAGGGCTACCGGACGATCGCGATCGAGAGCGACTGCCTGACGGGCCTGGTCGTGGACGACTACGTCGCCTCGGGCAGGGGCACCCTCGACGAGGTGATGGAGCACGGATTCAGCCACGGGTGGGGCGCCTTCGCGGGCAACCGCGAACTCGTTTACTGGATGCGGGAGTACAACGCGGGCCGGCCCGCGTCCGAGCGGCTCCGCTTCGCCGGTGTCGACGGCCCGCTGGAGATCACCGGCGCCGCGAGCCCCCGTCAGGCCCTGACCGCACTCCACGCCTGCCTTGCGGCCACTGTGGACACGGGCCTGCTCCCCTGTACCGCGGAGACGCTCGACCGCCTCATCGGGGTGGACGGCCGATGGACCGAACCCGCCGCGATGAGGGACCCCTCCCGGTCCGTGGGGCGCTCGGCCGAGGCCGGGGAGTTGCGGCTGCTCGCCGACGACCTGGTGGCGCTGCTCGACGCGCGGGGCCCGCAGCTGATCGGGGCGACCTCGCGGGACGCCTGGGAGCGGGCCCGCCTGTACGGGCGTACCGCCACCGGCCTGCTGCGGTACCACCACGCGATGGCCGACCCGTCCCCGGGCCGGATGGCGCTGCTGATGGGCCTGCGGGACCTGATCATGGCCGACAACCTGCTCGCCGTCGCCGAGCGGGGCCCAGCGCTTGTCCACGCCCACAACGTCCATCTCCAGCGGAACCGGAGCGAGATGCGGGTGGGCGGCCTGCCGGTGGAGTGGTGGAGCGCGGGCGCGCTGGTGGACGCCCGCCTGGGCGCGGAGTACGCGTTCTTCGCCACGGCGATCGGCACGCTCCGGCACCGGGACGTGGACACTCCGCCCGCGGACACCGTCGAGGGACTGCTGTACGCGCTCCCGCAGGACCGCTGTCTGGTCGGCGGTCCCCGACCGGCCGGTCTCCTCGGCTCCGGCCGGCCCGCTCCCCGCGTGTCCCCCTGGTTCGGGTACATCCCCTTCGACCCGGCCCACGTGGAGAGGACCGATGGGATCGTGTTCGTCAAGGACGTCCCGGAACGCTAGTCGTACAGCCCTTCGGCACACGGGTCAGCGCGGAAGGAGCCTGCGGGCGGTCAAAGCGAGGGTGACCTCGACGAGGTCGAAGGGGCGGGAGAGGGAACGTCCGGTCAACTGCTCGTAGCGGCGCAGTCGGTTGAGGACGGTGTTGCGGTGGCAGTACAGCCGTCTGCTCGCCCGCTGGGCGGATCCGTCGCAGGCCAGCCAGGTGGCCAGGGTGTCCAGCAGGACCTCCGCGTCGGCGGGCTCCAGCCGTACCAACGGGCCGAACAGCCGGTCGGCCAGGGCGGCGCCGAGGTCGGGGGACGACACCACCAGGGCCGCCGGCAGGTGCTCCGTCAGCCGGACCGTGCCACCGGTCTCCGGGCACAGTCTCAGCGCGGTGTCCGCCAGCCTGCGTGCCTCGCCCACCGCGGCGAGGCCTTCGACGACGCTGCTGACACCCACCCGTACGCCCGGCGACTGCTCGTCCTCCACCACCGGCTCGGTGTCGTCGGAGACCAGGACGATGCCGTAGTCGGTGTCCACGCCCGTGTGCCAGTGCACGCGCACACCCGAAGCGAGCGCCGCCTGTGCACCGGGACAGGCGGCGAATCCGCCGCCGACCGCGACGACCACGTACCGGCCGCGCTCCGGCAGGTCCAGCGCCAGCGCGGTCTCGGGCAGGTCGGCGATCCTGCTGGTCCCGTCGAGCAGCGCCGCGGCCAGCAGCCGCACCCTGTTCTCCCGCCGCCAGGCCAGTTGCCGCTCGGTCTGCCGGTAGGAGTCCGCCACGACGGTGCAGTGCTCGTCGACGAAGTTCCACACGTCGGACGCCACGTGCACCAGCAGCCGTACGTCCTCGGGGGCCGCCCGGGAGGTCTCGTCCACCAGGTTCTGCCACACCAGGGAGCCGCCCAGCCTGAAGGCGTGCAGCACCGCGTCCAGCGGGAGCCCCTGCTCGGCGCGGGTGGCGCCGATCTTCCAGGAACAGCGGCGCGCCGCGTCCCTGACACCGCGCGGGTCCAGCAAGGAGGCGACGCTGTGCCGCAGTGAGCGGTGCACCTCCTGCCAGATCTCGGTGGCGTCGCTCTCGATCGCCGACCGATAGGCGGGCTCCTGCTCCTGGAGCAGAGCGACCAGTTGGTCGGAGAGCCGGGGCAGGTCGTCCAGCAGGATCCGGGCGGCCCGGTGCAGCACACTCAGCGCGTCGGCGTCGATCAAAGACCGCACACGCGGTGCCCGCGCCCGTGGTGTGGGCACGGGTCCGGGGCGCGGCAGGCTCCATGGCCGTACGGCGTGTGGCATCGCGTATCTCCCCCAGGCTCGGCTTCCCGGCGGCACCCGTGTGACGGTCCCCGTACCGGCTTCGAGCCGGTCGCGAAATCCGTGGGCGGGCCGCCACCCGACTCGTCCTGCCCCGAAGGATGGCATACCGTCCGGTCGGTCCCTAGAGTTGTGCACCGGTCTTTTCCGCCTGTTCGACCAGTCGGACCAGTTCGACCCGGGAGCGGACGCCGAGCGTCGCGAAAACGTTCCGCAGGTGGTAGTCGACGGTACGGGTGCTGACGGACAGGCTCAGGGCCACCTCCCGGTTGGTGGCCCCTTCGGCGACACACCGCGCGATACGCAGTTGCTGCGGGGTCAGCAGGGCGAGGTCCCGCGCTCCGTGCCGGCGCGGCTCCCCGGTCCCCGGTCCGCTCGGCGCCACACCGCCCGCGCGGAGTTCCGCGGCCGCCTGGCGCGCCCAGAGCTGCGCGCCGCAGCGTTCGAAGTCGACCAGCGCCTCCCCCAGCCGTGCGCGGGCCTCGCGCAGTCTGCGCCGGCGGCGCAGCCACTTGCCGTGCAGCAGTTCGGTACGGGCCCGTTCGAAGTCTCCGGACGTCTCGTCGTGCCGGTCCAGAGCACACAGGTACAGTTCGTCGGCGGCCTCCGGCGCGGCCAGCAGAGCGCGGCAGCGCAGGAGTTGGGCGGGAGCCTGCGGATCGGCGCCGCAGCCGGCCCACAGCGCGAAGTCCTCGACCACCGCGCGGGCGTGCTCAGGCCGGCCGGCCAGTGCGGAGGCCTCCACGAAGCAGGGGACGGCGAGCATCCACACCGCGAAGTGCCCGCGCCGCGCGCCGGGGCGGACCAGCGGGCCGAGCCGGTCGGCGGCCTCCTCGGGGCGGCCCTCGCCCAGATCGGCGCGGGCCACCGCCCACTGGGCGAGCAGCGCGGCCTGGGCCAGGCCGTGCCGCCGGGCCGTGGTGAGCGCCGCGGTCGCGTGCTCGGTGACACGTGCCCGGGCGCCCTCGATCGATGCCGCGAGCGCCAGTACCGCGTGATGGTGCGCGGCCGTGTTCCGCTGCCCGGTCCGGTGCGCGGCGCGCAGCCCTTCCTCAGCATGAGTCCGGGCCAACTGATGTCGACCGGCACGCAGTTCGGCGTAGGCCAGGTATTCCAGGGCTCTCGGTTCGAGGGCGGCGGTGCCCTGGGTGCGTGCCGCCGCCAGGGCCCGCGCTCCGGCCCGGCGGGCGGCGCCGACGTCGCCGAGCATGAGGGCCGCGGCGGCCGAACGCAGCAGCCGTTCGGGCTCGGTGGCCGGACGCCCCCGGTCCACCACCCGGGTCAGCGGGGCGGCGGCGAGGTCGAACCGCCCCAGCAGTACGGCGCGCATGCCGTCACGGTGGTCTCGGAGCAGGGTGGGCGGGGGGACAGGGGGCTGCGCCGGGGCGGCGCCGCGGTGGGCCGAAGACTCCTCGGGCGCCTCCCGCGCCGCCGCCTCCTTCAGGCCCGTCGTGTTCGCACCCGCGGCGCGGAGATCGAACGCCCCCGCGACGGCGGCCTCGACGGAGGTGCCATGGACGTCATGGACGTCATGGGTGAGGGCGCGGAGGCAGGCCTGCCGGTCACCGGCGGCCCAGGCCGCGTCCGCCGCGCCGAGGACCGCGGCATCGGCCTGGGCCGGTTCCGGTTCCGTCAGGAGGCCGGCGGCCAGCAGAAAGGACTCCCGGGCGTCGTCCACCGGGCCGTCGGCCAGGAGCACTCTGCCCCTCAGGAGTTCGGCGCGGCCGCGTACCGGCGGCGGCGCCGGCCGGCTCCCGGCGGCGTCGAGCAGCCGCAGGGCCCCGGGGGGATGCCCGGCGAGGAGAGCCTGTTCCGCGGCGGCCGTGTAGCGCCGCGCCCGCTGCGCGTCGTCCGGCGTCAGCTCGGCGGCACGGACCTGGGCCGTGCGACGCAGGGCGGGCGGTGTACCGGAGGTCAAGCCGGTGGCAGCGGCCTCCAGTTCGGCGGCCAGGACCGCGTCGGGGCCGGGGGTGGCCCACGAGCGGTGCAGCAGTGCGGGCACGCCGTGCGGTTCGGGGTGCGCCTCGGCCAGCGAGCGGTGCGCGGCACGGCGGCGTTCGGGCGAGGCACCGGCGTACACCGCTCTGCCGACCAACGGGCTGCGGAACCGGAGCCGGCCCCCGGGGACCGCGAGCAGTTCGGACGCCTGCGGCGGCTCGGACGGTTCGGAAGGTACGTCGTCGTCCCGACTGCCGTGGCCGTTCGCCGCCCGCCGTACGAGTGCGGCCTCGGCGTCCTGCTCCCCCGTGGCACGCATCGCCGCCGCGACGGCAAGCAACAGACCGTTCCGGTCCGGCTGCTGACCGTTCGGGCATCCGCCCGCGACGGCGGTCAGCGTCCCGGTGTCGGCCAGGGGGCGGGGCAGCGCGTGGTCGCCGCGAAGCTGGGCGGGCGAGAGGCGGTGGGCCAGGGCCAGCAGCAGCGCGGGGTTGCCCTGCGCCTCGGTCACCAGTTCGTCGCGGACGACCGGGTCGACGGCGCCGTCCGTCAGGTCGTGCAGCAGTCCCGCCGCGTCCCCGGGCGTGAGCGGGGCGAGCTCCAGCACCGGCAGTTTCGCCAGCTCCCCTTCCACGGGCCGGTGTCCGGGCACGGTGATGAGCAGGCCCACCCGGTGGACGCCGTCCGCCGCCCGCACGCGCGCGGCCACCCGGCCCAGCGCGGCGCGTGAGGCGGTGTCCCACAGGTGCGCGTCGTCCACGCACACCAGCAGGGGGGAACGGGCGGACGCCGCCCGCAGGATGTCCAGGAGCACCTCCCCCGCCGTGCCGTCGCCGGGGACGTGCCCGAAGTGGCGGGCGGCGCGCAGCAGGGTGCGCAGACCGCTGTGGGGCTGCGCGGAACAGGCCGGTTCGGCGCGGACGTACCACACCGGTCCGGCGCGGAAGGCGCGTGCCGCGAACTCCAGGAAGGCCGTACGGCCGCCGCCGGGTTCACCGGTCACGACATGGGCGCCGCCGTCGGTGCGCAGTCCGTCCAGCAGCGCGGCGAACACCTGCCGCCGGGGCCCCGCACGGTACCGGAGCGGAGCGGATCCACGGGTCGTCTGTCCGGTCATTTCCGCGACGTTACTTACGCGTAAGAAGCGGCGGAAGGTGTCCGTCCGGGGGCCGGAGGCCGCCCATCCGCCGTTCCACCAGGGGCTTTTCACGATGTGCGCGGCGGACGGCGTGTGCCGCCGCCCAAGCGGGCGGCCCCTCGGCGTGGCACGCGCACAACGCCGGTGGCGGCCCGCATCGTACGCGGACCGCCACCGGAGCCAGTCGGTGTCCGACGGGACGTCAGGAGGTGTGCGGGCAGTTGCCCCGCGCCTCGTCGATGGTGAGGCTCCGCTGCGGCAGCGGGCACAGGAACTTCTCGTAGCGGGTGTCGTTGTCGATGAACCGCTTCAGCCACGAGATGCTGTACTTCGCGATCGTCGTGTTGCTCGAGTTGGGTGTGAAGTGGGTGGCGTTGTTCAGCTCCAGGTAGGCGCGGTCGAGGGAGGACGGCAGGCCGGTGTACAGGGGCTTGGCGTGGGTGGAGACCGGGGCTACGGTGTCGCCGTCGGCCCCGAAGATCAGGGTGGGGGTCCTGACCTCGGGCCACGTCGTGTCGAGGTTCCAGGGGGTCAGCGGGATCGCCGCCTGGAGCGAGGTACGGTCCTTCGCCGCCTCGAGGCTGCCGCCGCCGCCCATCGAGTGGCCCATGACGCCGAGGCGGCTGCTGTCGACACGGCCGCGGACCGCGCTGCGTCCGGTGAGGTAGTCGAGTGCGGCGAGCAGCTGGTCGCCACGGGAGGCGGGCTGGTCGAGGGTGGTGTTCGTGTCGATGGTGAACACGACGAAGCCCTGGGAAGCCAGGCGTGGGCCCAGCCAGGCGATGGAGGACTGGTAGGCGGTGAAGCCGGGTGAGATGGCGATCGCGCCGAAGGTGCCGTCGGCGGTGCTGCTCGGGTAGTAGATGGTGCCCCCGCCGAAGCCGGTGACGGAGAGCGAGGAGACCGAGGTCTCGGAGACGGAGTACGGGCCGCGCAGTGCCTCGATGCTCGACTCCGTCGGCGCCGGACCGCGCTCGTAGGGGTTGTCCGCGGCGTGGGCGCCGGGACCCGTGAGGGTGCTCAGGCCGACGACGGCGGCGAGGGCCGCGGCCAGTTGGGCGAACCGTCCGGTCCTGCCGCGCCGGGTGCGGGAGGGGTACGCGGTCGGGTCTGCGGTACTGGTGTGGGGGTGCTGGTGCACGGCGGGGAGTCCTCTCTGTGGCGGCGGGCCGCCCGGTGGCCGGTGCACGGGGGTACGACGTGGGATGTGACCGTGCGCCGGCCGTGGGCGCCGCCGATGGGCTGGCGGTTGCCACTGTCGGAGAGGAAGGCGCCCGCGCGGACCGGCAATCTCACCGGTCTCACCGCTCCGCCCGCCGACGGCACATCGGCCCGTCGGCGGGCGGAGCGGCGGGGCAGCGGCGGTCGGCGACGCCCTGCGTCGTATGCGCAGAGGAGGCCGGGGCAGACGATGAGGTGCGGTCACCGTCGGAGTCGGCGCCGCCGGTGACCGCCGTACGGAAACGCACCCGCCCCGCACATCACCCGCATGGCCCTCTCCGGACGTCGCATCGGCCCGCGCCGTGCTCGTATGGAAGCGACCTGCCTACCCGGAGGGAGCTGGGAATGCACGAGATGTGGTGTGGTGCAGACACTTCGGGGGAGCCTGTGTGGCATGTTCTGACCACCGACAGAAGGACCACGCTGTGCGGGGTGGAGAAGGAGGACGAACCCCGTCGGCGGGACGCGACGGACCGCCACTGCTTCCCCTGCATGGAGTCGTTCCAGGAGGTCGTGGAAGCCCACTGACGACCCCGGCACGCCGTTGTGCCCCGGACGCCCCGGCGCCGGGGCGTCCGGCCGTACCAGGGCCCGTGGCTCAGGCGCAGCGGCACCCTTCCCCACGGGTGTCCGTGTCCGTTCCGGAGGCCGTGGGACGGGTGTCCAGCCTGCAGAAGCAGGACGCCTCGATCGGCACGTCCGCCAACGCGGCCGCCACCTTGAGCTGTTGGGCCACGATCGCGGCCTCCCCCGCCCTGCCGGTACGCGTCAGGCACTCGTGGAACCCGTGCAACGCCCAGACGTTCCGCGGGTGTTGCAGCGGCCGGGGCAGGGTGGGGTCGAGGCCGAGATCCGCGCGGTAGACCGCCTCCGCGTCGTCGACCCGGCCCTGCTCCAGCAACAGGGCCCCGTACGCGTGCCGGGTGGGCTGCATCCAGCCCCAGGGCTCGTCGTAGGGGAGGTTGTCGTCCAGTTCGATGGACCGCTCCAGTGCGGCGAACGCCTCGTCGTGGTCGCCCTTGCGGTAGGCGAGCTCGCCGTCCAGCATCGCGGCCGCGATGGCCAGAATGTCCTGGCAGGTGTTGTTGAACAGCATCCGCGTCCGAGGCACCCGGCCCACCGCGGCGCAAAAGCTCTCCCGCTCGGCCTCGGCCCTCTCGACGTCGCCGGTCGCCGAGAGGGCGACGCCACGGGCGTAGTGCAGCATCGCGGTGGTCGCGCAGTACAGCGCCGGGTCGGCGGGGAACGGCAGCGCCAGGATGTCGTCCCAGCGTCCGAAGCGGATCAGGACGTGGAAGCGCATCGCCAGGAAGCCCTCGAGCCAGTCGGCCATCGGCGGGCTCTGCACCCTGAGCAGTTCCTCGGGGAGGGAGGCTTCGAGCTGCGCGGCGGCGTCCAGGGCGATCTTCGAGAGACCCGCGAACATGGCACCGTAGATCCTGAAGTGGTGGTTGTGGGCGCGGTAGAGGGTGTAGAAGTTCATGGCGCCGGCCCGCGCGAGGTATTTCTCGTCGGCGGCGATCGCAAGGGTGTTGTCGGAGACGACCCGGCGGTAGTCGCCGCACAGCACCTCGAGGTGCGAGGGCATGTGGTGCAGATGTCCGGCGTCGGGCACGGCGCCGCGCAGCCGGTCGGCGACCATGAGGGCCGCTTCCGGTGTGGGGGACATCTCCATCAGGTGGATGTACAGGTGCGCGACGCCGGGATGCCGGGCACCGCTGTCACCGGTGAGCGCGCGGTCGAGTACGGCCTTGGCCTCCAGGGTGCGGGCACCCGCGGCGGGGCGGCCGGTCCTCAGGTCCCACAGCTGCCAGGGGGTGAGGTTCATCAGGGCGTCCGCGCAGAGCACGGCGACGTCCGGGTCGTCGGGGGCGCTCTCGTACACCGCGAACATGCGGTCCGCGTAGGGCTCGTTCCACACCGAGCAGTCCTCGACGGCACGCCCCTGGGGGTAGCGGGCACGCAGGGCGCCGATGAGGGCCCGCTCCACAGGGGTGGCCCCCGCGGCCTTCTCGTGCGCCAATTCGACCTCTGCATGGGTGCGTTCGACGCTGCGGACGAGGTCATCGCCGTCGAAGGCCTCCCAGGGCTTGTTGTAGTTGGGGCCGAGGGCGTAGGCGATGCCCCAGTGGGCCATGGCGCAGTCCGGGTCGGCCGCGGCAGCCTTCTCGAAGCAGGCGACCGCCTCCTCGTGGTTGAACGCGTAGGTCCACAACAGTCCTCGGTCGAACCAGAGTTGGGCTTCAGCCACGGCGGTCGTCACGGGGCGGCGGTAGGCGCCCAGGTCGTAGTAGTCGTCCATGGTGTCCATGGCTCCCTCCCGGGGAAGCGACTGAATCGGCCGACCGGCCTCGCCCGCCACGCGCCGACGGGGACGAAACCGACGATACCGGCACGCCTGCGCCGATGCGGGCGTTGACGCAGCGCGCCCGTAAAGCGACACCCCGTAATGACAACGATGGTCCAGCCAATCCTTCAGGGCCGTGTTCGCCGATGGGCTGGTCCGACCCGCGCGAGGCTCCCTAGGATGTACTCCCTGGCCAGTCAGTCCAGTTGGCGCGGCATTCCGCAGGGGGAACGATGCACACCGGCAATCAGCTGTCCACCGAGATCGACGCGACCGTGCCGACAGCCGCGCGCATGTACGACTACTACCTGGGCGGCAAGGACAACTACGCCGCCGACCGTGCCGCCGTGGAAAAGCTCGACGAGGTGGTGCCCAGCACGCGCCGCCTGGCCCTGAACAACCGGCGTTTCCTCCAGCGGGTCGTCCGGGTCCTCACCCAGGAGTACGGGATCCGGCAGTACCTCGACCACGGCTCCGGTCTGCCCACCCAGGACAACGTCCACCAGGTCGCCCAGCGCATCGACCCGACCACCCAGGTGGTGTATGTGGACAACGACCCGATGGTGCTGGTGCACGGGCGCGCACTCCTGGAGCAGGACAAGCGCACGGTGGTCATCCAGGCCGACATGCGGGAGACCGACGCGATCTTCGAGCACGCCGAGACGCAGCGCCTGATCGACTTCTCGCAGCCCGCCTGCGTGCTGTTCAACAGCGTGTTCCACTGCATCCCGGACAGCGACACCGACGGCCCGATCGCCGTGGCGCGCCGGGTCCGGGAACGGCTCGCGCCGGGCAGCTTCCTGGTGATGTGCCAGCTGGTCAGCCAGGACCCCGAGGTCCGCAGGTCCGTCACCGAGTTCATGGACCGGGCGACCCAGGGGCACTGGGGCCGGGTGCGGCAGGAGAGCGACGTCGCCTCGTACTTCGAGGGCCTGGAGATCCTGGAGCCGGGCCTGGTGGAGGTCTCCACCTGGCGTCCGGACACCGAGGTGGCGCCCCGTCAGCTGACCCAGGAGTGGATCGAGTTCGGCGGCGTGGGCCGGATTCCGCTGTAGGCTCCCGCGGCACGCATGCCGCCGACGCGCGGCCACGGACACGCCGACGCCCCCGCCCGCCCCGGATCACCAGGGCCGCGCGAGGGGCGTCCGCGTTGCGTTCCAGCCCTGAGTGCTACGCCTCCGGGTAGCGGTCCCGGATCGTGGAACGCAGCAGATCCAGGGATTCACGGGGCCGCAGCGCCTCGTCGGCAAGGCGGTCCAGCGCGATCCGGTACTCCTCCGTCTCGTCGAGGTCCTCGAGGAAGTTGGCGCTCCTTATGTGTTCCAGGTAGACCACGTCGGGCAGATCGAGGCCGCCGAAGCGCAGATACGTCACCGGGATGGCGGGAGCCGACGCGTTCGTCACACCCAACGGCACGATCTGCACCGTGACGTTGGGGCGCTCGGCCATACGCATGAGGTGGCCGAGCTGCTCACGCATCACCTCGACACTGCCCAGCACGCGCAGCAGAACCGACTCGTCGACGACCGCCCACAGCTGCGGGGCACCCTCCCGCATCAGCAACTCGGCCCGTCTCGTCCGGAGTTCGACGCGGCGCTGCACCTCGCCCGCCGGCGCGTTGGGCAGGCCGCGCTCCACCACCGCACGGGTGTAGGCGGCGGTCTGCAGCAGACCGGGGACGTACTGGATCTCGAAGGTGCGAATGGTGGCGGCGGCCTCCTGCAGTCCGACCAGCCGGTCGAACCACTCGGGCATCAGCCGCTTGTCGTACCGCTGCCACCAGCCCGGCTCCCCGGCCCGCTGGAGCAGTTTGACCAGCACCGAGACCTCGTAGTCGTCGGTACCGTACAGCTCGAGCAGGGCCCGGATGTCGCTCTCGGTGGGCGGGCGGCGACCCTTGCCGGACTCGATGCGGGACAGCTTCGCCGCGCTGAAGCCGACGGAGCGCGCCGCCTGGTCCTGGGCCAGCCCGGCGTCCTCGCGGAAGCCCGCCAACTGCACACCGACCAGCATCTTCAGCAGGGTCGGAGCCGGCTCGGGCCGGTCCAGATAAGGCTCCAGACGGGAGATACGATGCGACGCGGCGGACATCCTGACTCCCAGCAGACTGGCACAAGGGCGGTTTGCACTATCGCAGCTCAACGTACCGCAGCGCATGTACCCCGCAGAAGCCTTACAGAAGTGGGCAGTTGAACTCCACTTCACCTCTCCGGCTCCACGTCGCCGCGACGGAGCGGTCCGGACTGCCGCACCGCGCCCACCGGTTCGCGCCAAATGGTCGCATCAGACCAGGTGGTCGAATTCGCCGTCCTTCGCCCCGGCCAGGAAGGCCGCCAGTTCCGCCGACGTGTAGACCAGTGCGGGTCCTTCGGGGTCGCGGGAGTTGCGCATCGCCACACTCCCGTCGTCCAGCGGGGCCACCTCGACGCAGTTGCCTTCGGCGTTGCTGTGCCGGCTCTTGATCCAGCAGGCGTCCAAGGAACTCGCCCGCACTCCGTTCCGCACTCCTGGCACCGCAGCCTCCTTGCTGTTCCTGTGTACTGCCGGGCGGTGCCCGGCCGTTCGCCGGGACGGACCGAACCGGATCGCACTCGATCCGCCCCGATCCGTCCCGAAAAAAACTTCACGCAATTTCTCGTGCAATTGCACACTCGCGCTCTCAGCGTGGATAATAGCCGGAGCGTCAACCCCCTTGTTGACGGCCCGTCCTGACGTCGTATCGGGGAGATGCCATGTCATCACCTGTGCACCAAGCGATCCGGCCGTACGGCGGCGCCGCCGTACGGACGCGTGGCCGCGGCTCGGCCACATCCGCCGGGTCCCTCCCGCTCGGCACGGTGCCGCAGCAGGCCGGGAGACCGGACACGGAAGCTTTCCCGGTGCCCGTGCCCCCGGCGGGCAGGACGGCCCGGGCCCGGCCGTCCACCTGACCATCCCCCCACTCGACACGACCGCCGCGAAAGGCACCCACGCGATGCGCAGCGCTTCTACGGAACAGCCGAGCAGCGAGCGCCCTGTGCGCCACACGCCCCCGACCGGAATGGCCCGCACGACACCGCTCACGTCACTGTCCCGTGTGCCGTGGCGCGACATCCAGGACTCCACCGGATCCGCGGCGGCCATCCCCCTGCTGCTCAACGGCATCGCCTGGGGGGACGCCGAAACGGCCCGGTCGGCCCTGGAGGATCTGCGGAAACGGATCTGCCAATACGGTTTCGTGGTGGAGCAGGCGACGGCCGCCACCGTCCCCTTCCTCTGGGAGTTGGCACAGCTGCCGCATGTGACCTGTCGTGCCGGGATCATCCAGCTGCTCAAGGCCATCGCCGATGCCCGGCAGTGGGAGAGCACCGCCGCCGCGTATCCCAAGCTGCTCAATCACCGTGAGAACCCGGTCGCCTGGGAGCGGGCCGCCCGGCAGGCGGTGCGCGCCCGGCGGGGCGACCTGAGCCGCCTGATGGACGACCAGGACACCAAGATCGCCCGTGCCACGACGGAGCTGGCCCGCGCGCTGGCCGAATGAGCCCCGTTCGAGCGCCGTGGGGGACGAGCGCCGAAGGGGCCCGTGGCACGGGGAGCGGACCGCGCGACCGGTAACGCACCACCGGTCGCGCGGTCCGTGGGGACCGTTTCGGGCCGACCACCCGTACCGGAAAGCGATCCGTTCCGGGCTGCTTCACAAGTTCCGGGCTACTTCACAATGCGGTACTTCAGGTGGGAGACGACGGGCGATTCGACCACCCTGACCACCTCGAGAGTCCACCGCCCGGCGCTCCCCGCCTCGAAGAGCCGCATCCTCGCACCGTGCTCGCCCCACCCGCGATGTCGACGTTCCCGTCCCCGGCAGCGGCCTTCGCCCGGTCGAGAGCGCTGTGGATGCCGTCGGTGACGAAGGTGAAGGCGGTGCCGCCCTCCTTGACCAGGGCCGGCCGGGGCCCGTGGGTGAGCACGAAAGACCGGAGGACGAAACGGCGGGTCGTCTCCCCGGAACTCCTCGCCCAGGTCGTCCATCGTCCGGCCCATGACCACCGCTCCGACGGCATCGAACCACTCGCGCACGAGCTCGGAGCCGCGGTTCTCCTCACCAGCGGGAAGGCCCTGACGCTGCCGCCGGCTCGCCAGGTCGTACATCCGGCCGAAGAGCGCCTCGGCGCCATCGCCTCCCGGGTCGTCAGGGGCGACACCGGTGCCGGCCAGATGGCCGTCGAGGGAGACGGCCGTGTCCGCGGTCACGGTCACGGAGGATCCTCCTGAACTCGTGGGACGTACCGCCTTCGCTCTCATAACGATCGAGAACCGGCGCTTTCGACATGTGTCGGCCGCTCCTGTGCGGCCCGCTCGTTTCCCGGCCTCGCCGTCCCCATCCGGCCGAAGGCGCGCAGTTCCGGCCTGTAGGTAAGCTCGGCACATGGTCCGACTGATGGGTCGATCCCCGGCCCGGTCGCCCCAGCGGCCCAGCACCACGGCATCCGTACGTCAGCAGCGGCAGGGAGGCGGTGGTGCGCGGTGGCGCCCACCGGAGTGGCTCCGGTCCTTGCTGAGCGCACGCAGCGTCGCCGGACGGGTCTTCATCCTGCATGTCGTGATCGTGCTGCTGCTGGTCGTGTCCGCCGTGGTCGCGCTGGTGCTGCAAGTACGGCACGACAGCACGCTGGAGGCCCGCAGCCGTTCCCTCGCCGTGGCCGAGACCCTGGCCCACTCGCCGGGCATCGTCGAGGCGCTCGAGTCCCCCGATCCCACCCTCCTCCTCCAGCCGCGCGCGGAGGCCATCCGCAAACAGGCCGAGGTCGACTTCGTCGTCGTCATGAACACCGACGGCATCCGTTACACGCACCCCAGGACGGACCGGATCGGCAAGAAGTTCGTCGGCACCCTCCAGCCCGCGCTGGCCGGCCGGCCGGTGACCGAGGAGATCACCGGCACCCTCGGCCCGCTGGTCCAGGCCGTGGTGCCGGTGAACAACCCCGACGGCGTGGTGGTGGGTCTCGTGTCGGCCGGCATCACGATCGAGAACGTCGGCGGCGTCGCCGAGGACCAGTTGCCGCTGGTCCTGGCTGCGGGGGCCGCCGCACTCGTGTTGGCCACCACCGGCGCGGCCCTGATCAGCAGACGCCTGCTGCGCCAGACCCACGGTCTGGGGCCGCACGAGATGACCCGCATGTACGAGCACCACGACGCGGTGCTGCACGCGGTGCGGGAAGGCGTGGTCATCGTCGACGACGACGGCACCCTGCTCCTCGCCAACGACGAGGCGCACCGGCTGCTCGGCCTGCCCGAGGACGCGGAGGGCCGCGATGTGCTCGATCTCTCCCTCGACCCCGGCACCGCCGCCCTCCTCTCCTCGGGGCGGGTCGTCACGGACGAGGTGCACCGGGTCGGTGACCGGCTGCTGGCGGTCAACCAGCGTTCCACCGACCGTGCCGGGGGCCCGCCCGGCAGCGTCACCACGGTCCGCGACTCCACCGAACTGCGCGCCCTCTCCGGCCGGGCCGAGACCGCGCGGGAGCGGCTCGACATGCTCTACGACGCCGGTGTGGGCATCGGGACCAGCCTGGACGTGGCGCGCACGGCCGAGGAGCTGACGGAACTGGCCGTACCGCGGTTCGCGGACTTCACCACGGTGGACCTGTTCGAGACGGTGCTGGCCGGCGGCGAGCCGGACGTGACGGGGTCGGTGCACCGCACGGCGTCGGCCGGTATCCACAAGGACGCCCCGCTGTACCCGGTGGGCACCCAGACCCGGTTCGTCGCATCGTCCCCGCAGGGCCGCAGCCTGGCCTCCGGGCGGTCGCTCGTCGAGCCCCGGCTGAGCGAGGCCCCGGGGTGGCGGGCGCAGGACCTGGAGCGCTCCGGGCAGATCGTGGCGTACGGCATCCACTCGCTGATCACCGTGCCGCTGCGGGCCGGTTCCCTGGTACTGGGTGTGGTCAGCTTCTGGCGTGCCGAGAGGCCCGAGCCGTTCGACGAGGAAGAGCTGGCCCTGGCGGAGGAACTGGTCGCGCGGGCCGCGGTGTCCATCGACAACGCCCGCCGGTACACGCGCGAGCACAGCATGGCGGTGACGCTCCAGCGCAGTCTGCTGCCGCGCAGCCTGCCCGAGCAGAGCGCCCTGGAGATCGCCTACCGCTATCTGCCCGCGCAGGCCGGGGTCGGCGGCGACTGGTTCGACGTCCTGCCGCTGTCCGGTGCGCGGGTCGCGCTCGTGGTCGGCGACGTCGTCGGGCACGGGCTGCACGCGGCGGCCACCATGGGGCGGCTGCGCACGGCGGTGCACAACTTCTCGGCGCTCGACCTGCCGCCCGACGAGTTGCTGGGGCTGCTGGACGAGCTGGTCGGCCGCATCGACCAGGACGAGACGGAGGACGAGCACAGCGCCCCGGTGACCGGGGCGACCTGTCTGTACGCCGTCTACGATCCGGTCACCCGGCGCTGCACCGTCGCCCGGGCGGGCCATCCGCCGCCCGCGCTGATCCGTCCGGACGGCACCGTGGAGTACGCGGACGTGCCCGCCGGCCCGCCCCTGGGGCTGGGCGGGCTGCCGTTCGAGACGGTCGAGCTGGAGCTGGCGGAGGGCAGCCGGCTGGTCCTGTACACGGACGGACTCGTCGAGGACCGCGACCACGACATCGACGTCGGTCTGGAACTGCTGCGCAAGGCGCTCTCCCAGGCCGGGGAATCCCCCGAGGACACCTGCCGGGCCGTGCTGGAGTCCCGGCGTCCGGCCAGGGCGCGGGACGACATCGCCCTGCTCGTGGCACGTACGCAGGCGCTCACCGAGGACCGGATCGCCCGGTGGCCGGTGCCGTCCGACCCGGCGGCGGTCGCCGAGGTGCGCGCCACGATCGCACGGAAGCTGTCCGACTGGGGCCTGGACGAGCTGACCTTCACCACGGAGCTGATCCTGAGCGAGCTGGTCACCAACGCGATCCGCTACGGCGGCGGCCCCATCGAGGTGCGGATGCTGCGCGACCGCAATCTGATCTGCGAGGTCCTCGACAGCAGCAGCACCTCGCCCCATCTGCGATACGCGACCATGAACGACGAGGGCGGGCGCGGCCTGTTCCTGGTGGCGCAGCTGTCGGAGCGGTGGGGCACCAGGTATCTGCCGACCGGTAAGATCATCTGGGCCGAGCAGCCCATCCCGTGATCCACGGAGGCTGCCCGGGGATCCGCACGTGAAGTCATAAGGTCCGCTTATGAGTCCATAGACCGGACCCGCGTACCAGGTTAGGTATGCCTTAGTTTAAGATTCCCGACGAGGCTCTTGTCACCGCTCGAAGGGAACCTGACCATGCCCCGCCCCCTGCGGGTAGCCGTCGTGGGATCCGGCCCCGCCGGGATCTACGCCGCCGACGCCCTGCTCAAGTCCGACGCTGCCGCCGACCCGGGTGTCTCGATCGACATCTTCGAGCGCATGCCGGCACCGTTCGGTCTGATCCGTTACGGCGTCGCTCCCGACCACCCCCGGATCAAGGGCATCATCACGGCCCTGCACCAGGTGCTCGACAAACCGCAGATCCGGCTGTTCGGCAACGTGGACTACGGCACCGACATCCACCTCGACGACCTGCGCGCGTTCTACGACGCCGTGATCTTCGCCACCGGCGCGACCGCCGACCGGGCGATGTCCTCCGTCCCGGGCATCGACCTCGACGGTTCCTACGGCGCCGCCGACTTCGTCTCCTGGTACGACGGGCACCCGGACGTGCCGCGCACCTGGCCGCTGGAGGCGGAGAAGGTCGCCGTGCTGGGGGTCGGCAACGTCGCCCTCGACGTCGCGCGCATCCTCGCCAAGACGGCGGAGGAACTGCTGCCGACGGAGATCCCGCCGAACGTCCACGAGGGCCTGCTGGCCAACAAGGCGCGGGAGATCCACGTCTTCGGCCGCCGCGGCCCGGCGCAGGCCAAGTTCAGCCCGATGGAGCTGCGGGAGCTGGACCACTCCCCCAGCATCGAGGTCGTCGTCGACCCCGAGGACATCGACTACGACGAGGGGTCGATCGCCACCCGGCGCGGCAACAAGCAGGCCGACATGGTCGCGAAGACGCTGGAGAAGTGGGCGATCCGCGATGTCGGCGACCGCCCGCACAAATTGTTCCTGCACTTCTTCGAGTCTCCGTCGGAGATCCTCGGCGAGGACGGCAAGGTGGCCGGCCTGCGCACCGAGCGCACCGAACTCGACGGCACCGGCAACGTCAAGGGCACCGGCGAGTTCAAGGACTGGGACGTCACCGCGGTCTACCGCGCGGTGGGCTACCTCTCCGACAAACTCCCCAAGCTGCCCTGGGACATCGACTCCGGCACCGTGCCCGACGAGGGCGGCCGGGTCGTTCAGGAGAACGGCGAGCACCTGACGTCCACGTACGTCACCGGCTGGATCCGGCGCGGCCCCATCGGCCTGATCGGACACACCAAGGGCGACGCCAACGAGACGGTGTCGAACCTGCTGGACGACTTCACGAACGGACGGCTGCAGACCCCCGCGACGCCCGAGCCCGAGGCCGTGGACGCGTTCCTCGCCGAGCACTCCGTCCGCTACACCACCTGGGACGGCTGGCACAAGCTGGACGCGGCGGAGAAGGCGCTGGGCGAGCCCCAGGGACGCGCGCGCGTGAAGCTCGTCGAGCGCGAGGACATGCTGCGGGAGAGCGGCGCGTGAACTGACAGCGGTCGCAACGACGTACCACCGAGCGCCCGTTCGGTCCTCACGGACCGGGCGGGCGCTCCGTCGTGTCCGCAGGGCCCGTCGTGTCCGCAGGGCCCGTCACGTCCACAAGGCCTGTGAGGCCCGCCCGGTCCGCGGGCCCCGGTCGGTGTGAGTGCGACCGGGGTTGTGTACTATCCGACCCTTCACCGAATCACCATATGATCCTCACGCAAGGGTCATGCAGGGGGATGAGTTCATGCGTATACGCACCGCTGCCGTCGCCACCACCGCCGTCGTGGGAGCCCTGGCCGCATTGACGGCCGTCCCGGCACACGCCGCGGAGTACAGCTCCGCACTCAAGGTCCGCGGCGTCCAGTACGACGCCCCGGGGCCCGACTCCAACAAGTGCTCCACGGGCAACACCCGCCACGAGTACCTGACGATCAAGAACTACTCGTCGACGAAGACCGTGAACCTCAAGGGGTACGTCGTCAAGGACGCCGTCGGCAACCGGTTCGTCTTCAGAACCAACCACTACCTCCAGCCCCGTGACTACGTGAAGCTGCGCGGCGGCAACGGCACCGACTCCGACAAGAACAACGTCGTCTACCGCAACAACTGCAACTTCATCTGGAACAACGACAAGGACACGATCTACCTCGTCAAGCCCACGGGCAGCCGCGCCGACGTGCACGCGTACACCAAGCGCGGCTCCGACCGGGACGGCAACGGGTACATATCGTTCCACAAGTGACCGCTCCCTGCCGGACCGTCAGTCCGGCAGGGGCAGATGGCCCGTCTCCCCCGGCTGGAGGCGGGCCGTACGGTCCGGGAGGCATATGTCGACGGGCCCGGGTCCCGACGACGGTACGGCGATCTCCAGGCGTCCGCGTTCCAGCCGCAGCCGGACGCCCCAATGGCCGCGGTAGCGCAGGGTGAAACCGTAGGAGGACAGCTCCGGCAGGGGCACCGGGTCCATTCGCAGGCCGCCGTCGCGCGTCTCCAGGCCGGGCAGTCCTCGCTGGACCAGGTCGAGCGTGCCGGCCATGGCACCGAGGTGGATGCCCTCGCCGGTGGTGCCGCCCTGGACGTCGGCGATGTCCCCGCGCAGGGCCTCCTGGCAGAACGTCCAGGCCTCGGCACGCCGGTCGCGGGCCAGCACCCAGCCGTGGACGAGGCCGCTGAGCGTGGACCCGTGGCTGGTGCGGTGCAGGTAGTGGTCCACCGTCAGCCGCCAGGTCGCCTCGTCCAGCTCGTACCCCAGCCGCCGGAAGAGACCTTGGAGTTCGGCCGGGGAGAACAGATACCCGAGCATCAGGACGTCCGCCTGCTTCGAGGCCCGGTAGCGGTTGACGGTGTCGCCCTCGCCCTCCAGGATCCGGTCCAGGCGCCGGATGTCCTCGTAGCGCCGCCGGTATTCCCGCCAGTCGAGCTCGGCGAGCTTTCCGTATCCCTCGAACTGGCTGATGACGCCGTCGTGGAACGGTACGTGCAGGGTGCGGGAGACCTCCTCCCACTTCTCGAGTTCGCTCCGGTCCAGGCCGGTGCGTTCGTCGAGTTCCCGCCGGCGGGGCTCGGGCAGGGCGCGCAGCACGTCGAGGGTGTGGGAGAGCACCCAGGCCGCGGTGACGTTGGTGTAGGCGTTGTCGTCCAGTCCGGGCTCGGTGGCGTCGGGGTAGGCGTCGTGGTACTCGTCGGGGCCCATCACGCCCTTGATGCGGTACCGGCCCAGGAGCGGATCGTAGGCGGCGGCGTCCGACCAGAAGCGGGAGATCTGCAGCAGCAGTTCGGCGCCCTTGGTGTGCAGGAACTCGGTGTCGCCGGTGGCCTCGCAGTACTGCCACACGTTGTACGCGATCGCCGATCCCACATGGTGCTGGAGGCGGGAGTGGTCGGGCAGCCAGCGGCCCGACCGCGGGTTGAGGTGGAGCTGTTGGGCCTCCTCCCGGCCGTCGCTGCCGCTCTGCCAGGGAAACATGGCCCCTCGGCGGCCCGCGTCCCCGGCGGCGGTGCGGGCCCGGTCGAGGCGTCGGTACCGGTGGTACAGCAGGGCCCGGGAGACCTCGGGGAAGTGCAGGTTGAGGTAGGGCAGCACGAACAGTTCGTCCCAGAAGACGTGCCCGCGGTAGGCCTCGCCGTGCAGTCCCCGGGCCGGTACCCCGACGTCCAGGTCGGCGGTGTGCGGGGAGAGTGTCTGCAGCACGTGGAAGAGGTGCAGGCGCAGGATGGTGCCGGCCTCCCCGGGCACATCCAGTTCGCCCCGGCGCCACAGCTGGCCCCAGGCCGTCCGGTGGGATTCCAGCAGCTCCTCGAAGCCGGCGACGCGGCCCACCCGGTCGACGGCGGCGTGCAGGGGGTCGCTGATGGCCGGGTCGCGCGAGGTGTACAGCGCGACGATCTTGTCCACGGTCGCCGTACGGCCCGCGGTCAGGTGCAGCCGGGTCAGCTGGACGGCCCGCAGGTTCTCCTTGCGGAAGGTGAGGGGCGCCTCGGAGAGCAGCCGGGACGCGAGGGCGATCCGGATGTCGGAGGTACGGGTGCGGCAGTGCAGCCACACGGTGTCCGGGGCCACGCTGCCGCTGTGCACATGGGTCAGATGCCGGCCGTCCAGGTCCCGGTAGCGGGCCACCCCCGCGTTGGTGATGCCGCCGTCGAGGGCCGCCTCGACCTCGAGTGCGCCGGGGCGGTGCCCCTCGGCCGTGAACTCGGTGCGCAGCACGGCCAGGTGGGGGTCCGCCATGTGCACCAGGCGTTCCTGACGCACCCTCAGCACCCGGTCCTCCCCCAGGTCGTACCGGGTCAGCCGCTCCAGCAGCCCTGAGGAGATCCGGAGGGTCTCGCGGTGGTCGAGCACGGTCACCGTGTCGGGGGTGAGCCACGGCCCGCCGGGCATCCGGAACCGCAGGGACAGCCAGTTGGGCAGGTTGACGAGGTCCTCGTTCTCGATGTGCCGTCCGGCCACCTCGGAGATGAGCCGGTCGTAGCAGCCGGCCGCGTACGTTCCCGGGTAGTGCACGTCGTCGGCGACGCATTCCGGCAGCGCTCCCCGGGTGGCGAAGAAGCCGTTGCCGAGCGTGCACAGCGACTCCCGAAGGCGCGCCTCGGCGGGGTCGTATCCCTCGTACTCCCAGGTCCAGCCGGTCACGGCGGCGCTCCTTCCCCAGGAGACCCCGCGGAGGGCTCCGGTGGTCCCGCACGGGGTACCCCCGTGCGGGAAGGGAACACACACCGGACGGACGTACCTCCGGATCACCGGCGCGAAGCGTGTGTGCGGGTGGACCAGGCTGAGCCCCGGGACCGGCGACAACGCGGCGAGGTGCGGTACCGGGCCCGCGAGCCCGGCATGATCCGAACGATAGAGGGCCCCGGGGCCTGTCCGGCGGATCATGCCGCAGACTCGGGGGCCGGCATCCTCTCCCCCCAAGCTCTTCGAGCAGGGGGTGCCCCCAGCGGCGTTGTCGTCGGTTGCCGACTCCCCCGAGCTCTCGGCTCCGCTCGAACAGGGGGGACCCCCATGAACAGGGAGGGGCCCCCACGACCCCGCTCCCCCAGCTGGACAGAAACCGTCAGTTATCTCCGACTTGATCCGCCGGACAGGCCCTACCCCTCCCGCACGGGCACGCGCCACACCAGGGTGGTGCCACGGTCCGGGGCGCTGTCGATCTCCAGGGCGCCGCCCAGCTGCGCGGCGCGTTCGGCCATGTTGCGCAGTCCGCTGCGGCGGCCGCCCTCCGGGATGCCCACGCCGTTGTCGGCGACGGTCAGCCGCACCTCGCGGCCGTCGGTCTCGAGGGCCACCTCGACCCGGTCGGCGCGCGCGTGCCGGGCGATGTTGGTCAGGGCCTCGGACAGGACGGCCACCAGATGGTCGGCGGTCTCCTTCGGCACATGGGTGTCGACCAGGCCCTCCATCCGCACGCTGGGCGCGAAGCCCAGTACGGGGGCCGTCTCGCCGACCAGCCGCACGGCGCGGGCCCGCAGTCCGGTCCCGGAGGCGGTGTCGTGGGCGCGCAGGCCGAAAATGGTCGATCTGATGATCTTGATGGTCTCGTCCAGGTCGTCCACCGCCCGGGAGACCCGCTCCGAGGCCTCCTTGTGCTCGATGAAACGGCCGGCGCTCTGCAGCGTCATCCCGGTGGCGAACAGCCGCTGGATCGCCAGGTCGTGCAGGTCCCGGGCGATCCGGTCGCGGTCCTCGAGCACCGCGATCTGTTCGGCGTCGCGGCGGCGCTCCGCCAGTTCCATGGCCACGGCGGCCTGCGCGGCGAAGCCCTGCAGCGGCTCGATCTCCTTCTCGGAGAACTCGCCGCGGCCCGCGGCGCGCACCAGCAGGACGATGCCCCGTACGCCGTCCCCGGACCCTACGGGCACGGCCACCGCCGGGCCGAGGCCGGTGAAGCGCGGCGGTCCGGACGACACCCGCTCGTCGCAGGAGACGTCCGGGCTGGTGACGGGGGCGGCGCCGGTGAACGCCCGGCCCAGCAGGCTGTCGTCGACGGGGACGACGAGTCCGCGGTGGGCCTCCGCCTCCTGGCCCAGGGCGAGTTCCACGGTCAGCGATGCGGTGCCCTCCATCGGCACCGCCACCTCGGCGAGTGCCGCGCCGGTGATCTCCATGGCCCGTTCGGCGATCAGCAGCAGGGCCTCACTGCCACCGCTGCCGGACATCAGGGCGTGGGTGATCTCCGTGTTCGCCTGCAGCCACCGCTCCCGCAGCCGGGACTCCTCGTACAGCCGGGCGTTGTCGATGGCGACGCCCGCGGCGACGGCCAGGGTCGACAGGACCGACTCGTCCTCCTCGTCGAACTGCGCCCCGGCACGCTTCTCGGTGAGGTACAGGTTGCCGAAGATCTGGTCGCGGACCCGGATGGGGACGCCGAGAAAACTGTTCATCGGCGGATGGTGGGCCGGGAAACCGAAGGACGCGGGGTGCCCGGACAGCTTCGCCAGCCGCAGCGGCTGGGGGTGCCGGATCAGCTCCCCGAGGATGCCGTGGCCCTCGGGGTAGTGGCCGATGCGGGCGATCTCCTCCTCGCTGACGCCGACCGTGTGGAAGGCCGACAGCCGCTTGCCGTCGGGACCGATCACGCCGAGGGCGGCATACTCGGCGTCCACCAGCACCGCCGCGGCGTCGACGATGCTGTGCAGGACCTGCTTCAGGTCCAGCTCGCGGCCCACTTCGAGGACGGCCTCCAGCAGGCTGTGCACCCGGTCGCGTGTGCCGCGGGCCGCGTCGATCCGGGCCTGGAGCTCCTCCAGCAGCTCGTCCAGCCGCATCTGCGGCAGCAGCGGACGGGGGTCCCCGTCCCGCTCGGAGCTCTCCACCCGTGGTCCTCCCGTTCGCTCGCCCTACCGGCAGCGTGTCCCCGGCAGGTCCACGTTAACGGGCGCGGCCCGGCCCTCTCCCATCGGTCGGCGAACCGGGCGTCAGCGGCCCGTGCGCCGCAGCCGGTCCTGCGCCTGGGTGGCGATCACGGCGGCCTGGATACGGCGTTCCACGCCGAGCTTGGCCAGCAGCCGGGAGATGTGGTTCTTCACCGTCTTCTCCGCCAGATACAGCCGCTGGCCGATCTGCCGGTTGGTCAGCCCCTCGCCGATCAGGGCGAGGATCTCCCGCTCGCGTTCGGTCAGTCCGGGCAGGGCGTCCTGCTCCTTCTCCGGCTCCTGTTCCTGCCGCAGCCGGGCCATCAGGCGGGTGGTGGCGCTCGGGTCGAGCAGGGACTGTCCGGAGGCGACCGTCCGCACGGCCGTGACCAGGTCCGAGCCCTGGATCTGCTTCAGTACGTAACCGGAGGCGCCCGCCATGATCGAGTCCAGTAGGGCCTCCTCGTCGTCGAACGAGGTGAGCATCAGGCAGGCCAGATCCGGCAGCGTCGAGCGCAGCTCGCGGCACACGGTCACCCCGTCCCCATCGGGCAGACGGACGTCGAGGACCGCCACGTCGGGGCGGAGTGCGGGGACGCGGACCAGGGCCTGCTCGGCGGTGGCGGCCTCACCGACGACGGTGATGTCCGGTTCGTCGTTCAGCAGGTCGTGCACTCCGCGGCGGACCACCTCGTGGTCGTCCAGCAGAAATACCCGGACGGGCCGGTCGGGTGCCCGCCGCTCGCTGTCCGCCATCTGACGCTCCTTGTCCTCATGTGCCGGGCCGTACGCCGTGTCCCGGTGCTCCCGGCCACCGGGAGGTCCCTCACCGGGATCCTTCTCGATCCAGGGCCGAACGGCCAGGGCCGTTCGGCCCTGATTCCTCTCGGGCCACCTGTTCCCCGCCGGGGCCCCGTGCCCTTCGACCGGCCGGCCGGCTCCACCACCGCTCCGGACTGGCTCCGGAGCTCGCGGGGCGTGAGCAGGGCCGGTCGGTCCGGGTGCCGGGGACCATCGGCATCTGGAGCGTGCCGGACGGCTGGGCCATCCTCGGAGACAGGAGCGACACCGATCCCCCGCGGTGTCGCTCCGTCCACGGTACCGACGGTGGCGAACCGCCGGGCCGCCCCTCCGGTGCCCGCACAGCGCCCGCACACGGATGCCCTACCGGCCGGTAGCGTCATTCGGTGCCCATGGCCCGCCGGTAGGGCCGGGCGGCCCTACCGGCGGACTCGGTGGTGCGGGTTGACTGGCCGGTATGTCCGAAAACCACGGCAGGCACGCGGCGGAGCCGACCGAGCGGACGGTTACCGGAACAACGGTCGTCGCCCCGCGGGGTGAGCTCGACCTGCTCACCGCGCCGGCCCTGTCGCAGCGCCTGGACGTACTGACCGCCGGCGCCTTTCCCGACCTGGTGCTCGATCTGCGCGCCGTGTCGTTCATCGACTGCTCGGGCCTGCGCGCGCTGTGCCGTGCGCGCCGGCGGGCCTTGTCCTGTGGCGGGCGGCTGCGGCTGATCACAGGCAGCCCCGGTCTGCTGCGGGTCCTCCACCACACCCGGCTCACCGGTGCGTTCGAACTCCTCCCCCGCCTGCCGGCGGAGCTCGACTCGGCCGGCGCCCGCCCCACGGAGGGCAAAGGCCCCCGCCCCTGAACAACGCGCCATGAGTCCCGGGGCCGAGCCGACCGGCCCCATTTCCGGGGCGCCGCCCGGGACCGAAGGTCCTCTCCTGCCGGGCCGATGGGCCCGCAGCATCCCACGAGCAGCGGTTACCGCCGGAAACGCTCTCGTCGGATTGCTATACAGAAAGTGCCGCCGGTCCGGAACGGCGGCCCACCCCCCTTACTCCGTCATGTCGTTGGGAGACCTCATGCTGTCCGAAGAATCCGCCGCAGTGGTCCGGGCCACCCTTCCCGCCGTGGCCGGAGCTCTCGACGAGATCACCGCACGTTTCTACGGTGCGATGTTCCACGACCGCCCAGAGCTCCTGGACGGCATGTTCAACCGAGGCAATCAGGCCAGCGGGGCCCAGCGCCGGGCGCTGGCCGGTTCCATCGCCGGTTTCGCGCAGGCGCTGCTCGCCGACCCGGACACCCGGCCGGACGCCCTGCTGGCACGGATCGCGCACAAACACCTCGCGGTCGGGGTCACCGACGACCAGTACACGATCGTGCACAAGTACCTGTTCGGTGCGATAGCCGAGGTCCTCGGCGACGCCGTCACCCCCGAGGTGGCCGCGGCCTGGGACGAGGTGTACTGGCTGATGGCGGGCGCCCTCATCGGACAGGAGGCTCGCCTCTACCAGGAGGCGGGGGTCGCGCCGGGTGAGATCTGGCAGCGGTGGACGGTCGTCGAACGGCGGGAGGAGACCGCCGACGTCGTGTCGTTCGTACTGCGCCCGGCCGACGGCGAACCGGCACCGCGCGCACGGGCCGGGCAGTACGTGAGCGTACGGCTGCGGATGCCCGACGGAGTGCACCAGTTGCGCCAGTACAGCCTGTCCTCGGACCCCGGCGACGATCTCCGCCGCATCACCGTCAAGCGGGTCGCCGGGGACGCGGAGGAACCGGACGGCGAGGTCTCCAGCCTGCTCCACGCGCACACCCGCGCCGGTGACGAACTCGCCCTGTCCGTGCCGGCCGGCGACGTGGCCCTCGACGAGGCGGACACCCCGCTGGTGCTGGTCTCGGCCGGGATCGGCTGCACGCCCATGGTGGGCATGCTCGCCCGGCTCGCGGCGACGGGTTCGACGCGCCGGGTCCTGGTGCTGCACGCCGACACCTCGCCCGAGGAGCACGCCCTGCGCACCGAGGTACGGGCACTGGTGGAGCGGCTGCCGGACGCCCGCGCGGTCTTCTGGTACGAGCGGCCGGGCGACGAGGAGCCCGGGGCGCGCAGCGGCCTGATGGACCTCGCCGGAATCGACGTCCCGGCGGACGCGTCGGTGTATCTGTGCGGCCCGCTGCCGTTCATGCGTACGGCGCGCGGCCGGCTCCTGGGCGCGGGTGTCCCCGCCCGGCGGATCAGCTACGAGGTCTTCGGTCCCGATCTGTGGCTCCCCGAAGCGGCCTGACCGCGCCGTACACCGGGTGTGGGCCCTTCGCGCACTGCGCGGGAAGGGCCCACACCCGTCACGGCCGGGACCGTCACGGCCGGGACCGGTCCGGGCCGCGACGGTCCTGCCTCAGACCTCCAGATCGTTCTCGATCCGGCGCAACTGGTGGCGGGCCATCGCCAGGTTGGAGCGGCCGCTGTCCAGCACCAGGTACAGGAACAACCCGTTGCCGCCGCGTCCCTTGATCGGGCGGATCAGGTGGTACTGGCTGCCCAGGGTGATGAGGATGTCGTCGATCTCTTCCTTCAGCCCCAGAAGTTCCATCGTGCGCAGTTTCGAGCGCACGACGTCGGTGTTGCCCGCGGCGGCGACCTCCAGGTTGAAGTCCTTGCCACCGCCGATCGTGCCGAGCGCCATGCCACTGGTGTAGTCGACGAGTGCGGCGGCCGTGGCGCCGTCGATGGAGCTGAGGCAGTCCTTGAGCGAGGTCTCGGTGTTGGCCATGAGAGGTGTCCTTTCGGTCGTGGTGGTTGTTCCGGTCGGCCACCAGGTGGTGTCACGGGGGCCGGCCGAGGGGAAAAGCCGGGATTCAGCCGCCGGGCTGGGGCCGGGGCTGATGTGCCGGCCGCTGCGGGGTGCGCACCGGCAGGGTGCCGATCCGGCGGTCGGCGTCCGGGGACGACGGGACGTGCGCGTCGAGCGCCGCGCGCTCCGCGTGCCTGCCCCCGTCCGGACCGACACGGTTGTCGATGAGTTCCGCGATCCGTGCACCGCTGCGCCGGCCCTCCAGATGCAGCCGGCCCACGTTGACCCGGTCGTCGGCGAGCAGAGTGAGCACCGCGGTGCTTCCGGCTGCGTAGGTCGCCACGTATCCCCCGGTGCCGCGCACCAGCAGTTCGCGGAACTCGCCGCGGGCGGCGGCATCCGTCATCCGGTACGCGACCCCGAGCGCGGCGGCGGTCAGCGCGGCCAGCCCCTCCGGCTCGGTGTCGGGCACGTCGTGGGCGAGGACAAGTCCGTCGACGGTGGCCGCGAGCGACCCCGCCAGCCGGGGGATCCGGGTACGGAGCCGACGCAGTTCGTCCAGCACGTCGGTCTCGACGGCCATGAGCAGTCTCCTTTCGGCACGCTGTCGACGCGCGCGGATCACAGGGCCTCCAAGGCATCCAGGAGCCGTCGCAGCAGTGCCGTGTCGGGCTCGTCCCACGCATCGCCGGATGCGCCGGTGCCCGGACCGGCGCATCCGGCGATGCGTGGGACGACGGGCGGGGGCGGTGCGGGGGTGATCAGTCCGTCGGCGGCCAGGCGGCGCAGCTCGACGAGGGTGTGGAAGGTGCGGCACGCGAGGGCCGAGGCGATCTGCGCGGCGGTGCTGGTGCCGTCTACCCGGGCGAGGGTCCGGCCACGGCGGGGCGGCAGGTCCGCCGGGTCGGCACCGGGTACGCGGGCGAGCGGGGCGGTGTCGACGGCGGGGTCGGGCCAGATGCGGTCCAGCAGGTCACGGCGGCGCCGCGACTCGCGCAGCACGCCGGCCACCGGGACGGGGCGGACCGCGCCGAGCCAGTGGGCGGCCTCGGGTCTGAAGCGGAGCGCGGCGGTGTCCTGGGCGAGCGCGAAGTACGCGGCGTCGAAGAGCGCGCCCAGGTGGCACAGCTCCAGCGCGCCGGCAGTGAGCCGACCGCTGTCCACGAGCTGGCGGCCGACGCGGTGGCGGGCACCGGCCCGCTCGACCGCCTCCCACCAGCCGTCCGCGGGGAGCGCGCCGCTGCGGGTGAGCAGATCGCCGAGGTCGGGGCTGTACGCGGACTCGACGTGGACGATGTGTCCCGCCGCCAGGTAGAAGACCCCGGACTCGGTGGAGAGGGCTCCGGTGGCGCGGTCGGCCGCGAGGCTGCCGAGCATGGCGGGCGCCGATCCGTCGGTGGCTGCCGCGGTGGTCATCCGAGCACCAACCGGTCCGCCATCTCGGCCAGCCGGATACGGGCCAGGGCCAGGTTGCCTTCGCTGCGGTCGAGCCACAGGTACAGGAACACGGTGCTGTCGAAGGTCGTGATCACGAACCGGAGCAGGTGGTACGCGTCGACGGTGGTGAGGATCAGGTCCTGGACGGGCGGTTCCTTGCCGGACAGGACGGACGCCGCACCGTCGGCCGGTGCGAGTGTGCCGCTCTCCATGGCGAGGCGGGCGAGTTCGGCGGTCTCCGCCGCCGTGGCCTCCGGGTCGTCGCCCGGTGTCTCGCCCACCACACCGAGCGCGAGTCCGCTGATCCAGTCGACCACCAGCGCTCCTCGCGCACCGGGCAGTCGCATGGCTTCCAGCAGACTCTCATCAATTCCGGGCACGCCGGATCCCCCTCCATCGCACGGCCGTACCGCGAACGTGACGTCGAAGCTACGCTGTGTGCTCGACCGAGGTATGGGCTTTGGTGTTTTCCTTTGGAATATGCGACATGGGCCCTTCGGCGCTGGTACCGTCGGCGCTTTTCGAGGTCGGGCACGACCGCCGGGAGGAGGTTCCCGGAGCGGCGGGGTGCGGGCAGGGCCTTCCCCTGCTGCGGATGGTGGGCCGGCCCTGCCCGCGGGGACCCATTGTGGTGACCGGACACCGCCGCGACCACGAGTGACGGCCCTCCGCCAGGCGTGCGCGGCACACACAGGCGCACATGACACGTACGGGGATGACACGTACGGGGATGACACGTGCCATCTGAGGGCCCACCACACGGGTAGCGGGAACGAGAAACGCCGCCCGGCGTTCAACCCGTGTCGGTCCCACCGTCCGACAGCGACGACAATGGCAGGAAGCACGTGCCCCCGTTCACCCCTGGACCCATGCCTGCCTCACGCACAACCCGCCCCATGGTCCCGCCCTCCGTCTGGCTGACCGCCGGCCGGTACTCCGGGACCTCCGCACACGACGTACTCCGGCGCACCCTGCACCGGCTGAAGGACAGCGGGGACATCGACTCCTTCCTGGAACTGCCCGAAGAGCCGCCCGGGGCAGGGCCAAAGCCGCGGCACGACGCACCGGACCTGGTGTTCCAGGCCCGGGTCCGGGTCGCCGGCCCGGTGACCGTACGCGCCCGGCTGAGTGTCGGACCCGGTACCGGCGGAGGCCGGCCCTGGGTCCTGGTCGCCGAGGCCGAACAGCCGTGGGACCCCATGTGGCCGTCCCCCACCGGCATGTTCTGGCCCGTGGACGAGCCGGACATGGAATGGAATCACGACGCGGCCACAGGTCTGCGGCTGGGAGAGATCAGTCCGCTCCCCGAGGACGACAAGGCCGTACGGCGGCTGATGCGCGACTGCGCGCGAAACGCGAACGGGAACGGGAACGGGTGGAACATCCACGTCGTCGTCCACGAGGCGATGACCACGGACGACCGCGGACGGATGCCACTCGCATGCTGGCTGCCGCCGGGCCTGCGGCACCGTGTGGTGGAGCACCGGGCCGCACCGCACCAGTTGCGGGTCGTGAACTGGGCGCTGCGCGACTGTGGCGTCGAGGTGCCGCGCGGCGGTGCGGTGGTCCTGCCCGGCAACCCGGTCCCGGACGGCCATGACGCCGGGGAGTTCTCGGTGCGTGCGGTCTTCCTGGACGGCACCCGGCCGGCCGGCCTCGTCGACGCGGTGACCCGGTTCGCGGCCCTGCCGCGTCCGCTGCCGGCCGGAGCCGAGGTGGCACTGACCGCGCTGCGGGAGGACTGGCGTCTGCTGAACCTGGAGGAGGAACTCGCCCGCGAGCGCCGGCTGGTCTCCCTGTACGCCGAGGCGCTGGAGGCCATGACCACGTCACGCGACCTGTACCGGGAGGCCGCCGAGAGCGCCCACGAGGCGCTGGCCGCGTACCGGGAGGCCGCCGGGGCCCCGGGCGTCCGGGCCCTGCCGCCCGGCACACCGGCTCCGTCCCCGATGCGGCAACTGGCCCGCACGTTCGAGCGCCTGAGGTTCGGTCCCAGGGCACGCCGTCCGTCGCCCGCCGGGGAGGAGCGCCGGGCCCTGTCCGCCGCCGACGTGCAGTCGACGTCCTCCGGTCCATAGGGCGGCCTGTCCGACGGATCGCGCCGGACAGGTGAGGGCCGGACAGGTGAGGGCCGGCCGCCCGTCGGGGCGGCACACCGCCCGGCCCTACGGTGGTCAGTCCGGCACCCGGGGTGTGCCGGGGGCCGGCCACACCGCCCCGTGCCTGCCGGGGAACGGGGACATCACCCGGACGACCAGGGCCGTCAGCGCCAGGAGCGCGGCGACGACGGCCGCCGCGCCGGCGAGCCACGGCGGGGCGAGTGCGAGGCCGGCGGCCCGGGACAGGGCGGCGGAGGGGAAGGTACCGCCGTAGGCGTGGGCCCCGGCCAGGGCGGCCGGCAGCACGACCGCCGCCCCCAGTACGAGCACGCCGGGGCGTACGACCAGGAACAGGGCCAGCGCCGTGCAGAGCACCGGCAGACCGACCGCGAGGACGTGCGGGACAAGGGAAAAACCGTCGTCCCGGAGCGGGAAGTGGACCACCGCGCACACGGCGAGGGCCACCGCGGCGGACCAGCTCGACCAGATCATGGACCGGGCGGGCTGTGTGTGCACCCGGCGGGGGTGCCGGATCCGCCGCCTCGAGTGCAGGGCCGCCGCGCCCCGGGGGCCGCGGTGCAGGAGCGGCAAACCCGCCTCCGGTCTCCCACGGCGCTCGTCGTCCCGCACGCCCCCGCGTTCCTCCCCGCGCCGGTCCCCATCCCCGCCGGCGTCCCCGGCCCCTTCCCGGGTTCCGTACGCGTCACCGGTCCGGTCCCCGCGCTCGTCCTCGTACCGGGAGGATTCGGGCGCGGGACGGTCGAGGCGATCCGGTGGGGGCTGCGCGGCCAGACGGTCTATCAGCTCGATCAGTTCCTCGACGGAACGGCCGGATGCGGCGGCCCGCAGTGCCTCCTCACGGCAATGGGGTGCCAGCTGCTCGCTGTGCAGCAGCGCCACCAGCCGGGTCACGTCCTCCACCGGACGGTGCGCCGCCGCGGCCCGGATCGCCTCGTCCGCGCTGTCGGCGGCGCGGGGCGGCCGGGTCAGCAGGGCGACCAGACGGGCCACGTCCTCCACGGGGCGGCTCACCCCGATGGCGCGCAGGGCGTCGACCACGGCCCGAGTGTGTTCAGGTGAACGGGCCAGTGACGTGATGAGGTCGGCGACCTCGTCCGGGGGGCGGTCCGACACCGCCGCGTACATCAGGTTGCCCGCAGGATCGCCGTACTGCTGCCGATCCCGCCCCTCGTCGTGGCGTAGGGGTTGTGCCGGGTCCACGTCCGGACGCGGCCCGCAGGTGTCGTAGACCGTCCCGGCGGCCGCAGGTGGCACCGGTGGCGGCTCCGGCGGGGGGACCACGTCCGTTCCACCGGGTATCCCGGAGGCAGTCGGGACGGTCGAGTCGCTCGAGGGACTCGAGGTGTCCGACGGGGGTGTCGATGAGCAGGTGGTCATGCTCGGCTCCATGAATGAAGACTCAGGCCGCTCCCCGCCCCCGGACGTACGACAAGCGACGTTACGTGGACCATTACTAAGCGCCCCGGCCCGGCACTGCCACTCGGCTGGGCCACTGGTATGACCTGTGCCACTCCGCCGACCTCCCCGGGTGCCATACCGGAGCCGTTCCCGGGCATCCAGACAGGGAGACCGGTGTCTCGCCGCCTCTGGAGGAGGACAGCCCGTGGACACAACCACCGTGGTACTCGTCGTGGCCGCCGTCGCCGCGGCCGCCGTGCTGGCCTGCGCCGTGGCCGTCATGGTGCGACTGGTCCGCACCCGGCGCGAGCTGCGGCGCGCCGGCCTGCCCACGGGCCCGCGCTGGGTGTTCTGGGGTGCGGTCCTCTACCTCGTCCTGCCGACCGACCTGCTGCCCGACCCTGTGTATCTGGACGACATCGGCGTGCTGCTGCTCGCGCTGCGCTCCATGCGCGGATCCCTCGGCGCGGGTTCACCCGGAGCGACCTCCCGGCGCCCGGACAGTGAACCCACCCATGACTACGCTCCGTGAGGAAACCAACCACCCGTTCGATTCGTATAAGTCTCTGGAAGCCAAAACAAGTCGGCGGACCAAGCAGCGGTGCACAGCGGGCCGCCGCCTGGTCGGCGCAGCACCGACGAGGGAGAGACGATGCAACCGTTCGCGCTCAACTACGCACGTCCGGCACGGGAGTTGGTAGTAACCACTCCGTATGTGTACGACTCCGGACTGCAGTTGAACGTCCTCGCCGACGGACGAGTGGCGGCCTGCGATCACGCACTGTTGCGAGAGGTGGGCACCACGACGTCCACGGCGGGCTCCAAGACCCATTTCGACGACTGACTGCGTGTCGCAGACGATGACCGTACTGATCCTCACCTGCGAGGAGGATGTGACCGCCGACATGGTGGTCGTGCATCTGCACGACTCCGGAGTTCCGGTGGTACGCCTCGACCCCGCCGATCTGACCGCCGGCGTCTCGCTCTCGGGTGAATACGTGCACGGCCGCTTTCGCGGCCATCTCTCCGCCGGGGGGCGGCTGGTGAGCATCAGCGGGCTGCGGTCCGTGTGGGTGCGCAGGCCGGGAACCCCGGCCGGGCGGGCGGTCCGGCCGTCGCCCTGGCTGAGCGAGGAGGCCGCTCAAGCTCTCTACGGGATGCTGCGCGGCTCGGACGCCCGCTGGATGAACCATCCGGACGCGGCCCGGCAGGCACGCCACAAGCCGTGGCAGCTCCGGCTGGCGCAGCGCTGCGGCCTGCCCGTGCCGGCCACGGTGATCACGTCCTTCCCGCGCGCCGCCCGGGAGTTCGCGGAGCGGTTTCCGGACCTGGTGGTCAAACCTGTTTCCGGCTCGCATCCGCAGGATCCGCCGCGGGCCGTGCCGACCAGCAGGGTGGCGCCGGACACCGACTTCGCCGCCGTGGCGTTCGGGCCGACACTGCTCCAGCGGCGGATCGCGAAGCGCGCCGACATCCGGCTCACCGCCGTGGGCGAGCGGCTGCTGGCCGCCCGCAAGGCCGCGGACCCCGGCGCCGAGCCGACGGAGGTGGATGTGCGTTTCGCGCCGCCCGGGGCGCCCTGGGAGCCGGTCGATGTACTGCCGCGTATCGCCGACTCCGTGCTCGCCTATCTGCGCGAGGCCGAACTGGCTTACGGGGCCTTCGACTTCGTCGAGGACGCCGATGGGACGTGGTGGTTCCTGGAGTGCAACCAGTCGGGGCAGTTCGGGTTCGTCGAGGTGGAGACGGGCCAGCCGATCGCGCGTACCGTCGCCGAGTGGCTGGCGCGGCCCGTTCCCGAGGAGACGGTGGAGGGCGACAGGGCACCCACCACGGCCTGCTGAGGGACCCGTCACCACAGGGGGCGGGGTGGTACGCGCCCGCCCTCCGGGGCGGTACCCGGATCAGTGCGGCCTGGGGCCGGGCAGAAGGGCGGTGCGCTGCCAGCCGTTGCCCGGGGACTGCCGACGGTCGAGGCCTCCCTGGGAGTGCCCGGGGGACTGCAGGGGGCCCATGACCAGCTCCAGTTCCCTGTTCACTCGTTCGGCCTCGCTGCGGACCTGTGCGGGCACATCACCGCGCTCTGTGATGAGTCGGTCGTAGATGGGGGATTCCTTGAACACCCTGCAACGTGCCTCTCTGCTTCGTCGGCCCCGGGACGGGGACGCGACTGACGAGTGTAGGCGCCCGGACATCCTTCAGGGGGAATTCACCCATACGACTTGACGCAGACCGGTACACGAGGGATAGTCCCCGCGCCTCCGAGGCAGGAAGCGCGGGGCGGTGCCGTATCCGGTCAGGCGCCCGTGGTCGAACCGGGGCGGACGATCATGAGAACCGTGACCGTCGCCCACAGCAGGTTGAACACACCGGTGAACATGGCCAGTCGCGCTGTCGCCCGCCGGTCGACGGACCGGTGCTGGGCCACCTGCTCGACGAGTTCGTCCTGACGGGGCAGCACGAAGGCGATCAGGACGGCCGCGGCCGCCGCCGTGAGCGCGATGGAGGTGACGAGCCAGCCGTCGCCCAGAACCCCCATGGCGAGCGCGGTGGCCAGCCCGAGCACGGGTACCGCGATGCCGATGCGGGAGTAGACCCTGCAGATGCGGTGCAGCACCTCGACGGTGGTCACCGCCGCCGCGACGGGCCCCTCACCCCCGGCGGGCGCGGCGCGGCGCGCGGCCGGCGGGAACATGCTCGCCGCGACGGTCACGGGACCGACGGCGAGGATGGCGGCAAGGACGTGCAGGGACAGCAGGAACTTGGTCACCGGGGCTCTTTCCTTGGCGTGATCAGCGGTGAAGAGCTCACGCTAAGGGCCTTTTGGACCTTCACCCATGGGCTGGATCGACAGCTTCCGACGGATTCCCGCCAACCATGTCCACCTGCCTTTCCTCCGACCTCCCGCACCACCGTCCATCCCTGCCCCGGCTCTTACGAGTGGCGGGAATCCGCCTATCGTGGCGTTCATGCACTCCGTGGTGATTCTTCTGCTCGACCGGGTCATTCCGTTCGACATGGCGGCACCCATGCAGACCTTCGACTGGACCCGGCTGCCCGACGGCCGGCCCGCCTACCGGGTGCGGCCGTGCGCCGAGACACCCGAGGTGGCGGCGGACGGCGGGCTGTCCCTGCGCGTCGACCGCGGACTGGAGGCGCTGGCGGACGCCGACACGATCATCGTCCCGGGCCGCGCCGACGGCGCCGCGCCGCTCTCCCCCGCCGTCGTCGCGGCGCTGCGCCGGGCGGCCGGGGCGGGCACCCGGATCGCCTCGGTGTGCGTGGGCGCGTTCGTGCTGGCGGAGGCGGGGCTGCTGGACGGGCTGCGCGCCACCACGCACTGGGTGGCCGCGGACCGGCTGGCCCGCGACTTTCCACGCGTCGAGGTGCAGCCGGACGTGCTCTACGTCGACAACGGGCAGATCCTCACCTCGGCCGGTGCCGCCGCCGCGCTGGACATGTGCCTGCACCTGGTCCGCCGGGACCTCGGTTCGGCGGTGGCCGCGAACACGGCCCGGATGTCCGTCATGCCGTTGGAACGCGAAGGCGGGCAGGCCCAGTTCATCGTGCACGAGCACCCGCCCGTGCCCCGCGGGTCGGCCTTCGAGGCGCTGTTCGAGTGGATCGAGGACAACCTGGCGCACGAGGTCACCCTCGGGGCGATGGCCGCGCGTGCCGGGATGAGCGAGCGCACCTTCGGCCGTCGTTTCCGCGAGCAGACGGGCACCACGCCGGTGCAGTGGCTGCTGCGGGCGCGGGTACGGCGCGCCCAGTACCTGCTGGAGAACAGCGACTACACGGTCGAGCGGGTCGCCCAGCAGTCCGGGTTCGGCTCCCCCACGGCGTTCCGCGAGCGGTTCCGCATGGTGGTGGGCACCACGCCGTACGCGTACCGGTCGGCGTTCCACGGCCGACGGCCCGTCGGGCGGCCCGCCACGGGCACCGGCTCGTAGTCGCCGGTCACACGGTCAGGCAGCGGCCGTTCTCGCCGTCCGGGTCCGTGGTCCGGCCGTCGGCCGCGGTCTGCTCCTGGGCGAGCAGCGCGTCCGCGCGGATGACGGCCTCACGGATGCCGGCCGTTCCGGTCATCACGCAGAGCGTGTACGTGATGTCCTCCAGCTCACGCGCCGCGACGGGCGAGTGCCGCTCCGCCTGCGCGATCCGCAGCGTCGCGTAACGCGTCAGCAGCCGTCTGACGGTCTTCGGATCCGGTACCAGCACGAAGGCGCCTCTCTCTCGGTGTGTCGCTGCGCCTACCCGTATTACGCGGAACCATTCCTCCCATGTGGCCACCTGGCCGGAATGACCGGCAACCGGGTGCTTCGGGGTAGCTCGTCAGGCCGCCTGCCCGCTGTGCAGCGCGGTGTACGCCCCTCCCCTGCGCAGCAGTTCCTCGTGGGTGCCGATCTCCTGGATCCGGCCGTCCGCCATGACCACGATCCGGTCGGCCCCGCGCACGGTGGACAACCGGTGTGCCACGACGAAGGTGGTCCGCCCGCGCAGCAGCCGGGCGAGCGCCTCCTGGACCAGCGCCTCGGAGCGGGTGTCCAGCGCCGAGGTCGCCTCGTCGAGGACGAGCACCTTGGGGTCCCTGATCAGGGCGCGGGCGATGGCGAGGCGCTGGCGCTGGCCGCCGGACAGGCGGGCACCTCGCTCCCCGACGAGGGTGTCGAGGCCCTGGGGCAGCCGGTCGACGAACTCCAGCGCGTTGGCGTCGCGCAGCGCGGACCGCACCGACTCCTCGTCGGCGTCGTCCATGCCGTAGGCGACGTTCTCCCTGATCGTGCCGTCGAAGAGGATCGACTCCTGGGGCACGACCGACAGGAAGCGCCGGTAGGTGCGCAGGTCGAGGCCGTTCATGTCGGCGCCGTCGAGGAGCAGGCGGCCCGAGGTCGGACGGATGAAGCCTATGACGAGGTTGAGCACGGTGGACTTGCCCGCGCCCGAGGCGCCCACGAAGGCCACGGTCTCGCCCGGGGCGACGTCGAGGGTGAAGTCGCGTACGGCAGGCCGCTCGTCCCGCTCGTAGGCGTGGCCCACGCCCTCGAACGTGACCGCGCCGCGCAGGGCGGTGACCCCCGCCTTGCCCTCGTTGACCTCCAGTTCGGGCGCCTGGAGAACCTCGCCGACCGAGCGCACGGACTCGAGGCCCTTGGTGATGACCGGGGCCAGGCCCGCCAGTGTCGTCGTGGAGTTGGTGAGCGTGGTCAGGAAGGCGCTCAGCATCACGATGTCGCCGGCGGTGACGCCCCAGACGTCGTAGTACGAGACCAGCGCCGCGCCGGCCAGCACGAGGACGCCCACCACATTGAGCACCACCCAGGCCAGCGAGCCGAACCGGCCGTTGACCAGGTCCAGGCGCATCCCGGAGGTGAGCAGCCGGTTCAGGGTGCCGTCCATCCGGCGCAGGGCCTTGCCCTCCAGCCCGTGGGCGCGGGTGACCGGGATGAGCCGGGTCATCTCCGTCACCCGGGACGACAGGGTCTCCACCTCGTGCCGGAAGTGCTCGTTGTGGGTCCGCAGCCGGGACCGCAGCCGGGCCACGAGCAGGGCGGCGGTGGGCACGACGACCAGGAAGACGGGCAGGAACTCGGGCGTGCGGAGGGCGATGATGACCAGCCCGCCGATGAGTACGGTGGTCGCGCCGAGCCCCATCTCCGCGGTCTGCTGCACCATCTGTTCGACGGTCTCCACGTCCCGCACGACCTTGGCCTGGAGCACACCGGCGCTCACGCGGGAGTGGTAACCGATGGAGAGCTGCTGCATCCGCGTGCACAGCGCGGAGCGCAGGGCGGTGCCCATGCGGCGGACGCTGCCGTACAGCAGGCGCACGTAGAGCAGGTGCAGCGGGTAGTTGACCAGCAGGATGAACATGATGACGCCGGTACTGGTCCAGAGCTGCGAGATCGGCCGGTGCTGCACCACGGTGTCGATGATGGATGCGGTGATCAGCGGCAGCAGCCAGACGGGACTGTGCTTGACCGTGAAGACGCCGACCGCGGCGGCGCGCCGGCCGCGGTCGGCGCGGAGGAGATAGGCGAGGGTGCGGACCGGGTGCTCGCCCCGGTAGCGGTGGTCGAGTGGTCTTGCCGGCGACGATGTCATCGGCGATGGTCCTCCCCTGAAGACAGGTACGGCAGGTGCAGTCCGGTTACGGCGGTGCGGCGAACGCGCTCTCCGCCCCCGCCAGGGAAAACGCTTTCCCCCTACCGGGGCGGAGCACACCAGGCCCCTGCACGTGACCGCACCGGCGTCCACGGCCTGAGATCTCTCAGACGGCGTCCAGTTCCTCGATCTCCTCGGCGCTCAGCACCAGGTCCGCAGCGCGGACCGAGTCGCGGACGGACTCCGGCCGGCTCGCCCCCGGGATCGGCACGACCACCGGCGACTTGGCGAGCATCCACGCCAGGCACACCCGGTACGGGCTCACCCCGTGCGTCTGCGCGACGCGCGCGAACGGGGCGTACGTCGAGCCCAGGTCACCGGCGCGGGTGATACCGCCGAAAGGGCTCCAGGGCAGGAACGCGACGCCGAGTTCGGCGCACAGCTCCAGCTCGGGCTCGCTGGAGCGGAAGGCCGGCGAGAACTGGTTCTGCACGGAGACGAGCCGGCCGCCGAGGATGTCCCGGGCCTGCCGGATCCGCTCCGGATCGGCGTTGGAGATCCCGGCCATGCGGATCTTGCCCTCGTCCAGCAGGTCGCGGACGGCGCCGATGGACTCGGCGTACGGAATCCGGGGGTCGGGCCGGTGGAACTGGTAGAGCCCGATGGCCTCCACGCCGAGCCGGCGCAGGGACGCCTCGCAGGCCTCCCTGAGATGCCGAGGGCTGCCGTCCAGCGTCCAACTGCCGTCGCCGGGACGCAGATGGCCGCCCTTCGTGGCGACCAGGACGTCGCCGCCCCGGTCGTGGGAGGCGAGAGCCTTGGCGATCAGGGTCTCGTTGTGGCCTACCTCACCGGCGTCCCGGTGGTAGGCGTCCGCGGTGTCGATCAGGGTGACGCCGGCGTCCAGCGCGGCGTGAACGGTCGCCAGGGAGCGCGCCTCGTCCGGCCGCCCCTCGATCGACATGGGCATGGCGCCCAGTCCGATCGCGCTGACCTCGACATCACCGATACGGCGGGTGTGCATGTATGCGTGACCTCTTCCGGATGTCGTCCCACTACGTCTGACAAGCGGTTCCAGCCTGGTCCCCGTACCGCGGGAAATCCAATAGAAGAACGCGAACGCATTCAGCAGGTACGGCTCTGAATCGGACGCGAGCCGGTCACCGGAGGCCGGAGTCCCCGGTGCGGGCGGCCGGCGGTGCCCCGCGCCGCGCTGCGCGCGATCGCGCCTTCCGGCCGGTTCCAGGAGGTTCACACGGCTTCGCCCCGAGGGGCACCGACACCACGGCGGGCAGGGAGCGCTCTCCACACACTCGGCCCTCTCCGCCCGGCCCGGCTTAAGCAACCCTTAAAAAGCGCTTAAGCACGTGCGGAGTTCTCGCAGGAACTTCAAGTAAGCGCTGATCACAGCGGGTTGAGGGATAAGTCGGGCCATTGGCGAGGGTGGTTCCGGTCCGTACCATCAGAGCCACGCGCCGACACCGACGTACGGCGTGAGAGCGCTCTCATCGCCATCGGAGAACGCTACGGGCCCCCAACCCCCACACCCCGTCGGCACCTTGCCGGGTACCGCTCATCAGGAACGGTTCGTCAGAACCGCTCGATCACCTCAGGAGACCCCCACATGACTCCTCGTCACCAGCGCTCCCTCGGCCGCCGGAAGGTTCTCTTCGCCCTCGGCGGGGCGGCCGTGGCCGTGCCCGCCGCCGCCGCGCTCGCCCCCCACGCCCTCGCGGAGACGTCGCCGGACACGCAGGCCGCGGCGGCAGCCGCGGCTCCCCTCCCGCTGACGATCGTCAACAACAGCGGCTCCTTCGGCAACACGAACGTGCACCTCTACATCGTGGGCAACCAGGACGGACGCCAGGTGCGGCTCACCCCGGACGGCACTCTGGCTCCGGTCTCCCTGGCGGACAACGGTGCCGACGGCTTCACCGACTACGCGATCAGCCTGGCCGGCAGTGGCGAGACCCGGCTGTCCCTGCCGTACATGTCCGGCCGCATCTACGTGGCTCTCGGCCAGAAGCTCAAGTTCAAGGCCGTCGCGGACGGCAACGGCAACGCGGCGTTGCAGTACCCGGCCGGCTGGGTCACCTCGGACCCCAACTACGGTGTGCAGCACGACTGTGCGGAGTTCACCCACAACTCCGCCGGCATGTTCTGCAACACCACGATGGTCGACATGTTCAGCGTGCCGCTGAACATCCGGCTCACCGGTTCCAAGGACCAGTCCACGGGCGTGTTCCGGAACGGCGGCCGCAGTGCCGTGTTCGACGCGCTCAGGCAGGTGGAGGCGTTCTCGCGGCTGGTCGTGGACGACACCCGGATCATCGCGCCGGGCCACGGCCTGGACGCGGGCCTGTTCGCCAAGGACTACCTCGCGCCGTACATCGACGAGGTGTGGAGCACCTACACCGGACGTGACCTCAAGATCACCACCAACGCCGGTACTTTCACCGGCCGGGTGCGCGGCGGCCGGTTCACCTTCGACGGGCCCGCCCAGGTCTCCTTCGGCAGGCCGTCCACCCGGGACGTCCTCTTCTGCGACGGTGCGCTCGCCGCCCCGAACGACGGCACGACCGGCCCGGTCGCCGCCGTGCTCGGCGCCGGCTTCAACCGTTCGACGCTGCTCAGCCACCCCGGCCAGCCGACCACCGACGCCTCGGCCTTCTACCGGACCGAGCTCACCAACCACTACTCCAAGGCCGTGCACACGGCCACGGAGGACGGCAAGGCGTACGGCTTCGCCTTCGACGACGTCGCCGACTTCGCCTCGTACATCCAGGACACCTCCCCCACGGGCGTGCGCCTGACGCTGTCGCCCTTCTGAGGTCTGTCCAAAAACCCTGGAGGGACGCAGCCGAGGACACCGGGACCGCGGAACGTGACGCCGGCGCGCCCGCGAGCGTCACCCTGCCGTCGCGGACAGGTTTTCCGCGGGCCGGAGAAGGTACTCCTGCACATGAGGAGCGGCCCCTTCCAGGCGGCGCCCCCGTGTTCCGGATGCACTTCGGGCTCCCGCGTTGAATGGTGATACCGGACCCGATGACCGCACCGGGGCCGCTACAGCCCTCCGGACCCGAGGAGTCAGAGATGCCGACGTCCCAGCCCGAGGAGTCCCGGCCGCCCGAGGAACGCACCACCCCGGACGGCCTGCTCCACGCCCGTACCGGCACCGATGTGTCGCCGGAGGATCTCGTCCTTGCCTCCGGCAAGGATCTCACCCCGCAGAATCTCGAATGGGCCAGGCGCAAGCTGGCGGAGGAAGGGCCCGCCGCACTCGACAAGCTCCTCCCCTGACCCCTGACCCCGGACCCCGGCTCCTGCCCTCACTGCGGCCCGTCCGTGGCCGTGCCCCTCGGGGCGTCCTGTCCCGGCGTCGGCGCGATCCTGACCTGGAGGTCGCCGATCGTGTGCGTGGGCCAGGCGCGGGCGTAGCCGGGCGGGGTCCCGCCGTGGCCGGTGAGCGCGGCGACGGGGACACGGTCCGCGGTGCTCAGTATCTCCGCCACCGTGGTGTTCTCGTTGTTGCCGCCCGTCCCGCCGGAGGAGCAGCCGGTGTAGTAGGCCACGGGGATGGCTTCGTGGCCGGTGATCAGGCAGGGCGGGCGGACACCCAGCCGGTGCAGTTCGCCGGCGGTGCGGGCCCAGTCCCGGCGGCTGTCGGTGTTGCGCTCCACGGTGTGCATCAGGACGGCCAGCTGCACGGCCAGATGACCGGCCAGCGCGAGCGCGACCAGTGACGTCACGACCGGCCGCCACGTCCTGGCCGGTGTCCTGACCAGGTGCCACAGCGCGTCGGCGACGGGGATCGCGAGCAGGGCGTAGGCGGGCTGGAGGAAGCGGGGCGCCGCGTACCCGATCATGAAGAGGTACGGGAGGGCGGCCGTGGCCGCGCAGGCCAGCGGCAGCACGGTGCGCAGGACGCGCCGGGCCCGTACGGCGACGACCAGCGCGAGGACGGCCAGGAGCGGCAGGGCGAACCACCAGAGGGTGATCACCGGATGGGGCATCGTTCCCGTGCACGGGCGGCACAGACCTCGCCCGCCCAGGCTGCGCAGTTGGTCGTCGACGGCGATCTGCAGGCCGAGCCCGCCCTGGATGCGGGAGGCCTCGGCCAGCCGCTCCCCCAGGCCGCCGTACCAGGCGTAGGCCTCGGCCACCCACTCGGCCGCGCCCACCGCGAGGCCCGCCGCGAGTGCGGTCACAAGGCGGACGTGTCGGCCGGCCAGGGCGAGGAGCAGCAGGGGGATCGTCACCCATACGGCGTCGGTGGGCCTCATCAGCGCCATCAGCGCGGCCCCCGCCGCGACGCCCCACAGCGCCCCGCGCGCCGAGCGGTCCGCGTGGTACCGCAGGAAGCAGCCGACGGCGATCAGGGCGCCGATCGCGACCCACTGGTTGGGCATGGCCTGGGGGCCGTAGAAGAGGGTCACCCACAAGGACGCGAAGAAGGCGCCGGCGGTGACCAGGACCCGGGTGGGGAACAGGCCTCGCCAGGCGCGCAGCGCCAGGTACAGGCCCAGGCCGGACAGGAGGGCGAGGTAGACGCGCAGCAGTGCGGTGGACTCCGACCAGGAGGCGACGGGCGCCACCAGGAGGGTGACGCCCCGGGCGCGCGGGGCGCTGAAGAAGGCGGCCGGGTGGTGGGAGGTGACCTGACTGACGTAGACGATCTCGTCCCAGCCGAGTCCCAGCACCGGACGGACGAGGACGAGTTGGGCGACGGTGAAGACGGCGGCCAGGACCGCGAGCGGTGCGGCGCCGCCCGCGGAACGTGGTGCGCCCGGCGAGGACATGCGCGCGCGTACGCGTCGCCGTCCTCCGGCGAGAAGGACACCCTTGCCGTCGGCCATCGTCCGTCCCTCGTCCCGTGTGCCGCCGTTCCTGCCGGTCGCTTGCGCACAAACAGAAACAAATTAACCCGTGGGGCGCGCAGGGGCAGGCGGAACGAGGACTGCGGTCACCGCTCTCCCGGCTCTCCCGGCTCGCCCGGCTCGCCCGGCTCTCCGGGCTCTCCGGGCTCTCCGGGCTCTCCGGTGAGCTCGGCGAGGTCCGTCACGACCCGGTCGGCGCCATGGGCGTAGAGCGCGGCCGACCGGCCGACGCGGTCCACGCCGACGACGTATCCGAAGCGGCCGGCGCGGCCCGCGTCCATGCCGGCCAGCGCGTCCTCGAACACGGCGGCCCGACCTGGCGGGACGCCGAGATCCCGGGCGGCGGCGAGGAAGGTGTCGGGGCGCGGCTTGCCGGGGAGGCCGCGTTCGGCGGCGACCACACCGTCCACGCGGGCGTCGAAGAGATGCTCGGCGCCGAGGGCGCGCAGCACGTCCTGGCAGTTGGCGCTGGCGGAGACGACGGCAGTGCGCAGACCGTCGGCGCGGGCCGCCGCGATGTAGCGCAGCGTGCCGCCGTAGGCCTCCACTCCGCCGCGGCGGACCCTTTCCAGGAACAGCTCGTTCTTACGCCGTGCGAGTCCGTGCACGGTCGTGGCGCCGGGCAGATCGTCCGGCGTGCCCTGGGGGAGGTCGATGCCGCGGGAGGCGAGGAAGGTGTGTACGCCGTCGGCCCGCGGGCGGCCGTCCACGTACTGGGCGTAGTCGGCGTCGGTGAACGGCCGGAAGTCCGCGCCGTCCCGCTCGCGCAGGAAGGCGTCGAACGCCTGCCTCCAGGCGGCAGCGTGGACCGCGGCGGTCCTGGAGATGACACCGTCGAGGTCGAAGAGGCAGGCCAGGATGTTCTCGGGCAGACCCAGATCCGTCATACCGGACATGGTCCCGCGTCGCGGCGTACAGCACGCGGCGAGAGGCGGACGGCGGCGGGCGGGAGTGACACACTCTCCCGTGTGGCGCCGACCTTCGACGATCTTCTCCACCGTGCCCGAGCCCTCGGCCGGGACGGCCGACGCGCGGTGCTCGGCATCGCGGGCAGCCCCGGGGCCGGGAAGTCCACGCTCGCCGGGAAGTTGGTGCGGGCACTGAACGGCGCCGGTGAGCCGTGGGTCGCGCACGTCCCGATGGACGGCTTTCACCTCGCCGACGCCGAACTGGACCGGCTCGGCCGCCGGGACCGCAAGGGCGCCCCGGACACCTTCGACGCGGCCGGGTACGCGGCCCTGTTGCGGCGGCTGCGCGAGGAGACGGACGGGGACGTCGTGTACGCGCCCGGTTTTGAACGGGAGCTGGAGCAGCCCGTCGCCGGGGCCGTGCCGGTGGAGCCGACGGCCCGGCTGGTGGTGACGGAGGGGAACTATCTGCTGCTGGACACCGGTGCGTGGGCGCGGGTGCGGCCGCAGCTCGACGAGGTGTGGTTCTGCGAGCTGGACGAGGCGGAGCGGGTGCGGCGGCTGGTGGCCCGGCACGTGGAGTTCGGCAAGCGTCAGGACGAGGCGGTGGCCTGGGTCGCGCGCTCGGACGGGCCCAACGCCGAACTGGTCGCGTGGACCCGGCACCGCGCGGACCTCGTGGTCCCGGCGTCGGCGGTGCCGCGTGTGGACACCGAGGCATGAGTGTGTTGCTGCCCGGCGAGGCCGGTGACGCGGCCGGCTGAGGGCCGCGGTGATACTCGGCCGCGGCAGCGGCGCGGTCCCCGCCCGACCCCTGGCGGGCAGGCGAGGACCGCGTAACGGCAGCCGTCACTTTGGCGGCTGCCGTTCGGAAGACGACGACTTTGCCTGTGTTCTGCGGATGGACCGAGTCGTTGTGGAAGAACTCGCCGCGCTCGTCAAAGGTATGGGAGTACGTCTGCCCCGGCCTCAGCACTCCGATGTCGAACTTGCTTTCGAAGAACGAGACCGCCGCATGGTCGAAGCTGTTGGTCGCGGGGTTGACAAAGGTGACCGTCGTGCCCACGGACACCCGCAGGTGCTGGGGTGACATGGCGTTCTCGGCGATCGTGTCCTCCAGATCCCCGGGCCGGTTGGTCTCGGGGAACCGGCAGCGCCAGTCCGTTGCCGGAGGCGCCCGCGCTCCCACCGCCTCCGGTCAGGGCGACGGCGGGAAAGGCGGACAGGACGACAGCCGTACCGACACCGCCGGCCGCGCCCTTGAGGAAACCGCGTCGTTCGATGCTCACATTCGGCTCACTCCCTGCAACGAGAGCCGCGAAGTGTGCGGGGAATGGACCACTAGGGCCTGTATTGAGTCGTGATCAATGAGTGGACCTCGCGAGGTCCTTGATCCAGATCATGGAGGCACGGAGGTGGAGTCCGGCTTGGTAGCT
>NZ_JBIAIV010000033.1:0-85352 GCF_042871645.1 Streptomyces sp. NPDC005774 | reverse complement strand
TTTCCGACTCTATCAGATCTTTCCGATCCGATTTCCTCGGGGTTTCGCCTTCCGGGTCTCCGCTTTCGCGCTTTCCCTTTCCGGCGGTTCCGACTTTATCAGAAGTTTCGCACCGAACTTGCCGGTCGAATTTTTCCGATTTATCGGGAGGGGCTTCGTCGAAATCTTAGGTCTCGAGAAGCAGTCAGATGCTCACGGTTGCCACTGCGGGTCAGAACCCAGCTCCAGGCAACTGTTCAAATCTACCTCCCCACTCGGTCCGTGTCAACGGTTCCTGTGGGGCGAGGAGGAGACTAGCAGCTGAACGGAGCTCCACGCACATCAGGCCGCCGTCGGCACGACGGCGCTGCGTTCGGCCGTCTCCAGGTCACCGGTCTCACCGGCCCGGGCCGCGCGCCCGCCCAGAACATAGACGTAGGCCAGGAAGGCCAGCTCCGCGACGACTCCGATGGTGATGCGGGCCCAGGTGGGAAGGCCGGACGGGGTGACGAAGCCTTCGATCGCACCGGAGACGAAGAGGACCAGCGCGAGGCCGATCGCCATGGCAAGTGCTGCCCGGCCTTCTTCCGCGAGGGCCCTGCGCCGCGGGCGTGGCCCGGGGTCGATGAGGGTCCACCCGAGGCGCAGGCCGGTGCCGGCGGCGACGAAGACCGCAGTCAGTTCGAGGAGGCCGTGGGGCAGGACCAGGCCGAGGAAGGTGTCCAGCCGGCCCGCGGAAGCCATCAGTCCGAAGCCGACGCCAAGGTTGAGCATGTTCGTAAAGAGGATCCAGATGACCGGCAGGCCCAGGAAGACGCCCAGGATCAGGCAGAGGGCGGCGGCCCACGCGTTGTTCGTCCAGACCTGGGCGGCGAACGAGGCCGCGGGGTTGCTGGAGTAGTACGTCTCGTACTGGCCGCCGGGGCGGGTGAGCTCGCGCAGCTCGGCAGGTGCGGCGATGGATGCCTGGACCTCGGGGTGGGTGCCGATCCACCAGCCGAGGAGGGCCGCGACTGCGGTGGACAGGAGCGCGGCGGGAACCCACCAGTGACGTGCCCGGTACACGGCGGCCGGGAAGCTGTGCGAGAGGAAGTGCGTGACGTCCCGCCAGGACGCGCGCCGTGCCCCTGTCACGGCGCCCCGCGCGCGTGCCACCAGCTGGCTGAGTCTGCCGGTCAGCTGGGGATCGGGGGCCGCGGACCGGATCAGCGAGAGGTGGGTGGCCGTGCGCTGATAGAGGAGGACGAGTTCGTCGGCCTCGGAGCCGGTCAGCCGGCGTCGGCGCCGCAGCAGGGCGTCGAGGCGGTCCCACTCCGCGCGGTGGGCGGAGACGAAGACGTCGAGGTCCATCGGTGTGTCTGCTCCTCGGCTGTTCGTCGACTCCCGCCACGAGCTCTTCGGTCGTACGGAACGGTCGGCTCGGCGGTACGGGATGATCGGCTGGTCGTACTGCGGTGCGATGCGCCATCAGCTTGGCAGACTGGTGGTGTTCCGGGCAGGGCAGGGGAAGGGCGGGCGGACGTGAGTGAGCTGGTGACGGGCGAGGCTGTGGCGTTGGAGCTGCGCCCCGCGAAGCTGCCCAGCAGGGCGCTGGCCGTGCTGCTCGATCTGGTCGCGGCGGTGACGGTCTATGTCGTGGTGACCATCGCACTGGTGGCTGCCACCGCTTCGCTGGACCAGGCGGCCCGGACGGCGATATCCCTCACGGTCTTTCTGCTGTTGCTGGTGGGCGTGCCGATGGCGGTCGAGACGCTCAGCCATGGACGGTCGCTCGGGAAGATGGCGTGCGGGCTGCGGGTGGTGCGGGACGACGGTGGGCCGATCCGTTTCCGGCATGCGCTGGTGCGGGGCCTGATAGGTGTGATCGAGATCCTGATGACGATGGGCGTCGTCGCGTGCATCGCCTCGCTCGTGTCGTCGCGGGGGCGGCGGCTCGGAGACGTCTTCGCCGGGACCCTCGTCGTTCGGGAGAGACTGCCGGTCGGTCCCGTGGGTTCGGTACCGCCGCCTCCGCCCTGGCTGGCCGGCCGGTTCTCGGGGCTCGATCTGTCCGCGGTGCCGGACGGACTGTGGCTCGCCGTACGCCAGTACCTGACGCGGATGCGGCAATTGGACCCGCAGGCGGGCCACGCGATGGCGGAGCGGCTGGCGGCGGACCTGGCGGACCGGACGGGGGCACCGGTGCCGCAGGGCGTGCCGGCGGCTGCGTACCTGGCGGCGGTGGTGCAGGAGCGGCAGGCCCGGGACGCTCGGCGTGCCTTCGGGCACGGTGTGGGTGGGGCGGGGGCCATGGGTGGCGGGCCGGTCGGCACCTCCGGACCGGCAGGTGCGTACGCTCCGCCGCCCGTCCGTCAGCCGGCTCCCCCGACCGTGTACCCCTCCGTTCCCGCTGCCCCCTCCCACTCCACCGGTTCTTCGAGCCCTTCTGTTCCCTCTGCGCCCGGCGTTCCCGCCACGCCCGCCACGCCCGTGTCTCCCCCTCCGGCGGCCGAGGGCCCGTCGACCGGGTTCGTGCCGCCGGCTTAGGGCGCGTTCGGGGCGGTCGCCGGGGTTGTCGGTCAGTCGAGGGCCGAGGGGGGTGACTCGAGGTCCTCGAGTTCGATGCCGGGGGCCGCGAGGACCACGTCCCCGGAGAGGTGCACGGTGTGCTGCTCGCCGGTGTCCAGGGCTGTGACCTGGTATTCGTCCACGGTCAGGGGTCCGTTGTCAGTGGCGTGTGCTTCTCTTTCCACCAAGGTCCAGGACTGGTCCACGGTGAGCGGGGCGAGCACCGGATCCGTGAGGGCGACGAGCCGTACGCGGGTGGCCGGGGCGGAGGGGGTGAGGCGCAGGAGACGGGCGGTGGCGATGAGAAACGCGGGTGAGGAGCCGGTGAAGGCGTGGGCGCGCGCATTGCCTTCGGTGGCGTGGGTTCCGGTGGGGTCGGTACGGACCCAGGTGACGCCGTCGAGGGCGGCGCCGCGGATCTGCCAGCTCGCGGCGTGCAGTTCGAGTCGGATGGGGCGGCCGAGTTCGTCGAGGGCGAGGTCGACCGAGCCCAGGTGATCGCCGGACGGGGCGGTGAGCCGGGAGACGTAGCGCCAGCCGGAGGGGCCGGGGGCGCATTGGAAGTGTTCTTCGGCGAGGGGGGTGTGATCGTGCGGATCGTGGAGCGAATAGCGGCCGCGGGGCATGGGGGTCCTGGGTCTTGACGGGCCGGCCCGTCACTGGCCGGACAACGGGACAGGCCCCCGACACGGGGGTGCGGGGGCCTGTCCCGGAGGGTCCTGCCGTCGGGGAGCGCGCCGGTTCACGGGCGTGCTCCCCTCGGCGGGAGCCTCGGCCCGGTGGGCGTCGGCTCCTCGGGCGTCGGCTCAGTAGCGGTAGTGGTCCGACTTGTACGGGCCCTCGACCGTCACACCGATGTACGCGGCCTGCTCGGGGCGGAGGGTGGTCAGCTTCACGCCGAGCGCGTCGAGGTGCAGCCGGGCGACCTTCTCGTCCAGGTGCTTGGGCAGCACGTAGACGCCGGTCGGGTACTCGTCGGGCTTGGTGAACAGCTCGATCTGGGCCAGGGTCTGGTCCGCGAAGGAGTTGGACATCACGAACGACGGGTGGCCGGTGGCGTTGCCCAGGTTCAGCAGACGGCCCTCGGAAAGAACGATGAGGACCTTGCCGTCGGGGTACCTCCAGGTGTGGACCTGCGGCTTGACCTCGTCCTTGACGATGCCGGGGGTCCCGGCGAGGCCGGCCATGTCGATCTCGTTGTCGAAGTGGCCGATGTTGCCGACGATGGCCTGGTGCTTCATCTTGGCCATGTCGGCGGCCATGATGATGTCCTTGTTGCCGGTCGTGGTGATGAAGATGTCTGCCTTGTCTACGACCTCGTCCAGCGTCGTGACCTGGTAGCCGTCCATCGCCGCCTGCAGCGCGCAGATCGGGTCGATCTCGGTGATGATCACGCGGGCGCCCTGGCCGCGCAGGGACTCCGCACAGCCCTTGCCGACGTCGCCGTAGCCGCAGACGACGGCGGTCTTGCCGCCGATCAGCGTGTCGGTGGCGCGGTTGAGGCCGTCGATCAGGGAGTGGCGGCAGCCGTACTTGTTGTCGAACTTCGACTTGGTGACGGCGTCGTTCACGTTGATCGCCGGGAACAGCAGGGTGCCGTCGCGGTGCATCTCGTACAGACGGTGGACGCCGGTCGTGGTCTCCTCGGTCACGCCGCGGATCTCGGACGCCAGCTGGGTCCACTTCTGCGGCGACTCGGCCACCGTGCGGGTGAGGAGTTCGAGGATGACGCGGTGCTCGTCGGACTCGGCGGTGTCGACCGAGGGGACCTTTCCGTCCTTCTCGTACTCGACGCCCTTGTGGACCAGGAGGGTGGCGTCACCGCCGTCGTCCAGGATCATGTTCGGGCCGCCGGTGGGGGTGTCGGACCAGGTCAGCGCCTGCTCGGTGCACCACCAGTACTCCTCCAGCGTCTCGCCCTTCCAGGCGAAGACCGGGATGCCCTGCGGGTTCTCGGGCGTGCCGTCCGGGCCGACGGCGATGGCGGCCGCGGCGTGGTCCTGGGTGGAGAAGATGTTGCAGGACGCCCAGCGGACCTGAGCGCCGAGGGCGGTCAGGGTCTCGATGAGGACGGCGGTCTGCACGGTCATGTGCAGGGAGCCGGTGACACGGGCGCCGGCCAGGGGCTGGGCCTCGGCGTACTCCTTGCGGATCGCCATCAGGCCGGGCATCTCGTGCTCGGCGAGGGTGATCTCCTTGCGGCCGAAGGCGGCCAGGGAGAGATCGGCGACCTTGAAGTCCTGTCGGTTTTCGACAGTCGTCATGGAGAGCTGCTCCTCGGGATGTGGGTCGAGGTGGGTACGGCTGTTCTGCGCGGCGGCGGGCACAAGGGTGCCCTGGGAGGGCACGGACATGCCCGCGTGCGCGCAGCGCAGTCCGTCGGAGGCCCTCTCTCCCTCGGCCGGTCCGCAGGGGGACCGCCCGACCGCCATCAGCAGCGACGTCTGGCTCCGTCCCAAGCTACACCGACGGGCCCGGCCGCCCCCAGCCGGTTGCCGAACACATCGGGCCGAACACGGAGAGCAAGGAAACGGAGGAGGCAGGGAAACGGAGGGCACTGGACGGCGGTGAAGCGCGACGACCACCGGGTCGGTGGTCGTCACCGGTCGGTGGTCGTGGCTGATCACGGGGTGCGCCGGCCGGTGGGGCCGGGCGGGTGCGGGCTCAGTGTTCCGTCAGGGCCGGGCCGCCCGGGGTGGCTGCGGCGTCGGCGCCCTTGGCGGCCTCGGACTCGCGGTAGATGTCGGGCTCCAGGTAGATCACGCGGGCGATCGGCACGGCCTCGCGGATTCGGGACTCGGCGGCGTCGATGGCGGCGGCGATCTCCGTGGCCGTGCCGTCGTGGCGTACGGCGATCTTCGCGGCGACCAGGAGTTCCTCGGGGCCGATGTGGAGGGTGCGCATGTGGATGATGCGGGTGACGGTGTCGCCGTCGACGGCGGCGGCCTCGATCTTCCGGGTCTCCTCGGCGCCCGCGGCCTCGCCGAGCAGCAGCGACTTCGTCTCGAGCGCGAGAACCACGGCGATCAGGATCAGCAGGACGCCGATGCAGAGAGTACCGATGCCGTCCCAGACGCTGTCGCCGGTGAGCAGGGCCATGCCGACGCCGCCCAGGGCGAGGACGAGGCCGACGAGGGCGCCGAGGTCCTCCAGGAGGACGACCGGCAGCTCGGGGGCCTTGGCGTGGCGGACGAACTCCGTCCAGGAGCGGTCGCCGCGCACTGCGTTGGATTCCTTGATGGCGGTGCGGAAGGAGAAGGTCTCGGCGATGATCGCGAAGACCAGCACACCGACCGGCCAGTACCAGTTCTTCAGCTCGTGCGGGTTCGCGATCTTCTCGTAGCCCTCGTAGATGGCGAACAGGCCGCCGACGGAGAACAGCACGATGGAGACGAGGAAGGCGTAGATGTAGCGCTCGCGGCCGTAGCCGAAGGGGTGTTGCGGGGTGGCCTGCCGCTGGGCCCGCTTGCCGCCGAGCAACAGCAGGGCCTGGTTGCCGGAGTCGGCGACGGAGTGCACGGATTCGGCGAGCATCGACGAGGAGCCGCTGAAGAGGTACGCCACGAACTTCGCTACCGCGATCGCGGCGTTGGCGGCGAGTGCCGCAACGATCGCCTTGGTGCCGCCTGACGCGCTCATGTGTTCGCGTTGTCCCTTCGTACGCCGTTCACGGGCCCGGGCGGGCGTCTTCGTACGCCGCCCGGGCGTTGTCCGTGCTGTAACGGGGGGACATTGTTGCAGCCCGATCGGGCTGCGAGGGGTCGGATCATCGTCGTCCGGCGGTCAGGCGACGACCGTCGCCCTGAACAAGGTTCCGGTACCGGACACTTCGGCCTTTTCGTCGGCGGGGACGAACACGGAGGTGCCCGGGGACAGCTCGTGCTCGCCCGCGCGTACGGAGCCGGCCGTGCAGAGCAGGATCTGGGGGGTGGTCAGGGTGAGGTCGTGGGTGGTGGTGCCGGCGGGCAGGACGTAGCGGGAGAGCCGGAACTCGTCGGTGGGGGTCTCGTAGAGCTCCTCGCCGTCCGGTGCGGCCTCCGGGCGCAGCACGCCCGGGTCGCGGGCCTCGAAGCGGACGATGCGCAGGAGTTCGGGGACGTCGACGTGCTTGGGGGTCAGCCCGCAGCGCAGGACGTTGTCGGAGTTGGCCATGATCTCGACGCCGAGGCCGTTCAGGTAGGCGTGCGGGACGCCGGCGCCGAGGTAGAGGGCCTCGCCGGGCTGGAGCCGGACGTGGTTGAGGAGCATGGCGGCGATGACACCGGGATCGCCCGGGTAGTGGTGGGCGATGTCGGCGTACGGGGCGTGGTCTTTGCCGAGGCGGTCGCAGGCGGCGGCCGCCTCGGTGACGGTGCGGGCCATCTCGTCGCGGTCGGCGGTGAGGATCGCGGTGAGGACCTCGCGCAGGGCCGCTTCCTCGGGCCGGGCGTGCAGCAGGTCGACGTACGGCTTGAGGGAGGCCACGCCGAGGGCGTCGAGCAGTTCGGCGGCGCGCAGCGGGTCACGGAAGCCGCAGAGGCCGTCGAATTCGGTGAGGGCGCAGACCAGTTCGGGCTTGTGGTTGGCGTCCTTGTAGGTGCGGTGCACGGCGTCGGCGGGGACGCCACGTCGTTCCTCGTCCGCGTAGCCGGCCTTCGCCTGCTCCAGGTCGGGGTGGACCTGGAGGGACAGCGGCCCGCCGGCGGCGAGGAGCTTGAGGAGGAAGGGCAGGCGCGGACCGAACTTCGTGACCGAGGCCGCACCGAGTTCCCGCTCCGGGTCGGCGGCGATGACCTCGGCGAGGGTGCCCCGGCCGGTGCGCGAGGGCGCGCCGGGGTGGGCGCCCATCCACATCTCCGCCTGCGGCTCACCGGTCGGTTCGACGCCGAGGAGCCGGGGGATGGCGGTGGTGGAACCCCAGGCGTAGGGGCGGACGGTGTTGTCGAGGCGATCCATGGGGTTCTCTCTGGGTCGTTCGGCAGGTACGAACTGCGTACGCGGCAGGGCGGGCACCCCCGTGGAAGTCCTGGTCAGGGCGTCCGGACCGGGGCGTCCCGGTCGGTACGGCCGCGTCGGACCGCCTGCGGCAGGACGTCCTGGGGACTGTCCTCCGCATGATCAGGCTCTCGAGGTGAGCGCCAGGTAAACGGCGGCGAAATCCGTGACGGCGATCAGCTCGGCGAGGGTCTCCAGTTCACCGCCCTCCTCCGGTTCGAGTTCGCTGATCGGTGTGTCGTGGCCGAGGGCCAGCTCACGGGCGGCCGGGGCGGCGGTGAGGCCGCCGACCGGGCGGTCGCGGAGCAGCACCACGCGCGCGTGCAGGGCGGGGGCCTCCTCCACGCGGTCGCGGAAGAAGTCGTCCGGGTCGGCACGGCCGGCGAGCGGACCTGCCAGCAGGGTGCCGTGCGCGCTGAGCGCCTCGGGGAGTTCGGCGACGACGGCGGGGATGCCGGACAGTTCCGCGAGCGCGGCGGCGAAGCGGCGGCCTGCCGGGCCGGCCGAGGTGCCCTCGGTCCACACGACGGGCAGCGCGTCGGCGAGTTCGGCCGCCAGGGTCTTGGCGGGGTTGCTGTAGGTGGCCAGGGCCGGGCCGCAGCGTTCGGCGATGCGGTCGAGGCGGTCGGCGACCTTCTCCAGGGCGTCCGGCGGGGCGGTGAGCAGGCCGGCGCGGTCCAGGATCGCGAGCAGTGGGGTGAGCAGCGCCCACAGAACTCCGGGGGCGGAGGCGGCGAGGGGTTCGTCCTGGTCGTGGGACGTGGTCGCCATGGGGACGAACAGGCCGTGGGAGTCGCTGACCGCGTCGGCGAGCGGGGACCGGGCGGGGGCCACGGCGACGACGGTGCAGCCGCGGCGGTAGGCCTGTTCGGTGAGCAGGGACAGGCCCGGCTCGGTACCGTCAGGGGTGGCGATCAGGAGCAGGTCCACGGAACCGGTCCAGCCCGGCAGCTCCCAGCGCAGCGCGCCCGCGGCGGGTGCCACGCCGGTGGGCGCGAGCCGGATGACGGGGCTGCCGGCGCCGGCGAGCGTGCCGAGGAGGTCGGCGGTCTGGGTGGCGGCCGCGCCGGGGCCAGCGATGAGGACGGCGCGTGGGCGGCCGTCGGGTTTGAGGTCGTGGACACCGGCCTCGGCGGCATGCCGCGCGGCGGTGCGGACACGGGCGCCCGCCTCCGCGGCGCCGCGGAGCAGCCCGCGGTGGTCGGCCTCGGTGAGGCCCTCCGGTGAGTCGAGCAGCGATTCGTCGAGCATGGGGCGGCAGCCTCCGATCGGCGGGGCGTCGTACGCGGAGCGTCGTACGCAGGGCGTCGGTACGCGGGGCGGCGGGTCGCTGGTGCGCAGGGTCGCCGGATCGTCGGTCAGGCGGGGTGGCGGGCCTCGTCGACGAGGAGAACGGGGATGCCGTCGCGGACCGGGTACGCCAGGCCGCACTCCTGGCCGGTGCAGATCAGCTCATTGTCCTGCTCCTCGAGGGAGGAGTGGCAGGCCGGGCAGGCGAGGATCTCCAGGAGGCCGGTTTCCAGCGGCATGGGGTGGGTTCCCTTCGGGGCGGGCGTATGCGGATGTGCCTGGTCAGGGTACCGCCGGTGGGAGCGCGGCGGGCGGGCAACGGGTGTTGGGGCCGGCGGGGCGCGCGGTGGCCGTCGGCGTAGGCCCTGGGCACGGCACGGCATGGCGGGACGTGCGACGGGCCGGTTCGCCCCGGCCGTCGCCCGCCGACGCGCTCCATCGCACGCCGACGCACGGGGGCCGGGCCGCAGGTCACACGCGGACCTGTCCTCGCGGCACCCGACGCCGGCGGGCGCGGGTGCCGTTGCGGCGTGCCGTACGGGCCGCTCAGCCGGCCGCGGGCGGATCAGCCTCGGATGACGGCCAGGGCCTCGTCGCGGATTCTGGTCATGGTGATCCGGTCCCGGGCCTCCGCGTTCAGGCGGAGGAGGGGTTCCGTGTTGGAGGGGCGGACGTTGAACCACCAGTCGGCGGCGGTGACGGTGAGGCCGTCCAGTTCGTCCAGGGTGATGCCGTCGCGGCCCTCGTAGGCGGCCCTGATCGCGGCGAGGCGGGCCGCTTGGTCGTCGACCGTGGAGTTGATCTCACCGGAGCCCACGTAGCGGTCGTACTGGTCGACCAGGGCGGACAGGGTGCCCTGCTGGCCGCCGAGGGCGGCGAGGACGTGCAGGGCGGCGAGCATGCCCGTGTCGGCGTTCCAGAAGTCGCGGAAGTAGTAGTGCGCCGAGTGCTCGCCGCCGAAGATCGCGCCGCTGGTGGCCATCTCGGCCTTGATGAAGGAGTGGCCCACGCGGGTGCGTACCGGTGTGCCGCCGTTCTCCTCGACGACCTCCGGCACCGACCAGGAGGTGATCAGGTTGTGGATGATCGTGCCCTGGCCGCCGTTGCGGGCGAGTTCGCGGCAGGCGACCAGGGCGGTGATCACGGACGGGGAGACCGGCTCACCGCGCTCGTCGACGACGAAGCAGCGGTCGGCGTCGCCGTCGAAGGCGAGGCCGAGGTCGGCGCCCTCCTCGCGGACCCGCTGCTGCAGGTCGACGAGGTTGGCCGGGTCGAGCGGGTTGGCCTCGTGGTTGGGGAAGGTGCCGTCGAGTTCGAAGTACATCGGGACGACGGTGAGCGGCATGCCGGCCAGGACGGTGGGGACGGTGTGCCCGCCCATGCCGTTGCCCGCGTCGACGACGGCCTTCAGGGGCCGGACGGAGGTCAAGTCGACGAGGGAGCGCAGGTGTGCCGCGTAGTCGTCCAGCGTTTCGCGGCGGGTGACGGTTCCCACCGTGGCGGTCGGCTCGGGGGCGCCCGACTCGCTCCACTTCTCGACGAGTTCGCGGATCTCCGTCAGGCCCGTGTCCTGGCCGACGGGCGCGGCGCCCGCGCGGCACAGCTTGATGCCGTTGTACCGGGCCGGGTTGTGCGAGGCGGTGAACATCGCGCCGGGCAGGTCCAGGGCGCCGGAGGCGTAGTAGAGCTGGTCCGTGGAACAGAGGCCGATCTCGGTCACGTCGACGCCCTGGGCCGCGGCGCCGCGGGCGAAGGCGCCCGACAGGCCGGGCGAGGAGGGCCGCATGTCGTGCCCGGTGACGATGGCGCTCGCCCCGGTCACGCGCGCGAAGGCGGCGCCGAAGAGCTCGGCCAGGGGCTCGTCCCACTGGTCGGGGACGACCCCGCGTACGTCGTACGCCTTGACGATCTGTGACAGATCAACAGCCACGGCCAGCCCTTCCGGAGGTCCTGTCGGTCACCACAAACTACCCGCAGAGGATGACACTCCGCTGCGGGCAGTCCCGTGGTGACCGGCCGGTTCGTGCCCGGCGGACGGCCGGACTCGCGCCCGGTGGTGGCCGGCCGGGCTCGTGCCCGGTGGGCCGGCCGGGCTCGTGCCCGGTGGGCCGGCCGGACTCGCGCCCGGTGGGCCGGCCGGTCGGCCCCACGGACGCCGCCTCGGGTCAGGGCAGCATCCACCCGAGCACGAAGGTGCTCTGCCCCACCACGATCAGGCACATGACGAGGAGCAGGCCGAGGCTCCAGGGCAGCACCTTGCGCAACAGGTCTCCTTCCTTGCCCGCCAGTCCGACGGCGGCGCAGGCGATGGTGAGGTTCTGCGGCGAGATCATCTTGCCGAGGACACCGCCCGAGCTGTTCGCGGCCGCGAGCAGCTCGGGCGACAGTCCGGACTCCCTCGCGGCGGTCACCTGGAGGGCGCCGAAGAGCGCGTTGGCCGAGGTGTCCGACCCGGTGACGGCGACGCCGAACCAGCCGAGGACGGGTGACAGGAAGGCGAGTCCGGCACCGGCGGCGGCCACGGAGTAGCCGATCGTCGCCGCCTGGCCGGAGAGGTTCATGACGTAGGCGAGCGCCAGCACCGAGGTCACCGTGAGGATCGCGAACCGCAGTTCGTACACGGTCGCGAGCCATTCCCTGACCGCTGTGCGCACGTGCAGGCCGAGCACGAACGCGGTGGCCACGCCGGCGAACAGGACGAGGGTGCCGCCGGTGGAGACGATGGGCCAGGTGAACACGTTGGCGCCGACCGGCTCGCCGTTCGGCGCGGCGACGTCGAGGAGGGGCCAGTCGAACTTCCGGGTCGCCCCGGCCAGCCAGTCCTTGATCACCGGGATCTGCACGACGGAGAAGATCACCACGATCAGCGCGTACGGGGCGTACGCCCGCACGACCTCGCGGCGCGGGTCGTCCTCGTCCAGTTCCTCGCTGCGGGCGCCGGTCAGCACGGAGGTGCGTACGGCCTCGGAGGCGGGCACGCGCGAGTGCGGTACGGCGACCAGGGCGGCCGCACCGGCCATGGCCGCGGCGATGTCGGCGAGTTGCGCGGAGGCGTAGTTGGAGGCGACGAACTGGGCGATGGCGAAAGCGACTCCGCAGGCCACCGCGGGAATCCAGGTGTCCCGCAGCCCGCGCCGCCCGTCCACCAGCCAGACCAGCACCAGCGGCACCACAAGGGCGAGCAGCGGGGTCTGGCGGCCGACGACGGACGCCACCGAGTCCAGCGGCAGACCGGTCACCTGGGCGAGGGTGACGACCGGCGTGCCCATGGCCCCGAACGCCACCGGCGCGGTGTTGGCGACGAGCGCGACGACGGCGGCCCGGACCGGGTCGAAGCCGAGGGCCACGAGCATCACGGCGGAGATCGCGACGGGGGCTCCGAAACCGGCGAGCGCCTCCAGCAGTGCCCCGAAGCAGAAGGCGACGACCAGGGCCTGGATCCGCGGGTCGTCGGAGAGCCGTCCGAAGGAGCGGCGCAGGATGTCGAAGTGCTGGGTGCGGACCGTCATCCGGTACACCCACAGTGCGTTGACGACGATCCACATGATGGGGAAGAGGCCGAAGACCGCTCCCTGGACGGCACTGGAGAGCGTCTGGTCCAGAGGCATGCGGTAGGCCAGGCAGGCCACCAGTACGGCACCCGATAAGCCGATCAGGCCCGCCAGGTGCGCTTTCATGCGCAGGCCGCCGAGCAGGACGAGGACGATCACGAGGGGCAGCGCCGCCACGAGGGCGGACAGACCGAGTGAGCCGGCGACGGGTTCCAGTTCCTGAACGTACACGGACGCGCCTCCTGGATTCCGCAATGCGGAAGAAGAATCTCGCTACGTCCTCGGAATGGTCGTGTCCTCGACAAGTGCGCGTCAATGGGCGTGCGGCACCTTACTCACGAGGCAGGTGGGGCGAGAGGGAGCAAGGGCCGTGAACACGGACGAGCAACACGGACGACCGGCACGGACGACCGGCACGGACATGCGAACGGCCGCACACGCGAAGACCGTTCAGGGCTCGGGCGTCAGGGCTGGAGCGCGGTTGCCGACGTCAGTTGTCGGGAGAGCGGAGCACGCGCAGGTGGCCGCGGCGCGCGACCTCCATCGGGTCCGCACCGCGCCCCGCACCGCCGGCCGACCGCTCCTGGGGGCGGGCCGCTTCACGCACCGCGTCCGCGAGCGCCTCGAGGTCGTCCCCGCTGGGCCGTGCCGGGGCCGAGCCGTCGAGCAGACGGACGACCTCCCAGCCGCGCGGCGCGGTGAGGCGCTCGGAGTGCTCGGCGCACAGGTCGTAGCAGTGGGGTTCGGCGTAGGTGGCGAGCGGGCCGAGGACCGCGGTCGAGTCCGCGTAGACGTACGTCAGCGTCGCAACGGCGGGACGGCCGCAAGCGGTGCGCGAACAGCGACGTACAGGGCTCACGATGTTGGACGGTACCGCACTCTTGAGCGGGCCGCGACGACTCCCCTCCTGCGCGTTCCCCCGTGTCGTGGCCGGAAAGACCTCCCGCACTCCTGTCGGCGCACCCTGTTTGACCTGCTCCGACGCCCACGTTCGGAACGTGTACCGCTTCCCCTCCGGTCATCACTTGGTACAAACACCGTCAAATACCTTGAGATCACCGGACCATGAAAGATATGGAATCGAGCCGAACCTTGGCCGGAATGGTCATGCGACGACATGCCGATCCGGACGGCCCGACACCGTGCCCCGACGCCGTACGGAGCGGTCTCCCGGTGCCGTGCGGGAGCCGGCGTCCGGAGCGGGCGGGGAGCAGGATGCCGGGCCCGTGCGAGGTCGAGGTCCGGAAGCCGTGTGGGGGGTCGGGCGCGTCGGACCGGCGGAGACTACGCTGCACCGTGATGGACACCCCTGTGACGCCCCGTGCCGCCGACCGCGGGCCCCGCCGTCGTGATCGCCACGGCCGGGGCATGCGCGGGCCGATCGCGCCGCCCCAGGTTCCGCTGGCCGCCAGCCGCGCGGAGACGTTCGCGGATCTGGTGCAGGACTCCGTGGAGCGGCTGGAGCGTCGGTGGCCGCAGCTGACCGACATCGACTTCCTCGTGCTGGAGGTCCCGCGCCTGGACACGCCCGGAGCGGGGTGGAGCGACGAGGCGGTGCCGCTGGGCGGCACCGTGCCGACCCACGAGGGACACCCCGCGCGGGTCGTGGTCTACCGCCGGCCGGTGGAGATCCGTACCAAGGGGCGCGACGAGCGGGCGGCGCTGGTCCACGAGGTCGTCGTGGAGCAGGTCGCCGAACTGCTCGGGCTGACGCCGGAGACCGTGGATCCCCGGTACGGCGAGGACTGATACGGCAAGGCCTGATACGCCGAGGGCTGATGCACCGGAGGCCCGTTCGGCCGCCCCGGCGCCCGAGCGGGGTGCCCCCCATACGGGCGCCGTACGGGCGCCGGCGGTTCCTGCTCCCACCGGTTCCTACTTCTGCAGGACCGACAGGTCCTCCTTCGCCTGCGGTACCGCCACCATGCCCCGGTCGTCGGGAAGGGTCTGGACGGTGAAGGCGGGGACGCCGTCGTCCGGGGCGGTGAGGGTCCGGGAGGCGTAGACGGGGGCGTCGTCCGACTCGGGCTCGACCGTCAGCGCGTACGTGCCCTCGATGTCGTCCGGGACCGGGACCTCGATGTTCTGGGTGGTACCGGCCTTGATCGTGTACGTCTCGGTCGCCGGCGTACCGCCCTCGCTGCCCGCGGACACGGTGACCTTGACCTTGGCGGCACCCTCGGGCGCGGTCACGGCGAGGGTGCTGCCCTTGGCCGTGTTGTCGACGGACGTCGCCCGCAGGCCGACCTCCCGGGCCGCCGGGACGAAGGCCGACTCCTGGTTGTCGCCCTTGCCGCGCAGCACCCGGACGGCCGCCACGACGGGCACCGAGCGGTCCGTCGGCGTGAGGACCAGGGAGCCCGCCTCGCCGCGCGTGACGTCACCGAGGTCGACGGCGGTCGTCATCCCGCCCTTCACATGCACCGTCTCGTTGCCTGCCGGTGTGATCGGCCCGGAGGGCGACGCGAGCTGCACCTTCAGGTCGGCGTCGACATTGCCGGGAGTGAAGACGACCAGGCGTACGGCGGTGGCGTCCTTGGGGATGCCGGGCAGGACCAGGCTGCCCGCCGGATCGGCCGACGCGGCCAGCCAGTCACCACCGAGCGAGTTGTCCAGGGCCTGCACGGCCGCCCCGACCCGCCCGCTGCGGACGACGACGTGGACCGTCACATCGGTCTGCTCCTCGTCGGTGAGCGTGGACAGCAGCACCGGTTCGGAGGAGTGCGGCCTGACCGTGATGCCCTCCCCCACCTCGGTCTCGAGCACGCCGTCCTTGCCGTAGACCTCGATGTCCACGACGGCGGCGGAGTCGTCGGGGTTGGTCAGGTGGACGTAGTCGGTGCGCTCGGTCGCGGTACTCGCACCCGGAAACCAGAATTCCGTGTCCGGGGCGGTACAGGTGACGCCCTGGAGGCCCCGGCCGGTACCCGCGGCGACCTCGGTGGTCTGCTGCACGGTCCAGCCGGGAGCGAAGCGGCCCTCGGCGGTGCCGAGGAGTGCGGGTTCCTCGCCCCCGGAGGTCTCCGCGGTGACCGGCTTGCCGGGTTCCTGCTTGTGCTCCAGCACCGGCTTCTCGGGCTTCGCGGACTCGGCGGCCTTCTCCTCTCCGCCGTCCTTCCCGCTCCCCTTCTCGCCCTCCTCCCCCTCCTTCGTGCTCTCCTCCGTGGGCTGTCCCGCGGTGGCCGGCCGGAGTTCGGCGCTGCCCTCGCTCTCCGTGCCCTTCGTGACGGGCGTGAAGGACGTGTACGTCGTCTCGGCGAGGTCGGAGCTGCTGGGCGTCGGGCACAGCAGGCTCGAGCGTTCCACGGGCAGGCGGGCCGCCGCCGTCGCGACGCCGCCGTCCGCGGCCGTGGGGTCCGGCGCGGTCAGGACGGCGAAGCCGGTGACGGCGGCGAGTGCGGTGGCTCCCGCGATCAGGGACAGGGTGGTGCGGTTCACTGCTGGCTCCCGTCGGGACGCTCACTGCCCGGCTGGGGGCGGTGCTGCTGCTCGGGGTCGTACGACGCGTCGTAGCCCTGTGCGTAGGTCTGGTCGTAGCCGTCGTAACCCTCGTAGCCCTGTCCGTACGCCGACGGGTCGTACGTCGTCGGGTCGTACTGCGGCTGCTGGGGCGTGCCGTCGTAGGCGTACGGGTCGTACTGGCCGCCCTGACCGTCCTGGCCGCCCTGGTACGGGTCCGCCTGGTACGGCTGTCCGTAACCGTCCGTCGCGTACTGCTGCTGTTGTTGCTGCTCCTGCTGCGACGGCGGCTGCTGCTGCTGTCCCTGCGGGTAGGAGGGGTCGGCGGTGTAGGTGCCGTCGTACTCGGGGTCCGGGTCCGGGTCCGAGTTCGGAGCCGGGTAGCTCGACGCGTCCCATTCGTCGTAGGGCCGCTGCTGCGGAACGGCCACGGGCTCCGGCGGGGCGTCGAACCCGTCGGCCGCGCCGCCGTCCGTGCCCTCGGCCGCGTCGCCGTCCGCACCCCGCTCCGTGCCCGCCTCCTCGGCGGCCGCGGCTTCCGCCTCCGCCTCGGCCTGGGCCCGCAGGCGGCGGGCGCGGCGGCCGTCGCCGGCGAGCGCCTCGGCGGGGACGGCCTCTTCCTCGGGCAGGTCGTCGTCGATGTCGCGGCGCCGGCCGGGCAGCGCGAGCACGACGAGGACGACGGCGAGCAGCCCCTGCGCCCACAGCCAGGCGGTGTGGGTGAACGGCTCCTCGTAGGTGACGGCCAGCTGTCCGCCGGTGGTGGGGAGCTGGAAGCCCTGGGCCCAGCCGTCGACCGTGGTGCGGGTCAGCGGCTTGCCGTCGAGGGTGGCGGTCCAGCCGTCGGCCGTGGCGTCGGCCAGGCGCAGGACGCGCCCCTCGGCGCCGTCGGGGATCTTGGTGCTGATCCCGACGGGTCCGGCGGCCACGGCCTGCGGCTCGCCCTCGCCGCCCTTGGCGGGGACGATGGTCGCGCGGGCCACGTTCTGGTCGACGCGCCACAGCGCGCCGCCCGCCTGCTGGCTGAGCCTGGTCAGGCCGGGTGTGGCGTCCAGGACGCGGGTGACGTCGCGGGGCGCGCCCGGGTGGACGAGGACGTAGCGCACCGCGAATCCGCCGAGCTGGTCGGCCTGGTCGGCGCCGGAGCCGGCGACGAGGTTGGCGACGACCTTGTCGAGCCCGGTGTTCACTCCGGCCGAGGCGGTGATCTCGGCGTCGCCCATGCGGGCACCGGAGCCGCGGACCAGCACGTAGTCGACGCGGGCGGCGGAGTCGCTGTCCAGGACGAGGGTGCGGGCCTGGTCGCGGGTGCCGCTCTCCTCGGCGACGAACGCGGGCACCTGCACGGGATCGCGCCGCTCGAGCGGCCCGTCGGCGCCGCGGAGCACCCAGCCGGCGGCGGCCAGCAGCGGGCCGGCCGCGCAGGCGAGGGCGATCAGCACGGCGACCGGCTGACGCCATCCGAAGCTCTGCTCGGCGACCCGCGAGCGCGCCCCGTCGGCGCCGAGCGCGGCTGCGGCCAGCAGGGCGATGCCGTAGACGAGCGTCGCGGGCCCGGCCCAGGTGGAGCCGTTGGACAGGACCGCGAAGACCAGTCCGACCAGGGCGGCCGCCCAGGCGGCGCGGATGGCGAGCAGACGCTCGGAGCGGAGCAGGGCCGCGAGGGCGGCGAGCACGATGCCGATGAGCACCGGCCCGCCGGCCGCGCCGGGGCCGCCGGGGCTCGCGCCGAGCAGGTCGAGGGCGGAGGCGGCGGACGCGCCGTACTCCAGGCCCGCCTCCTGGAAGAAGCCGAACGGGAGCAGCGACAGCGACCAGGGGGCGAGGACCAGCAGCGGGGTGCCGAGCTGGGCCAGGAAGCGGAGCCCGTACGCCGGGAGGTCGGACCTGCGCAGGGCGAGGACGCCGAGGCCGAGGACCAGGGCGATGGGCCAGACGATCGGGGTGAACGCGGTGGCGAGGGTGAGCAGCAGCGCGTACGCCCAGGTCGCGCGCCAACTGCCGCGGACGCCGAGGTCGTTGGTGAGCCCGCCGGCGGCGATGCCCGCGCGGGCGATCAGCGGCAGCAGAACGGCGAGGGCCGCGGTGCCGATCCGGCCGCCGGCGAGGGCGCCGGCGACGGCGGGCAGGAAGGCGTAGGCGACGGCGGCCCAGGCGCGCAGCAGCCGGGACTCGACGAGCGGGCGGGAGGCGAAGTACGCGCTGAGGCCGGCCAGCGGCACCGAGCCGATGAGCAGGACCGTGACGGCGAGCCCGGTCGAACCGAGCATCAGGGTGGCCAGGGATGCCACGAGGGCGAGGTAGGGCGGTGCGGAGCCGGTGCCGCCGGCGCCCACCGCGTGCCAGGTGTCCGTGTACCGCGCCCACAGCTCACCGGAGCCGGCGGGGGCGGGCAGCAGGGCGCCGCCCGAGAGTGCGCCGCTGCCGAGGAGGGTGCGGCAGGCCGCGAGGGAGACGAGCAGCAGGAGCAGGAAGAGCACCGGGCCGGGTTTGCGGGCGATCCGCTTGAGCCGGACGAACTGCTCGACCTCGATGAAGTCGGCGTCGTCCCCGCCGGGTCCGGACTCGACGGCGCCGCCGTGCCGTCCGGCGCCGGTGGTGGCCTCGGGGTCGGAGCGGCCGACGAGGTCGCCCGCGGCCTGTTCGACGGTGACGCGGATGGTCGCGCCGGGGGGCGGGAACAGTGCCCGCAGTTCGTCCTTGTCGATCTGCGGGCTGCCGCGGCGGCGGCGTCCGGCGAGGATGCGCTCGGGCCGCAGCAGGGTGCCCACGAGGCCGCGTATCTCGTCGACGGCCTGCCCCGGGACCTTGCCCACGAGATAGGCGAAGGTCCGCAGCACGGTGCCGAGGACGAGCCGCAGCAGTACCCAGGGCAGTGCGGCGGTACGGGTGTTGACGAGCAGGGTGTGGGCGGCGCCCGCCTTGTCCACCTTGTGCGGGGAGGCGGCGGTGCGGCCCACGCAGTCGACGGCGCGGCGCTCGCGGGAGGCGGCCTCGGCGTGCCGTACGACCGCGTCGGGGGCGATGAGGACCCGGTGGCCCGCCGTGTGCGCGCGCCAGCACAGGTCGACGTCGTCCCGCATCAGGGGCAGGTGCCGGTCGAATCCGCCGAGTTCGTCGAAGACGTCGCGGCGGATCAGCATGCCGGCGGTGGACACCGACAGGACGGACCGGACCTGGTCGTGCTGGCCCTGGTCCTGTTCGCGGCGGTCCAGGCCGGTCCAGCGGCGGCCGGAGTTGGCGATGGAGACGCCGACCTCCAGCAGCTGCCGGCGGTCGTACCAGCCGCGGAGTTTGGGGCCGACGACGGCGACGTCGTCACGGTCGGCTTCGTACTCGTTCTCCACGACGCCCAGCAGGCGGGCCAGCGCGTCGGGTTCGGGGGCGCAGTCGTCGTGCAGCAGCCACAGCCACTGCACCGGCTCCCCGTGCGGGAGGTCGGGCAGGTCGTACGCGTCGTCGTGCCAGCTGCGCGTGACGGGGTCCCAGCCGCTGGGCCGCTTCAGGTAGGGCAGGTCGTCCGGGGTGAGGTGCGGCGCCGCGCGATGGCACTCCTCGACGGCCTGCCCGAAACCGGTGCGCCGGGCGAGGTGCAGGACGTGGTCGTCGCCGAGGGCTTCGGTGACCAGCAGGGCGGAATCGTCCGCGCTGCCTGTGTCGGCTCCCATGGCGAACTGGACGGGGCGTTCCTGGCCGAGTAGCCCGGCGAGCGCGTCGGGCAGCCAGCGGGCTCCGTCATGGGAGACGAGGACCGCGGTCACCACATGACGCGGGAACTCTGGTGCGGCAGCGGCGTCTTGACGGGCTGCCGGGTGACTGTGCACGGACATCGAGGTACGGGCCCCGGTTCAGTGGACTGTGGGGGACGCCCGTGCCCGGTGGGGCGGCGTGGCGTCTCGGACGAGCAACCACACTATCGGCTGGACAACAAGACGGTCCGCCGCCTGTGGACAACCCGCACGCGACGGACCGTAAGCGTACATACCGGACGCATGCGCATGGCCGGCACGTACGTCGCACGCGCGGACAAGTCGCGCACATGAATGTCACGAGCAAGGCCCGCATCCGGATGGACGCGCGCGAAGCGCCGCCTCTCGGACGGCGGCCTTCTTCAGACGGCGGCCTTCTTCAGCCGGCGGCGCTCCCGCTCGGACAGGCCGCCCCAGATGCCGAAGCGCTCGTCGTTGGCGAGGGCGTATTCGAGGCATTCGGAGCGGACCTCACAGGAGAGGCAGACCTTCTTGGCCTCCCGGGTGGAACCGCCCTTCTCGGGAAAGAAGGACTCGGGGTCGGTCTGGGCGCACAGCGCGCGCTCCTGCCAGCCGAGTTCCTCGTCCGCGTCGTCGACCAGCAGTTGCTGCACCAGCTCCGTCATGTGCGCCCCTCGTCCATCTTTCGCGTCCCCGTGATGCTGCCGTTACCGATCCCGGCCGAACGACACGAGTGAAATTACAAGTGTGCTGATCCGGGCGAGTCAAGCCGAGATCTGCTATTGGCTCCCTTATTCACTCTGCGGAACCAAGCCCAAGCCGAAAGTGTTCAAATCGCCATAAACGTTGACACCCGGGCGAGTCGCACGGGAGGCCCGCCCCTCGCAGACCGTTCACGGAGTGAGACGCCCGGTCGATCGATCCCGTTGACGCACCAACCCCACAGCGACCCGGATCACATTCGGATCACAGGATCGCAACGGCACTTGTGCTCTCGGCCATGTGCGCCTTGTGTCCCAGGAATCACGTGAGCAAACCTTTCGCCTCGCAGTGAACCGGATGGGGTGAACCGTGCCCACAATCCGTGGGTCGAGTTGACACTGAAGGCATGAGCCGCTGTCCTTATGGGCATGCTCGCGAACTTGGCACTCACCTCGACCCGCTCCGCCGGGTACCTCGGTGCTGCCCGCGCTCGCTGTAGCTGTCGCTGTTCCGGTTGTTGAGCCCAACGCGCTCCTGCCCTTCGGGTCACCCTCGACCCGCCCCCTGTTTTCTCCGCTCTCATCAGGGCACTCCCCGCCGCCGTCCGTGACCCGGACATCCGCGGCACCTCGTCCCGGCAGACCGGTTTCATCGCCGGCCCTCGCCCGGCGGCCTCACCGCACTGCTTCCCGACCGCTTCTCCGCCGAGGAACCACCGCATCCATGAACAGCGACAGTGACCTCCAGATCGCCGGCGACATCCTCGAAGTACCGCACCTCCTGCAGACCCCACGCGAGCACCCGTCCACCGTCGCCGAGTTCGTCGGTCTGGCCCGTTCCCTCGCCGCCGACCGGTCCCGGTGGGAGCACCTGGTGCGGTACGACGCGAGCAGCCGCTGGTACCACCGGCTCCTCTCGGTCCCCCAGGCTCTCGGCTCCGCCCGAGCGGAGGAGCCTCCGATCGGCTACGAGGTGTGGCTGCTGTCCTGGGTGCCCGGCCAGGGCAGCGGACTGCACGACCACGGCCGCTCCTCCGGTGTCCTGACCGTCCTGGACGGCGTCCTCACCGAGCGCACCGAACACGGCACCCGCACGCTGACGCCGGGCACGGAGCAGGTGTTCGCGCCGGGCTACGCACACGAGGTCGTCAATGACACGTTGGAGCCGGCGGTCAGCCTGCACGTGTACTACCCGGGCCTGACCGAGATGCCGATGCACCCGGCCGCCCCGCACTGCGAGGCGCGGACGGAGCCCCGGACGCCGACCGCCTGACCCGCTCCCCCGCACGTCTCCCTGCCCGGCCGCGTGCGTGACCTCTGCCCGACCCCGTACACGACCCCGTACACGGCCCCGTACACGACCCCGTGCGTGACCGGCCGCCCGACACGGTGCCGCGGCCGGCCCTACGGCTGACAGACTGTTTCCCATGCGCATTGTGGTTCTGGCAGGCGGCATCGGCGGTGCCCGTTTCCTTCGCGGTCTGAAGCGGGCCGTGCCGGACGCGGACATCACGGTCATCGGCAACACCGGGGACGACATCCACCTCTTCGGGCTGAAGGTCTGCCCGGACCTCGACACGGTGATGTACACCCTCGGCGGCGGCATCGACGAGGAGCGGGGCTGGGGGCGGACCGACGAGAGCTTCCGGCTCAAGGAGGAGCTCGCGGCGTACGGCGTCGGCCCGGGATGGTTCGGGCTCGGCGACCGGGACTTCGCCACGCACATCGTGCGGACGCAGATGCTCGCCGCCGGCTATCCGCTGAGCGCGGTGACGGAGGCCCTCTGCGACCGCTGGCAGCCGGGCGTCCGGATGATCCCGATGACCGACGACCGCGTGGAGACACATGTCGCCGTCACCCTGCCCGACGGTGACCCGGCGGCGGGGCCGTCGACGGGGTCCGGGGCCGGGGAGGCCCCGCCGGGCTCCGCGGCGGGCTCCGCGGCGGGCTCCGCGGCGGGCTCCGGTGTCCGTAAGGTGATCCACTTCCAGGAGTACTGGGTGCGGCTGCGGGCGTCGGTACCGGCCGAGGCGGTGGTGCCGGTCGGCGCGGAGCAGGCGAAGCCGGCGCCGGGTGTGCTGGAGGCGATCGCCGCTGCCGACGTGATCCTCTTCCCGCCGTCCAACCCGGTCGTCTCCATCGGCACGATCCTCGCCGTCCCCGGCATCCGGGAGGCGATCGCCGAGGCGGGCGTGCCGGTGGTCGGCCTGTCGCCGATCGTCGGCGACGCGCCCGTGCACGGCATGGCCGACAAGGTGCTCGCGGCGGTGGGCGTCGAATCCACGGCGTGGGCGGTGGCCGAGCACTACGGCTCGGGTCTGCTGGACGGCTGGCTGGTCGACACGGTCGACGCGACCGGTGTGGAGCGCATCGAGGAGGCGGGGATCCGCTGCCGGGCCGTGCCCCTGATGATGACCGACGTCGACGCCACCGCGCGGATGGCCCGGGAGGCGCTCGCGCTCGCGGAGGAGGTGCGGACGGTTTGAACGGCACGCGTGTGCACGACGACTGCGTACCCGCGGGTGGCGCGGCGTCCGACGGATACCGGGTGTGGGCCGTCGCGGGGCTGCCCGAGGTCCGACGGGGGGACGACCTCGCGAAACTGATCGCGTCCGCGGAGCCGGGGCTGGCCGACGGGGACGTGCTGCTCGTCACCTCGAAGATCGTCTCCAAGGCGGAGGGCCGGATACTGGAGGCATCCGACCGGGAGGCCGCGATCGACGCGGAGACGGTACGGGTGGTGGCCCGGCGCGGCCCCCTGCGCATCGTCGAGAACCGGCAGGGCCTCGTCATGGCCGCGGCCGGGGTCGATGCGTCCAACACGCCCCCCGGCACGGTGCTGTTGCTCCCCGAGGATCCGGACGCGTCCGCGCGGGCGATCCGCGAGGGCCTGCGGGACGCCCTCGGCGTCACGGTCGGCGTACTCGTCACCGACACCTTCGGACGTCCCTGGCGGGCGGGTCTGACGGACGTCGCGATCGGCGCCGCGGGCGTCCACGTCCTGGACGACCTGCGCGGCGGGACGGACGCGTACGGCAATCCGCTGAGCGCCACCGTGGTCGCCACCGCCGACGAACTCGCCGCCGCGGGCGACCTGGTCAAGGGCAAGGCCGCAGGCCTGCCGGTGGCCGTCGTGCGCGGACTGTCCGCCCTGGTGGCGGCCGACGACGAGCACGGCGGGGGCGCCCGGGCCCTGGTCCGCGACTCCCGCGACGACATGTTCCGCCTCGGCACGTCGGAGGCGGTACGGCAGGCGGTGACCCAGCGCCGCACGGTACGGGCCTTCACCGACGAGCCGGTCGACCCGGGGGCGGTGCGCCGCGCGGTGGCCGCGGCCGTGACGGCTCCGGCGCCGCACCACACCACCCCGTGGCGCTTCGTCCTGCTGGAGTCGCGGGAGTCCCGGACCCGGCTGCTCGACGCGATGCGGGACGCCTGGATCGCGGACCTGCGCCGGGACGGCAAGTCGGAGGAGTCCGTCGCCAAGCGGGTCCGCCGCGGCGACGTCCTGCGCAACGCGCCCTGCCTGGTCGTGCCCTGCCTGGTCATGGAGGGCTCGCACACCTACGGGGACGCCCGGCGGGACGGCGCGGAGCGGGAGATGTTCGTGGTCGCGACGGGTGCCGGCGTGCAGAACTTCCTGGTCGCGCTGGCCGGGGAGCGGCTGGGGTCGGCGTGGGTGTCGTCGACGATGTTCTGCCGGGACGTGGTCCGCGAGGTCCTGGACCTGCCCGCGGGCTGGGACCCGATGGGTGCGGTGGCGGTGGGCCACCCCGCCGGGGAACCGCGGCCGCGGCCGGAGCGGGACGCGGCCGCGTTCATCACCGTGCGATGAGCCGGACGGTGACGAACCGGACGGCCATGAACCGGACAGCGGTGAACCGGACCGTGACGAACCAGACAGCGGTGAACCGGACCGTGATGAGCCGGAGCGGACGCGTGGGGCGCCTACCCTCGTAGGAGCCCCGCCTTCCCCTACCTCTGCACCGCTTCCCCACCTCCGCCCCTATCCCCGGGACCCCTCCGTGGCAGGACGTTTCGCTCCCCGACCCACCCCCCGGCCTGCTTCCCGCCCTGCTCGTACGACCGTGCGAGGCGGGCGGGCCGCCGACCAGGCGGGGGTGCCGCAGCAGGCACCGGCCCCGGCCGCCCCGTCGTTGGTCCGGACGTGGGTGCCGGACGGGCCGCTGGACCTCGGGCTGGTGCTCGGGCCGTTGCGGCGCGGGTCCGGGGACCCGACGTTTCGCGCGATGCCGGACGGTTCCGTGTGGCGGACGAGCCTGACACCCGCCGGGCCGGGGACGCTGCGGGTGACACGGCACGGCGGCGAAGTACGGGGCGAGGCGTGGGGAGCGGGGGCCGGGTGGTTCCTGGACCGGCTGCCGGACCTGCTCGGTGCCGCCGACGACCCGGCGGCGTTCGTCCCCCGGCACAAGCTGCTGGCGCTCACCCGGCACCGGCGGCCGGGACTGCGGCTGGCCCGGACCGGTCTGGTGCTGGAGTCGTTGATCCCGTCGGTCCTGGAGCAGAAGGTCACCACCGGTGAGGCGTACCGGGCGTGGCGGCTGCTGGTACGGAAGTACGGGGAGCCGGCCCCCGGGCCGGCGCCCGATCGGATGGCGGTCATGCCGTCGCCCCGGACCTGGGCGCTGATCCCCTCCTGGGAGTGGCACCGGGCCGGTGTCGACGACAAGCGGGCGTCCGCGGTGCTGCGGGCGGTGCGGGTCGCGGCGCGGCTGGAGGAGGCGGCGGGGATGGCCCCGGCGGCGGCACGGGCGCGGCTGGAGCTGGTGTCGGGCATCGGGCCGTGGACGTCGGCGGAGACGGTGCAGCGCAGTCATGGCGCGCCGGACGAGGTGACCACGGGGGATCTGCACCTGCCGGGCATCGTGGGGTGGGCGCTGGCCGGGGACCGGTACGCGGACGACGCGACGATGCTGGATCTGCTGGAGCCGTATGCCGGTCAGCGGCACCGGGCTGCGCGGCTGATCCTGCTGAGCGGCAGAACGCCGGCGCGGCGGGCGCCGAAGATGCCGCGCTGGGACGTCGGACGGCTGTGAGGGCCGAGCCCTCCAGCCGTCCGCGTCCTCGGCCGTCGTGCCCCTCAACCGTCCGAGCTCCTCAAGCGTCCGAGCCCGCACCGGACCTGTAGGCGGCCCGGTTTCGCACGGTCACTCGTCCGAGGAGAACCGCACCGACCCCGCCGGGATCCGCGCGTCGCACCAGACCCTGACCCCGTCCCGGAGTTCGTTGCGGGCGCCGACGACCGCGCCGTCGCCTATCACCGTCCCGGTGAGGACCGACCGCTCCCCCACCCGCGCCCGCGTGCCGATCAGCGAGTCGGTGACGACCGCGCCGGGTTCGATGACCGCACCCGGCAGGATCGTGCTGCCGAAGACGCGCGCGCCCTCCGCCACGAACGCGCCCTCGCCCACCACGGTCCCGCCCGCCAGCTTGGCGTCCGGTGCCACCCTCGCCGTCGGCAGGACCAGCCGGTCGCCGCAGCGTCCCGGGACCGCCGGGGACGGGGCACGGCCCAGCACCAGGTCCGCGGAGCCCCGCACGAAGGCCGCCGGGGTGCCGAGGTCCAGCCAGTACGTGGAGTCGACCAGGCCCTGGAGGTGGGCTCCGGCCGACAGCAGGTCCGGGAACGTCTCCCGCTCCACCGACACCGGCCGGCCCGTCGGGATCGTGTCGATGACGGAGCGGCGGAAGACGTACGCCCCCGCGTTGATCTGGTCGGTGACGATCTCCTCGGGTGTCTGGGGTTTCTCCAGGAACGCCAGGACGCGGCCCGTGTCGTCGGTGGGGACCAGGCCGTACGCCCTGGGGTCCGTCACCTTCGTCAGGTGCAGCGAGACGTCCGCGCCCGTCGTGCGATGGGTGCGCACCAGCGCCCGGATGTCCAGGCCCGTGAGGATGTCGCCGTTGAAGATCAGCACCGGTTCGTCCGGGCCGGAGTGCAGCCGGGAGGCGACGTTGCGGATGGCGCCGCCCGTGCCGAGTGGCTCCTCCTCCGTCACGTACTCGATGTGCAGCCCCAGCGACGAGCCGTCGCCGAAGTACGGTTCGAAGACCTCGGCCAGATAGGACGTGGCCAGGACGATGTGCTCGACGCCCGCCGCTCTCGCTCTCGCCAGCTGGTGCGTGAGGAAGGGCACCCCGGCCGCCCGGACCATGGGCTTCGGGGTGTGCACCGTGAGCGGGCGCAACCGGGTGCCCTTGCCGCCGACCAGGAGAATCGCTTCTGTCACCTGTCGTCTCCGCTTCCTGCCGGGACCGGCCGAACTGTTTTTCGGCCGGCCAGTGTATGCAGACCGTCGCACAGCGGTTCCGACGGCGGTGTCTCCGGCAGGAAGGAACGCGGGCCCGGCGGCCGCCCCTCTCAGCGGCCCTGGTAACCGGCCGCCGCGGAGCGGGCGGTGCCGAGCTTGTCGTAGAGCTTCCCCCCTGGGCACTCGGTGTTGAACCCGTCCCGGTGACCGGAGATCACGTTCAGTCGTACCTTCGTGCCTTTTTTGTAGAGATTGCCACCACCGGACGTCAGGTATGTCTTCGCGCTCGGATCCATACCGTGCAACCCGAGCTTCCACGCGGTGAGCTGGGCGACCCCCGTCACCGCGGCCGCCGGCGGACTCGTGGAGCTGAAGGTGCCGAGAACCGCCACGCCCATGGTGTTGCTGTTGAACCCCAGAGTGTGGGCGCCCAGGACCGGGTTGGCCACTCCCCCGGCACGGCCCTCGTAGATCTTGCCGCACTTGTCGACGAGGAAGTTGTAGCCGATGTCCCGCCAGCCCATGCTTTCCGTGTGGTAGCGATAGATACCGCGGATGACCGAAGGAGCCTGCGCGCACGTGTAGTTGTTGCCGGAGGCGGTGTGGTGCACGAAGGCCGCGCCCACCTTGTCGGTGTACACGAAACTCTTTTCCCGCAGGCTCTCGTCCGCACCCCACCCGCCGCGTGTGACGATGCCGGGACGCGGGCCGATGTACGGCTCCGCCTGCGGCTGTCCGCCGGTGTCCGCCTCCTGCCAGGCCGCCTCGGTGCCGCGCAGGGCGTGGTACTCCTCCTCGGTCTCCGCCCGGGTCAGCGCCGGGATCTCGGTGGCGCCCAGGGGTACGAGCGGGGCGTTGGCAGCGGAGGCGGCGGTCGCCTCGGCGCTCATCACACCGGTACGAGGGGCGTCCGCCGGGGTGCCCGCGGAACCGTCGGCGGGGTCGCGACCGGGGGCCTCGCCGGGGCTTTCATCGGGACTTTCATCGGGGCCCTCGGCAGCGCCGTTCCCGGGCGGGGTGTCCTGGGGCGGAGCGTCCTCCCCCGGGTCGACGAGTTCGAGGCGCATCCCGGACGGCAGCAGCGAGGTGGCCTCCCCGGCCTCTTTCCCGGCACCTTCCTCGGCGGTGGAACCCGGGGACTCGGAACCCGCGGGCTCGGACCCCGCCTTCGGCTCCGGATCCGAGTCGGGTCCGGCTTCCGCCCGGACCCGGATCTCCACACCGTCCGACGCGCCCACCCACAGCGGTGCGGTGGCGCCGCGGACCCGGCCCGAGGTGCGTTCGGCGGTCTCGGGGTCGGCCGCGTGGTCGGCGTTGTGGGTCTCGACGTCCTCCCAACCGGACCAGGCGCCGGTGTCCGCCGCGCGGGCGCGGACCTGGACCTGGCCGTGGAGTTCGGCGGTGGGGTCGTCCCAGATGACGCCGACGAGGGAGAAGTGCCGTACGGACTGCGGGGTGAGGCCGAACACGGCGGCGCCGGAGGCGCGGTCGGGGTCGAGGGGCCGCAGGGGCAGCGACTGGGTGCTGCCGGGGGTACCGGACCCGGTCGTCACCGCTGCGCGGGTGGCCGTCGGCACCGTCCCGCCCGGTCCCGCGGCCGCCGCGACGGCGGACGGGGCGAGGGGCAGGGCGAGTGCGGCCGCACAGGTGACGCCGATGGAGGAAGCGAGAGTTCTACGCATGCCCCTGAGCTTGGACATAGTCATACAAATCTGTCCATCGGGGAATTGACGGCCTGTCGGGATCCGTTCCCCCGAACCGGTGCCCCGTGCACTCGGTGCGCGCGGCCGTGCCCGCGTACGCTTGCGCGGGTGAACGCCACCGACCGCACCCCCGCCGACCTGCTGGGTTCCGCTCTCGCCGCGGACCCGGGACGCCCCCTGGTGACCTTCTACGACGACGCCACGGGCGAACGCGTCGAATTGTCCGTGGCCACCTTCGCCAATTGGGTGGCCAAGACCGCGAACCTGCTTCAGGACGAACTGGCCGCCGAGCCCGGTGACCGTGTGGCGCTACTGCTGCCCGCGCACTGGCAGACAGCCGTGTGGCTGCTGGCGTGCGCGTCGGTGGGCGTGGTCGCGGACGTGTCCGGCGACCCGGCGGCGGCCGAGGTCGTGGTGAGCGGGCCGGACACGCTGGAAAAGGCGCGGGCCTGCTCGGGCGCACGGATCGCGCTGGCCCTCAGGCCGCTCGGCGGACGGTTCCCGCAGCCTCCGGAGGGCTTCGCCGACTACGCCGTGGAGGTCCCGGGACAGGGCGACCGATTCGCACCGTACGTGCCGGTCGCCCCCGAGGCCCCGGCCCTGATCGTGGCGGGCCGGGAGTTCACCGGGGCCGAGGTGGTGCAGCGGGCCCGCGCGGAGGCGACGGAACTCGGGCTGACCGGGCCGGCGTCGCGCATCCTGTCGGGGCTGTCGTACGACACCTGGGAGGGTCTCCGCGCAGGCCTGTACGGGCCGCTGGCGACCGGCGGCTCGGTGGTGCTGTGCCGGAACCTGGACCGGGTCGGGGACGACGCCCTGGACAAGCGGGTGGAGAGCGAACGGGTCACCGCCATCGCCCGCTGACGGCCTGCCCGTCCCACCACTCCCCCCACACCCACACCCACCGACGGAACCGGAACAGGACCGGACCGGGGTCGGGTCGGACCGGACCGATCGCCCAAACCGAGCCCGCCGGACCATCCCCCGTCCGGCACACCCCCTCCCCCGTTCGGCTCAGCAGCATCCGCCGCCGCCGCGCATCCGGGTCATCGTCGTATCAGTGGCGTGCCCGGCACGCGGCAGGCGGCGCCTGCCGGGCACGCCGGACACCGCACGCCCCGACGCCCGTACGCCCCGTACACCGTCCCGTATATCCCTACGCCGTCCCGCAGTTCCGTATGCCGCCGCAAGCCGTCCCGTACGCAGTGAGGGGGTGGACCGGTCGTGAACGACACCGCAGGCGCGGACCCCGCGGGCGGGGGCACCCTCGGGCCGGGAGCGGGAGCCTCGGCGAGCGGGGCGGGGCTGCCGCGGCGCAGACGGCGGCGGTGGACGGCCGGCGCCGGGCTCGGTGTCGCGGCGCTGCTCGTCGTGACCGCCGGGGCCGGGTGGGCGGTGTACGTGAAGCTCGAGGGGAACATCACCGCGGACGAGGCGGCCGTGGCCGAGCTCGCGCGGTTCGAGAGGGAGCGGCCCACGGCGCTGGTCGAGGAGGCCCGGAACATCCTGCTGATCGGCTCGGACTCGCGGTCCGGGAACGAGAACGGCCGTTACGGCCGGGACCCGGGGACGGAGCGGTCCGACACCGTGATCCTGCTGCACCTGCCGGCGGGCCGGGGCAGCGCCACCGCGGTGTCCCTGCCCCGAGATCTGATGGTGGACGTGCCGGGTTGTCTGCGCGGGGACGGCACCCGCGCCGAGCCCGTGTTCACAATGTTCAACCAGGCATTCGAGCAGGGCGGTTCCGCCTGCGCCATCCGTACCGTGGAGAAACTCACCGGCATTCGCGTGGACCATCACATCGTCGTGGACTTCCACGGCTTCAAGGAGATGGTCGAGGCGGTCGACGGCGTCGAGGTGTGTCTGCGTGAACCCATTGACGACAAGGCGGCCGAACTGAAGCTGCCCGCGGGCCGGGTGACACTGAACGGGGAACAGGCCCTCGGCTATGTCCGCGCCCGCAAGTCTCTCGGTGACGGCAGCGATACGCACCGTATGGAACGTCAGCAGCGGTTCCTCGGAGCGCTCGTCAACAAGGTGAGTGGCAATGACGTTCTGCTGAATCCGGCCAAGCTGTATCCCGTTCTGCACGCGGCCACTTCGGCGCTGACGACCGACCCGAAATTGGCGAGTCTGCGCGGTTTGTACGAACTCGCCCGCGGGCTCCGCGACATCCCCACGGAACACGTGCAATTTCTCACCGCTCCCCGGGAGCCGTACACGAAAGACGCCAATCGGGACCAGCTTTCGCAGCCCGCGGCGGAGGAGCTGTTCGAGCGGTTGCGCAGGGACGCGCCGGTCACGGTCGCACAGAGCACGGCGCGGAGTTCCGCCACGGAATCCGAGTCCGGTGCTCCACCCGGGAATTCGGACGACATGGCGACGGAGGGTGACGGAAAGGTCACTCGGAATGAATCCGGGGGGCAGTCGGAGGAAGCGGCCGAAGCGGCTTCTCCCGCGCCGACGTTCTCCGGGAACACGGCCGCCGAGGATGCCTGCGCGTAAAGCCGGCTCTCAGGCGACTCCCAGGCTGTGAAGCTATGTCAACAGATATGAGCGAATTGCCCAGTTATATGGATGTGGAATGTGCCACGGGCGTCGCCGAAGGCCGTTCCGTGCCGTTAGTGTGAGCGCTCCCGGTGCGCGCGTTCCTGAGATTCACCCTGTAGTCGCGCACTGTGTGACCGACCGAGCGCCTGGGGGGAAAGGCGCCGCGTGGCACCGACGGAGGATTCAAACGACCGTGGACGCGCAAGGCCGTGGACGGGGCAGCGACATCGACCCCGCAGACCAGTGGGTACTCAATCCGGACACCGGCGATTACGAGCTGCGACTGAGCCATTCCGCACCGCAGCAGCCGGTCCCCTCTCCGCGTGGACCGCGTGCCTCCGGCGCGGCTCCAGGGGGCGGCGCGGCTCCGGGCAAAGGTTCCGGCGCCGACGCCCCGCGCGGTCGTACCGGTGCTCCCGGGCGTACGGCGGAGCGACCCGCCGGCCGCGGGACACCCGAGCCCGGGACACCTGAACGCGGGACACCCGAGCGCGGGGCACCCGAGCGTGAAGGGCCGCCGCGCAGGCGCCGGGACGCGCCCGAGGAGCCGTCGGCAGGCCGGCGCGGACGCCGACCGGTGAAGAAGAAGAAGTCGAAGGCCAAGAAGGCCCTGCTGTGGACCGGCGGGACGATGGCGTTCGTGGTGCTCGCCACCGCCGTGGGCGGCTATCTGTATCTGGAGCACCTCAACGGCAACATCGACTCGATCCCCGACGACGGCGCGAGCACCGGTGGCTTCCAGAAGGACAGGGCCATCAACATCCTGCTGATCGGCACCGACAAGCGCACCGGCGCGGGCAACGAGGGCTACGGTGACAAGAACAGCGCCGGGCACGCCGACACCACGCTCCTGTTGCACGTCTCCAAGGACCGCACGAACGCCACCGCGCTCAGCATCCCGCGCGACCTCATCGTCGACATCCCCGACTGCCCCACGACGATGGAGGACGGAACTGAGAAGACGATCCCGGGCTCCAGGGGCCGCTTCAACACCAGCCTCGGCCAGAACGAGCGCACGCCGAGCTGCACCATGCGGACGGTCACCGAGCTGACCGGGATCACTCCGGACAACTTCATGGTGGCGGACTTCAACGCGGTCAAGACGCTGACCACGGCGGTCGGCGGGGTCGATGTCTGTCTCGCCGAGGACGTCAACGACAAGGACTCCAAGCTCAACCTGTCCGCCGGCACGCACACCATCGAGGGTGAGGAAGCCCTGGCGTTCGTCCGCACCCGGCACGCGTGGGGCAACCAGGGCGACCTCGACCGCATCAAGGTGCAGCAGCAGTTCCTCGGCGCGCTGATGCGGCAGCTGAAGTCCAACGACACACTCACCAGCCCGACGAAGATGGTCAAGCTCGCGGAGGCAGGCACCGAGGCACTCACCGTCGACTCCCAGCTGGACAACATCAACAAGCTGAAGGACCTCGGTCTGGAGCTGGGCAAACTCAACATCAAGAACCTGGCGTTCATCACGCTGCCGGTGAAGGACAACCCCGTGGAGACGGTGAAGGCGACCGTCGTCGTGGACGATTCCAAGGCACCGGAGATATTCGACCTGATCCAGAACGACGTGTCGTTCACCGAGGTCAAGCAGCAGAAGAAGAAGGAGAAGGCCGCCGTCGCCGCCCGCCTCAAGGGCGCCAAGGCACCGGCCTCGGACGTCCGGGTACAGGTCCTCAACGGCGGTGGCCCGTCGGGCAGCGCCCAGGAGACCGTCACCTGGCTCCAGCTCACCGAAGGCGTCAGCAAGTCGGAGAACGCCGGCAACGCCGACGAGACGCTGAAGAAGACCACCCTCGAGTACGCGCCCGAGCAGGCCGACCAGGCCCGCCGCCTCGCCGACATCCTGGGCCTGTCCGGCTCAGGGATGAAGCCCGGCGAGAGCGTCACCAACTCCCAGGGGCTGCCCACGATGACGCTGACCCTCGGCAAGGACTTCAAGGGTGCGGGCGTCTCCCTGACCCCTCCGTCCAAGGCGTCGGACGACATCAAGGAGTCCACGTCCACGGCGGACAAGGTCGAGTGCGCGCAGTGACGCGACGCACATCGCGCATTGCGGTGCCTTGCGGTGCGGTGCCTTGCGGTGCGCGAGTGAAACCTCCGCGGATACGCCGGGTGACCCGACGGGCGGGCCCGTCGGGTGTCCTGCGGGGCGTGTGACGGACCCGTGCGCGGGGCGCCCGGACGGCGTGAGCCCTGCGGAGAACGGTGGCTCCATGACGCCATTTCCCCACCCAATGAGGCGGTTTACCCCTTTTTGTGGACGAGGAATTCGTCACTGACGCCCCGTCCCGCTCAGGTCGGCGGCTAGTGTGAACGCTCCAGTGCCCCGGCCGCGAGGACCGTTCTGGCGTCGCGCGCACGGTGGTGACCAGCACGCGCGGACACCCTCCGGAGGGGGGAGGGTGCCGTGTGGCCCCGACGGAGGATCGGACGAGCGTGGACGCGCAGAGCCGTGGGCGGGCGGACAATGTCGACCCCGCAGACCAATGGGTACTCAATCCGGCCACCGGTGAATACGAACTGCGACTGGGCCCTTCCGCACCGCAGTCACCTGTCCCCGGCCTCCGCAGAGGCTCCCCGTACACCGCGAACCACCCTGCCGGTCCCGGTGGCATGGGCCACCCGTACGGTGCCGTGCCCGGCGGTCCCCCGCGGGCACCCGGCCGCGAGGTCCCGCCGCCGCGGCGGCAAGGCGCCCCCGAGCCGCAGCCCGGACGGCGCTCGGGCCGGTCGGGGCAGCGGAAGCCGAAGGCGAGGAAGGCCCTGCTGTGGACCGGCGGGACGATGGCGTTCGTGGTACTCGCCACCGGCACGGCCGGCTACGTCTATCTGCAGCATCTCGAGGGCAACGTCAACACGACCGACGTCGGTGACGCGGGCTCGGGCAACTTCAGCAAGGACGAGGCCTTCAACATCCTCGTCCTCGGCACCGACAAGCGCACCGGCTCGGGCAACGACGGCTACGGGGACGCGGGCAGCGTGGGGCATGCCGACACCACGATTCTGCTGCACGTCTCCAAGGACCGTACGAACGCCACCGCGCTCAGCATCCCGCGTGACCTGATAGTCGACATCCCCGACTGTCCGACGAAACTGGAGGACGGGACGGAGAAGGTGATCCCGGGGCTGCCGGGCGCCCGCTTCAACCGGAGCCTCGGGGAGGACGGCCGGGATCCGGGCTGCACGATGCGCACGGTGGAGGAGGTCACCGGCATCAAGCCCGACCACTTCATGATGGCCGACTTCAACGCGGTCAAGACCCTCACCTCGGCCGTCGACGGCGTCGATGTGTGCGTGGAACACGCGGTGAACGACAAGCAGTCGAAGCTGGAGCTGCCCGTGGGCACGTCGAAGGTGGCGGGCGAGCAGGCCCTCGCCTTCGTCCGCACCCGGCACAGTTTCGGCAACGAGGGCGACCTCGACCGGATCAAGGTGCAGCAGCTCTTTCTGGCCTCGCTGATGCGCAAGATGTCCTCCAGCGACACCCTCACCAGCCCCACCAAACTGGTGAAACTGGCCGAGGCCGCCACCAACGCGCTGACCGTGGACACCGGCATCGGCAACGTGAGCACGCTCAAGGACGTCGCCCTGGAGCTGAAGAAGGTACCGCCGAAGAACATCTCGTTCACCACGGTGCCGGTGCGCGACAACCCCGCGGAGAAGGTGAAGGCGACCGTCGTCGTGGACGAGTCCAAGGCGCCGCAGCTGTTCGACGCGATCTCCGGCGACGTGTCGCTGACCGAGGTCGAGAAGAAGCGGGACAAGAAGAAGGCAGCCGTCGCCGCCCGCCTCCAGGGCACCAAGGCACCGGCCTCCGAGGTCCGGGTGCAGGTCCTCAACGGCGGTGCCCCGGCGGGCAGTGCGCAGCAGATGCTCAGCCGGCTCCAGCTCGACGAAGGCGTCAGCAAGTCGGAGAACGCCGGCAACGCCGACGAAAAGCTCAAGAGGACCACCCTCGAGTACGCGCCCGACCAGGCCGACCAGGCCCGCCGCCTCGCCACCATTCTGGGTCTGTCCGGTTCTGCGCTGAAGCCCGGCGAGAGCGTCACCAACTCCCAGGGGCTGCCCGCGATGACGCTGACCCTCGGCAAGGACTTCACGGGCGCCGGCTCACCGCTCGACGGCTCCGCGGCGGGGCCTTTGGACGTGGAGAAGTCCACGGCCGACAAGGTCGAATGCGCGAGCTGAGGCTCGACCGGGCCGCGTTCGGGGTCTCCTCAAAAGTTGTTGCCGTGGAATTGCGTTCCCAGGGCAACTGACAGGCCTGTCGTGCGTCTAACAAGAGCAGGACAGGCCAGTTCCATGAGGTGAGGAGTACCAAGGGGTGGGGAGGGCGACGGAAGTGACGCAGAGCGCCGCACGGAAGACGCTCCGCGACGACCGGCGTGACGCGGGCCCGGACGACGCCCCCTCCGGCGTCCCGGACGACGACGGCGGGAACGCGGCGGACGGTGACGACGACGGCGGGACGCCCACGTCGGACGGTGACGACGGCGGCATACCCGCGTCCGACGGCGGCATACCCGCGTCCGGCGATGGCGCGTCCGCCCCCGGTGGAGGCGGCCGTCGCCCGCGGCGCCGGATGCTCAAGTGGGTCGCCGCGGTCCTCGCGCTGTTCCTCTTCGGCGCGGCCGGGGCCGGCTACGTCTACTACCGGCACCTGAACGGCAACATCAAGCAGAACCCCCTGAACCTGGGGGACAACAAGGTCGCCGAGCCCACACCGAACGCCGCCGGGCAGATCCCGCTGAACATCCTGCTGATCGGCTCCGACGCCCGGGACAGCAAGGAGAACCAGGACCTCGGCGGCGCCCGCGAGACGTTCGGCGCGACACCGCTGGCCGATGTGCAGATGCTGCTGCACCTGTCCGCCGACCGGACCAACATGTCCGTGATCAGCATGCCCCGGGACACCCTCGTCCAGATCCCGAAGTGCACCGACCCCGAGGACGGGACGGTGTACGAGGCGAGCAACGGGCGGACGCTGACCAACCAGAGCCTCGGGCACGGCGGTCCGGGCTGCACCGTGGCCACCTGGCAGGAACTCACCGGCATCCACATCGACCACTTCATCATGGTCGACTTCGCCGGTGTGGTCGCCATGGCCGACGCCGTCGGCGGCGTTCCCGTGTGTGTGGACGCCAACATCCTCTCGCGCGACAGCCAGGGCCACGGCTCCGGGCTGAAGCTGCCCGAGGGTACCCACCCGGTCAAGGGCGAGCAGGCCCTGCAGTGGCTGCGTACGCGCTATGGCTTCGAGGACGGCAGCGACCTCGCCCGCGCCAAGGCCCAGCACATCTACATGAACTCGCTGGCCCGCGAGCTGCGCGAGAACGCCGACCTGAGCAACCCCAACACGCTGCGCAGGCTGGCCGAGGAGGCCACCCGGGCGCTCACCGTCGACCCCGGCCTCGACACCGTCAAGAAGCTGTACGACCTCAGCAACGAGCTGGGCGGGGTGGATCCGGAGCGCATCACCATGACCACGATGCCCAACCGGTACGTGGGGGCCCGCGTGGAGCCGACCGAGGACGCCGAGCAGCTGTTCCGGCTGGTCCGCGAGGACATCGCGCTGGACGGCAAGGACGAGAAGCCGGCACAGGCCGGGGAGGCCGCCGCGGAAGCGGCGATGGAGGAGCGGGGGACCTCGTCCGCCGAACCGGCCGCCGACGACGACAGGATCGCGGTCCAGGTCGTCAACGGCACCCGCACCGACACCCTCGGCGCGGCGTCCGGCCGCGCGAGCGCCGTGGCCGGGCTGCTTCAGGAGAAGGGGTTCACCGGCGCGACCGCCGACACCGCCGGCTCCCTGAGCGAGCAGCTGACGCTGGTGCGCTACCCGAGCGCCGACCTGAAGGGCAACGCCCTGCGGGTCGCCGAGTCGCTGGGCGTTCCGGAGAGTGCGGTGCGGCAGTCCACCGACGTCTCCGGTGTCACGCTCGTCGTCGGCGCCGACTGGCGTGAGGGGACGGCGTACAAGGCGCCCGCACAGGATTACACGATGCCCGAGTCGGCCAAGGCCCTCAACGGAGCGGACGACTCCGCCTGCATGGAAGTCAACCCGAACTACACCTGGTCCTGACCACGATCACGTCACGCGTGGCAGAGCGGACTCCGGCCGCCGCCTGCCCCTGCCCCTGCCCCTGCCCGACCTCATCGAACCGGGCCGGGCCCCTGAGGAATCGGCGACGAGGCTCCGTTTCCCATGGAACGCGCAGGTCGGAGCAGGGATCGTTCCTCCTGTGGTGGTCATGGGGCAAGGGGCGTAGGACTGAAGGACGGAGGCCGGTCCGCGGCCCCCGTCGTTTCCCTGGGAGGAATCATGACCCAGCAGTCTGCCGCCACGAGCCCCATGAGCAAGGAGATGCAGGACTGCGTCCAGGCGTGCATGGCCTGCCACAGCACGTGCGAGGAGACCATGAGCTCCTGTCTGCGGATGGGCGGCCAGGCCCCCGCGCAGATCATGGGGGCCCTCATGGACTGCGCCGACATGACCCGCATGTGCGCCGACATGATGATGCGCCGCTCGCCGCTGGCCGCCGAGATGTGCGCGATGTGCGCCGAGGCCTGTGACCTGTGCGCCGAGGCGTGCCTGTCCATGTCGGACGACGCGCAGATGATGCGCTGCGCGGAGTCCTGTCGCCGCTGCGCCGAGTCCTGCCGTGCCATGGCGGGCGCCACGATGTGACGCGCCGGACGCCGACGCCGGACGCCGGACACAGTTGAGGGCACCCCGCGGGGTGCCCTCGGTCGTTCTCCCGCCCCGCCCGCCCGTCCGGCGTCGGCTCCGTGGGGCTCAGTCGCCCTTGACGGTGACCTTCTCGTCGTTGTTCAGCTGGTTCACCAGCTGCTTGACCTTCGCCTTGTCCCAGAGCAGGTTGCCGCCCGAGGAACCCGCGAGGGGCATGTTCAGGGAGGTGCCGTCACCGCCGCTGACGCCCTTCATCGCCCAGAACATGCCGGCCAGGTCGAACAGGCCCATGTCCTCGTCGACGATCAGCGAGTCCAGACCCGCGCCCATGGTCGGGTACAGCTTGAACGGGTTCAGGACCGTGCCCGGCGTTGCCACCTGGCTGGCGAGGGCGGAGAGGAACTTCTGCTGGTTCTTCGTACGGTCCAGGTCGGAACCGGCCAGCGCGTACCGGGTGCGGACGAAGGCGAGGGCCTCCTCGCCGTTCAGCGTCTGCTTGCCCTTCTCGAAGTCGGCGCCGGACTTGGTGTCCTTGATGTCCTGCGGGATGTCCATCTCCACGCCGCCGACCGCGTCCACGATGTTCGCGAAGCCGGCGAAGCCGATCTCCACGTAGTGGTCGATGTGCAGGCCGGTGTTGAACTCGACCGTGCGGACCAGGAGTTCGGGCCCGTCCTCGGCGTAGGCGGCGTTCAGCTTCACCTGTCGGCCCGTGCCCTGGAACGTCTTGCCGGACTCGGAGCCCTTGAAGGTGGGTATCTCCACGTTCGAGTCGCGGGGCAGCGAGATCAGGGTGGGGCCGTTGCTGCCGGTGTGCAGGATCATCATGGAGTCCGTGCGCTTGCCCTCGGCGGACCCGGTGCGCAGCTTCTTCTTCTGCTCGTCGGTCAGCCCGGCCCGGCTGTCGGAGCCGACGATCAGGTAGTTGGTGCCCTCGCCCGCCTCCGGCCGGTCGAGCACGATGGACAGGTCGACCTCGCGGTTGAGCTTCGAGTCGGCCCAGAAGTAGGTGCCCACGGTCGTCACGACCAGCACGACCGCGACCGTGATCGACGTCAGCTTGATCCGGCGGCGCCAGTCCGGCGCGGGACGCTGCGCGTACCGGCCGTCGTCGCCCGGACCGCCGGGACCGCCGCCGCCCGGGGAGCCGTAGACCTGGCCCGTGTTGTAGTCGCTGTAGCCGCCGCCGTGCCCGCTGCCGTCCACGTACGACGGCTGCTGCGGCACCGAGCCGCCGTAGGCTCCCTGGCCGGGCGGGACCCCCGGACCGCGACGGACCTGGCGCATGACGCGGGCGCTCTCGGGCTGTGCGCTCGCACTCCCGCGTCCGTAGCGGGAGCCGCGGTTGTCGTTGGGCCGTGCCTCGGGCCATTCAGTCATGCGCAACAGTGTGCAGGTCCGGGGCGTGCGCCGTACCAGTCCTCGGCAAATAGGGGCAGCGCTGTTGCGAAGCTGACACAAATTCCCCGGCTGCCGCCTCGGCATAAGGTGGAGGCCATGACAGATCAGGCTCCGGCCCCACTCGCGGAGAGTCCCGACATTCCCGACATCCCGGGCAAGCCCGTCTCGGCGTCACGGACGACCCTCAGCCACATCATGACCCACAGCGACACCAACCTCCTGGGTACGGTGCACGGCGGCGTGATCATGAAACTCGTCGACGACGCGGCGGGCGCGGTCGCCGGCCGGCACTCCGGTGGCCCCGCCGTCACCGCCTCGATGGACGAGATGGCCTTCCTCGAACCGGTCCGTGTCGGCGACCTGGTCCATGTGAAGGCACAGGTCAACTGGACCGGCCGGACATCCATGGAGGTCGGTGTGCGGGTCCTGGCCGAGCGGTGGAACGAGTCCGCCCCGGCCACCCAGGTCGGCTCGGCGTACCTCGTCTTCGCGGCCGTCGACGCGGACGGCAAGCCGCGCCGCGTGCCGCCGGTGATATCGGAGAGCGAGCGGGACCGGCGCCGCAACCAGGAAGCCCAGATCCGCCGCACCCACCGCCTGGCCCGCCGCCGGGCGATCATGGAGCTGCGCGAGAAGCGGGCGGCGGACGGAATCGAGGACTGACAGTGAGGATGTGTGGTGGCTTCTCCGGTGGGTCTGACTCACGGACTGACCACTCGGCACCTCTCGCAGCCCCGGCGGTCCCCGCGGCCGCCGCGACCCCCACGGGGCCAGGATCCTTCCTCCGGACCGGGCCGGACCCCATGAGCCCGGCACGATCCGAACGTAGGGCCCCGGGCCCCGGGCCCTACGCGCAGCCCACCTCGTCACCCCGCACCACCCCGAACTCGTCCTTCCCGGGGTCCTCGGCCCGGACCTTGCGGACCTTCTCGAAGTCGGTACCGGCGATCACCCTCAGCGTCGCGCCCTGGCCCTTGACCGCGCGCAGTTCGCTGCCCGGCAGGGCGGCGGCGAGGGACTTCGCGGAGCGGTCCCAGCGGGGGTCGTAGGCGACGACGGTCCGCCGCACGGAGCGGTCCGCCGCGTTGACCGGAACCCGGGTGGTGCGGAAACCGGTGGCCGCGAGGGCCTCGTCCACGCGGCGGCCGAGGCCCTTCGCCTCCGTGCCGTTCTCGACCTGGACGCGGATCTGCCGGGGGTCCACCGGGACGCGCCGGGACGCGCCGGGCGACGGGGGTGCGGAGAGCGGCTTGTCCTCGCGCAGCGCCTCGAAGAGGTTCTCGGACTTCTCGGGGTCCCACTTCAGCGTCGATCCGATGCCCTTGACCATGTGTCCCGCCTTCTCGAGCGGCACGGTGGTGAACTCGGAGGAGGCGGGCGAGAAGTTCCGCATCGCCCGCCCCAGGTCCAGCAGTTCGCCGGTGCCGAAGCCCTTGTCGGCGCGGACCGAGCCGAGCACGGCACGGGTCACGTCCCGGAACTTCATCGGGTTCAGCAGAATCCCGGAGGACGTGGCCCGGTCCAGCAGTGCGGCCATGAAGTGCTGCTGCCGTTTCATCCGGCCTAGGTCGGCGGCGCCGTCAATGTGCCGGGCGCGCACGTACTGCAGGGCCTCGCCGCCCTCCAGGGTGTGCCGGCCGGCCGGCAGGTCGAGGCCGGTGTGACTGTCCTTCAGGGGTTCGGTGGTGCACAGTTCGACGCCGCCGACCACATCCACGGCCTTCATGAAGCTGGTGAAATCGAGCTCCAGGTAGTGGTCGATCTTCACCCGGGTCATCTTCTCCACCGTGCGCACGGTCAACTGCGGCCCGCCCTCCGCATACGCCGCGTTGAGCTTGACGGGATGCCCCTCGTGTTCCTCGCCGCTCACCTGGTCGGTGTGCGCGGGCGTCATGGCGTACGAGTCGCGCGGCAGGCTGACGACACCGGCGCGCTCCCGGTCCTCGGAGATGTGCACGATCATGATCGTGTCGGTGCAGTTGCAGGGCGCCCCGCCGAGCCGGTACTTCCGCCGCGCCTGAGCGCCGATCTCCTCGCGGCCGTCCGTGCCGACGAGCAGGATGTTCATGCCGTGGCCCGCCTCGGGGCGGTTCTTCATGTCCCGGAACGGGTCGACCCGGTCGATTCCCGCGTCGAGGCTGCTGACCACCGCGTGCCCGATCCCGGCCGAGGCGAGCACCAGGACCGACAGCGTGGTCACCGCCCGCGGGCCCCAGCGCGGTCTGCGGCGTCCCGGTGGGCGCGGTCCGCCCTCCCGTGGGGGCTGAGGTCGGCGCTGCGGCGCGGTGCGGGGCCGGGGAGGCCGTGACGACGCGGGCAAGAGGGACACCTCCGGACGAGGGCCGTGCGAGGGGACGCGAGAGGCGAACGGGCGGGCGGACACAGGGGCATATCGTGCTGTACGGGTTCATACCGGGCCATAAGCGAAATCGTGAGCACCGTAGGCCGATACGATCTGCGGCCCGGCGCAGCCGCACCCGGCACGCGCATCGCTGTCCCCCGTTCGCGGTAACGTGAGGCTCCTATGAACGCCAATCCCGACGTGCGGCTCCCCGCCGTTTCCGTGATCATGCCCGTGCTCAACGAGGAGCGGCATCTGCGTGGCGCCGTCCACGCGATCCTCGCCCAGGAGTACTCCGGCGAGATGGAGGTAGTGATCGCCCTCGGTCCCTCCACGGACCGCACGGACGAGATCGCCGCCGAACTCGTGGCCGAGGACCCGCGGGTGCACACCGTGCCCAACCCGACCGGCCGCACCCCGGCCGCCCTCAACGCGGCGATCGGGGCCTCGCGCCATCCGGTCGTCGTCCGCGTCGACGGGCACGGAATCCTTTCGCCGGGCTACATCGCCACCGCGGTAAGGCTCCTGGAGGAGACCGGCGCGCAGAACGTCGGCGGCATCATGCACGCCGAGGGCGAGAACGACTGGGAGCACGCGGTCGCCGCCGCGATGACGTCCCGGATAGGCGTCGGCAACGCCGCCTTCCACACCGGCGGCGCCGCGGCTCCCGCCGAGACCGTCTACCTCGGGGTGTTCCGGCGCGAGGCGCTGGAGCGGCAGGGCGGCTACAACGTGGAGTTCATCCGCGCCCAGGACTGGGAGCTGAACTTCCGTATCCGCGAGGCCGGCGGGCTGATCTGGTTCTCGCCGGAGTTGAAGGTGTCGTACCGGCCCCGGCCGAGCTTGCGGGCCCTGGCCAAGCAGTACAAGGACTACGGCCGTTGGCGGCACGTCGTCGCCCGCTACCACTCGGGTTCCATCAACCTGCGTTATCTGGCCCCGCCGACCGCTGTGTGCGCGATCGTGGTCGGGATCCTGGTCGGCGGTCTGCTCACCCCGTGGGGTTTCGTCGTGCCCGGCGGCTACCTCGCGGCGATCGTGCTCGGCTCGATACCCGCGGGCAAGGGTCTGCCGCTGAAGGCGCGGCTGCAGATCCCGGTGGCGCTGGCCACCATGCACATGTCGTGGGGCTGGGGCTTCCTCACCAGCCCGCGCTCGCTCGCGAAGAAGGTCATCGCCTCCCGCCGGCCCGCGGTCCACGCGAACACGGACGCGGACGCCGACGCCGACGCCCCGGCCTCCTGACCCGCGCTCAGCAGCGCGACAGGCCCCCTCCCGGACGCGAAAAGACCGATGGGGCGCCCGAGTACGTGTACTCGGGCGCCCCATCGGCTTTCCGTGCGCCAGGGGACGGGGTCAGGGAAGGTTCCTGGCCATCACGATCCGCTGGACCTGGTTCGTGCCTTCGTAGATCTGGGTGATCTTCGCGTCGCGCATCATGCGCTCGACCGGGTAGTCGCGGGTGTAGCCGTAGCCGCCGAGGAGCTGGACGGCGTCGGTGGTGACCTCCATGGCGACGTCGGAGGCGAAGCACTTGGCTGCGGCGCCCTGGAAGGTGAGGTCGGCATCGCCGCGCTGGGACTTGGCCGCGGCGGCGTAGGTGAGCTGGCGGGCGGCCTCGATCTTCATGGCCATGTCGGCGAGCATGAACTGGATGCCCTGGAAGTCGGCGATCGGCTTGCCGAACTGCTTGCGCTCCTTGACGTAGCCCTTGGCGTAGTCGAGGGCGCCCTGGGCGATGCCGAGGGCCTGGGCGGCGATGGTGACGCGGGTGTGGTCGAGGGTCTGCATCGCGGTGGCGAAGCCGGTGCCCTCCTCGCCGATCATGCGGTCCGCCGGGATGCGGACGTTGTCCAGGTAGACCTCGCGGGTCGGGGAGCCCTTGATGCCGAGCTTCTTCTCGGGGGCGCCGAAGGAGACGCCCTCGTCGGACTTCTCGACGACGAAGGCGGAGATGCCCTTGGAGCGCTTGGTGGGGTCGGTGACCGCCATGACCGTGTAGTACTCGGACTCGCCGGCGTTGGTGATCCAGCGCTTCACGCCGTTGAGGACGTAGTGGTCGCCGTCGCGGACCGCCTTGGTCTTCATGCCGGCCGCGTCGGAACCGGCGTCCGGCTCGGAGAGGCAGTACGAGAACATCCCGTCACCCTTGGCGAGCGGGGTCAGGTACTTCTTCTTCAGCGCCTCGGAACCGGAGAGGATCACCGGGAGGGAACCGAGCTTGTTCACCGCCGGGATGAGGGAGGAGGACGCGCAGACGCGGGCCACTTCCTCGATCACGATGACGGTGGCGAGCGCGTCGGCGCCCGCGCCGCCGTATTCCTCGGGCACGTGGACGGCGTGCAGGTCGTTCGCGAGGAGCGCGTCGAGCGCCTCCTGCGGGAAGCGGGCATCCTCGTCCACCGCTGCGGCGTGCGGCGCGATCTTCGCCTCGGCCAGCGAACGGACGGCGTCACGGAGCATGTCGTGCTCCTCGGACGGGCGGTACAGGTCGAAATCAGCCGATCCGGCCAAGGTCTCTCACTCCAAAGACGACGAGGTGCGACGGGAGGCGACGCTCCGATGATGCTAACTACTGTTAAGTAACTCCCATTTTAGAACTCCTGCTCCCGCCGCAGTGCGTGAGTTTGGTGACAACGGGACGGCTGTGAGGCCGCAATGAGCGGGAACGAGCGGGGTCGCCCCGTTCGGCGCGCCCGGGAGCCCCGGATATGCTCAGCCCGCACTGGCTTCCGTATACCCCTGGAGCACGCATGGCCCTCAAGATCACCGTGATCGGCACCGGTTATCTCGGTGCGACCCACGCGGCGGCCATGGCGGAGCTCGGGTTCGAGGTGCTGGGCCTCGACGTCGTACCGGAGAAGATCGACATGCTCCGGCGGGGCGAGGTCCCGATGTACGAACCGGGGCTCGAGGAGCTGCTGCGCCGGCACGTGGCGGGCATCGAGGGGTCCACCGGCCGGCTCCGGTTCACCATGGACTGGGCGGAGGTCGGCGAGTTCGGCGACATCCACTTCGTCTGCGTGAACACTCCGCAGCGGCACGGCGAGTACGCCTGCGACATGTCGTACGTCGACTCCGCGATCGCCTCGCTGGCCCCGCACCTCACCGGCCCCGCGCTGGTCGTCGGCAAGTCGACCGTGCCCGTGGGCTCGGCCGACCGGCTGGCCGCCTACCTGGCCGAGCACGCGCCGGCCGGCGAGGACGCCGAGCTGGCCTGGAACCCGGAGTTCCTGCGCGAGGGCTTCGCCGTCCAGGACACGCTGCACCCGGACCGGGTCGTGGTGGGGGTCAGGAGCGAGCGGGCCGAGAAGCTGTTGCGGGAGGTGTACGCGACGCCGGTCGCCGAGGGCACCCCGTTCGTGGTCACCGACTTCCCGACCGCGGAACTGGTGAAGACCTCCGCGAACTCCTTCCTCGCCACCAAGATCTCCTTCATCAACGCCATGGCCGAGCTGTGCGAGGCCACGGGCGGTGACGTGGCCAGGCTGGCCGAGGCCATCGGGTACGACGACCGGATCGGAGCCAAGTTCCTGCGCGCCGGGATCGGCTTCGGCGGCGGGTGCCTGCCGAAGGACATCCGGGCGTTCATGGCGCGCGCCGGTGAGCTGGGCGCGGACCAGGCGCTGACGTTCCTGCGGGAGATCGACTCGATCAACATGCGCCAGCGCGGCCGGATGGTGGAGCTGACCCGGCAGGCGCTGGGCGGCGGGGCCTTCCTGGGCAAGCGGGTGGCGGTCCTCGGCGCCACCTTCAAGCCGGACTCGGACGACGTACGGGACTCGCCGGCGCTGAACGTCGCGGGCCAGATACACCTCCAGGGCGGTCAGGTCACCGTGTACGACCCGAAGGGCATGGACAACGCCCGGCGCATCTTCCCGACCCTCGGGTACGCGGACTCGGCGACGGCCGCGGTGCGGGGCGCTGACGTGGTGCTGCACCTGACGGAGTGGCGGGAGTTCCGCGAGCTGGACCCGGCGGCACTGGGCGAGGTCGCGGCCCAGCGGCTGATCCTGGACGGGCGCAACGCGCTCGACGCCGAGGTCTGGCGCCGGGCCGGATGGCGCTACCGCGCGATGGGACGCCCCACCGCCTGACGGGCTCCGCGAACGCGGGCACCGAGTGAGGCCGATCGGCGGGTGACGCCGGTTCGGCCGAGGCTCAGTCGGCCGAACCGGCGTCTGCTTGCATTCTGCACCACGGGGCGGGTCCGGTGGTGCCGCTGTGACGCCTACGCCCTTCTCGGCTGCGGCTCCGTCGCCCGCTTCGGTTCCTGCCGCGTCCCGGCCGGCTGCGGCTGCGGCTGCTTCGAGCGGTAGCGGCGCATCTTGGCGCGGGCTCCGCACACCTGCATGGAGCACCAGCGGCCGCGTCCCGCGGGACTGCGGTCGTAGTACGCCCAGTGGCAGTCGGCGGCCTCGCAGGCCTTCAGCCTGGTCCACGTACCCGCCGCGACCGCTTCCGCCACGGCCGCCGCGACCCGGGAGAGCAGGGGCCCCCGGTCGACGGGTGCGAGGGCGGCGGAGCCGTCCGCCGGGTCGACGGTGACCACCAGGGGGGCCTGTGCGAGCAGCGTGCCGAGCGGGACGACCGCGCGGTGCGGCGGATGGCCGGCGTGGGCGAGCAGGGCCGCGCGCAGCGCCTCGCGCAGGGCGCGCGCCGACTCGACGCCGGCCTCGTCGCGCGCCTCGTCGCGCGCCGCGTCATCCGCCGTGAGCCCGAAGCGGGCGCGGCCGTCCGCCGTGTCCAGCGTGTCGGCGCCCGTCTCCAGGTCGAGCGTGTTGACCAGGTCCTGGACCAGGGCCAGCCCCGCGGGCGCGGCCGATCTCTCACTCATGTCCGGACGGTACCTCTCGCGTCCCCGTGCGTTTTCCCCTTGCGACGTTACCTCCTACGCGAGAGCATGCGGTAACGATTACCGGTTACTCGCCCCTACGGGTAACCGAGGGATTCGAGGAGGAAGTCATGCCTGTTGCCAAGGTGGGTGCCGTCGTCCTGGACTGCGCCGATCCGCGCGCGCTGGCCGGTTTCTACGCCGGACTGGTGGGCGGCACGATCAAGGACGAGGGCGACTGGGTGGACCTCCAGGTGCCCGGCGGGCCGGTGCTCGCGTTCCAGGAGGCCCCCGGACACGTACCGCCGCGCTGGCCGGCGCCGGACCACTCGCAGCAGTTCCACCTGGACCTGACCGTCGAGGACCTGGACGCCGCCGAGAAGGAGGCGCTGGCACTCGGCGCGAAGCCGCTGGAGACGGAGGACCGCTCGCGGACCTTCCGGGTTTACGCGGACCCGGCGGGACACCCCTTCTGCCTCTGCGCCTGCTGACACCGGGAGGACCCATGGCCGCCGTGGCCCGTCTGCGCTCCGTCGTCGACTGCCCCGAACCGCGCGAGCCGGCCCGCTTCTACGCGGCCGTCGGGGCGGCATGCCCGAGGAGGAGGACCCGGACCGGGTGGTGCTCCAGCTCCCCGCAGGGCCCCGCCTGGCCTTCCAGCGGGCGCCCGGGTACGGCCCGCCCGAGTGGCCGCGGGCCGACCACGGCTCACAGCAGTTCCACCTCGACTTCGACGCGGGCGGCACCTGGGAGGAGGTCGACGCGGCCGAGCAGAAGGTGCTGGCGCTGGGGGCGCGGGTGCTGGACCGGGAGGACGACGAGCGCAAGGACTTCCGGGTGTACGCCGATCCGGCAGGGCATCCGTTCTGCCTCTGCCGGATCGAGCAGCCGTAGCCTCGGCCTGTCTCAGCCGTTGCCGCTGCCGTCGAGGGACTCCAGGGTCGCGTTCGACGGGGCGGTGGTCGCCCGGAGCTCGCGGGCGGTGTCCTCGGCGGCGCCCAGCACCCGTACCGCGTTCTGCCAGGTCAGCTTGGCCAGATCGGTCCTGGACCAGCCGCGGTCGTGCAGCTCGGCAATGAGGTTCGGGTAGCCGGAGACGTCGCGCAGGCCGTCGGGGGTGAAGGCGGTGCCGTCGTAGTCGCCGCCGATGCCGAGGTGGTCGATGCCGGCGACCTCGCGCATGTGGTCCAGGTGGTCGGCCACCGTGGACACGGTGGCGACCGGGCGCGGGGTGGCCTCCTCGAAGGCGGCGTGCACCTTCATCGCCTCCGCGGTGGTGTCCAGGTGGTGGAAACCATGGGCGCGCATGTTGTCGTCGGCCTCGTTCGTCCAGTCGACGGCCGCCTGGAGCACGAACTTCGGTACGAACGTCACCATCGCGACGCCGCCGTTGGCGGGCAGCCGTTCCAGCACGTCGTCCGGGATGTTGCGGGGGTGGTCGCAGACCGCGCGGGCCGAGGAGTGGGAGAAGATCACCGGCGCGGACGTGGTGTCCAGCGCGTCCCGCATCGTCGTGGCGGCGACGTGCGAGAGGTCGACCAGCATGCCGAGCCGGTTCATCTCCCGGACCACCTCGCGGCCGAACGCCGACAGGCCGCCCACGCCGGGCTCGTCCGTCGCCGAGTCCGCCCAGGCCACGTTGTAGTTGTGGGTGAGGGTCAGGTAGCGCACCCCGAGCTCGTACAACCCGCGCAGGGTGCCGAGGGAGTCGGCGATGGAGTGGCCGCCCTCCGCCCCCATCAGGGAGGCGATACGGCCCTGTGCGCGTGCCGCCTCCATGTCGGCGGCGGTCAGCGCGGGCGCCAGGTCCTCGGGATGACGGGCCAGCAACTGCCGTACGCAGTCGATCTGTTCAAGGGTGGCCGGCACCGCGTCGGGCAGATCCGCGCGGACGTACACCGACCAGAACTGCGCGCCGACGCCGCCCGCGCGCAGCCGCGGGATGTCGGTGTGCAGGTGGGCGGTCTGGTCACCGGCGATGTCCAGAGCGTCAAGGTCGTAGCGGACCTTCTCGCGCAGCGCCCAGGGCAGGTCGTTGTGCCCGTCGACGACGGGGAACTCGGCCAGCAGCGCGCGGGCGGCCTCGAGTGACGCGGAGTCGAGTGACGCGGAGTCGGAAGACGTCATGGGGCTCACTTCCCGAAGCCGAAGCCGTTGCCGGAACCTTCGGTCCTGGCCCGCAGCCGTTTGCCCTTCTCCGTGGCCTGGTCGTTCAGCTCCTGCTGGAACTCCCGCATCCGGCCCAGGAGTTCGTCGTCGTGGGCGGCGAGCATGCGGACGGCGAGCAGTCCCGCGTTGCGGGCGCCGGCCACCGAGACGGTGGCGACCGGAACACCGGCCGGCATCTGCACGATGGAGAGCAGGCTGTCCATGCCGTCGAGGTGCTTCAGCGGCACGGGGACGCCGATGACGGGCAGCGGGGTGACCGAGGCGAGCATGCCGGGCAGATGGGCGGCGCCGCCCGCACCCGCGATGATCACCTTCAGCCCGCGGTCCGCGGCCTGCTCGCCGTACGCGATCATCTCGCGGGGCATCCGGTGCGCGGAGACGACGTCGACCTCGTGATCGATCTCGAACTCGTCGAGGGCCTTGGCGGCGGCCTCCATGACGGGCCAGTCGGAGTCCGATCCCATGACGATGCCGACTACGGGGCTGGGGCTCATTCGGTGATCGTGCCTCTCAGGTAGCCGGCTGCGTGACGGGCGCGTTCCAGCACGTCGTCCAGGTCGTCGCCGTAGGTGTTGACGTGGCCCACCTTGCGGCCGGGCTTCACGTCCTTGCCGTACATGTGGATCTTCAGCCGGGGGTCGCGGGCCATGCAGTGCAGGTACGCGGAGTACATGTCGGGATAGTCGCCGCCCAGGACGTTGACCATCACCGTCCACGGGGCGCGCGGGCGCGGGTCGCCGAGCGGGAGATCGAGGACGGCGCGGACGTGGTTGGCGAACTGCGACGTGATCGCGCCGTCCATGGTCCAGTGGCCGGAGTTGTGCGGGCGCATGGCGAGCTCGTTGACGAGGAGGCGTCCGTCGCGGGTCTGGAACAGCTCCACGGCGAGATGGCCGACGACGCCGAGTTCCTTGGCGATGGTGAGCGCCATCTCCTCCGCGCGCAGGGCGAGGTTCTCGTCGAGGCCGGGCGCGGGTGCGATGACCGTGTCGCAGACGCCGTTCACCTGACGCGACTCGACGACCGGGTAGGCGACGGCCTGGCCGTGCGGGGAGCGGACCACGTTGGCGGCCAGCTCGCGCACGAAGTCGACCTTCTCCTCGGCCAGCACCGGAACCCCGGCCCGGAACGGCTCGGCGGCCTCCTCGGCCGAGTCGACGACCCACACGCCCTTGCCGTCGTAGCCACCGCGGACGGTCTTGAGGACGACCGGGAAACCGCCCGCCCGTCGCCCGCCACCGTCCTTGCCGGAGGGCACGTCGTGCCCGCCCCTCTCGAGCTCTGCCGCGAAGGCGGCCACGTCCGCGGGATCCGCGACGATGCGGTGCCGCGGACAGGGCACGCCGATCGCGTCGAGCCGGGCGCGCATCACGCCCTTGTCCTGAGCGTGCACCAGCGCCTCGGGGCCGGGGCGGACGGGGATGCCGTCCGCCTCCAGGGCCCTGAGGTGCTCAGTGGGCACGTGCTCGTGGTCGAAGGTGATCACGTCGCAGCCGCGGGCGAACGCGCGCAGCGTGTCCAGGTCGCGGTAGTCGCCGACGACGACATCACCGACGACCTGCGCCGCGGAATCCTGCGGAGTGTCACTGAGGAGCTTGAACCTGATGCCGAGCGGGATGCCCGCCTCGTGTGTCATACGAGCGAGCTGGCCCCCGCCGACCATGCCGACTACCGGGAACGTCACTCCCCCAGGGTATCGGTCGAGCCATGGTGGCCGATTCCACGGCTGTCCCCGGCCTGTCCCCGGCCTGTCCGCGACCGTTCCCGGACGGGTGTGCGACCCGAATGTCCATTCCCGGGAAGATCGTGCGGACGGGTGGTTAGCATGGTCTGGTTGACGCCACCTCGGCGTTGCATCGACGCCACTCCACGGACGGGGGCCGGCACGACCATGGGACGCGGTTCCTCGGGGCATTCGACGGGCGCCCCGGCCCCGCGCGGCTCCATGCGGCAGCGCCTCGACCGGCTCGTCCGTGAAGCCGTGAAGTTCGGCGCGGTCGGCGGGGCGGGGCTGCTGGTCAATCTCCTCGTGTTCAACCTGGTCCGGCAGGTGACCGATCTTCCGGTGGTGCGGGCGAGCGTCATCGCGACCGTCGTCGCGATCGTCTTCAACTACCTGGGCTTCCGCTACTTCACGTACCGGGACCGCGGCAAGTCCGGACGCACCAAGGAGATGTCGCTGTTCCTGCTGTTCAGCGCGATCGGCCTGGTGATCGAGAACGGCCTGCTGTACACGGCGACCTACGGGTTCGGCTGGGACAGCCCGCTGCAGAGCAACATCTTCAAGTTCCTCGGCATCGGGGTCGCCACCCTGTTCCGGTTCTGGTCCTACCGCACGTGGGTGTTCCGTGCGCTGCCGGGGGCCGTGGCACCGGCAGCGGGTGCGCCGGCGGCCGGTCCCGTCGCGGAGGGCGGGCGCGGGCCCGCGGGAGCGCCCTCCCGGCAGCACGTGCCGTAGGCGCCGGGTCCCGGGCCTGGGCCGGCACCGGTGCGTACGCCCTCGTACTCCCTGTTCACCACACCGTTCACGGTCCCGTTCACCGCACCGTCTGGCGGTTGTCGTCCCGGGATTTCTGCGGCGGCGTGCGGGACAGGAACAGGCCGAAGACCGCAGGCTCGGCCTGGAGCATCTCCAGCCGGCCGCCGTCCGCCTCCGCGAGGTCGCGGGCGACCGCGAGGCCGATGCCGGTGGAGTTGTGGCCGCTGATCGCACGCTCGAAGATGCGGGCGCCCAGGTCGGTGGGGACTCCAGGACCCTCGTCCGTGACCTCGATGACGGCCTGGTTCCCGGTGACCCGGGTGCGCAGGGCGACCGTGCCGCCCCCGTGCATGAGCGAGTTCTCGATCAGCGCGGCCAGTACCTGGGCGACCGCGCCCGGCGTCCCGACGGCGCGCAGATGCCTCTTGCCGGAGGTGACGATCGCGCGGCCGGCGCTGCGGTAGGCGGGGCGCCACTCCGCGAGCTGCTGCTGGATCACCTCGTCGAGCTCGAAGGTGACGGCCGAGCCGGTCCGCGGGTCGCGGGAGTTGGTCAGCAGCCGCTCCACCACGTCCGTCAGGCGCTCCACCTGCGCCAGCGCGATCGTCGCCTCCTCCTTCACCGTCTCGGGGTCGTCGGTGAGGGTGATCTCCTCGAGCCGCATGGACAGCGCGGTGAGCGGGGTGCGCAACTGGTGGGAGGCGTCGGCGGCCAGCCGCCGTTCGGCGGTCAGCATGCGGCCGATGCGCTCGGCGGAGGAGTCCAGCACATCCGCGACCCGGTCCAGCTCGGGAACCCCGTATCGCCGGTGGCGGGGGCGCGGGTCGCCCGAGCCGAGGCGCTCGGCGGTCTCCGCGAGGTCGGTCAGCGGGGAGGCGAGCCGGTTGGCCTGGCGGACCGCCAGCAGTACCGCCGCGATCACCGCCAGCAGCGCCACCAGCCCGATGATCAGCAGGGTGCGGCCGACCTCACGGGTCACCGAGGAGCGCGGCTCCTGGACGGTGACCGTCTCGCCCTCCTCACCGGGCGCCGAGGCGCTGATGACGTCGCCCTCCGGCTTGTCACCGATCTCGATGGGCGCCCTGCCGGGCAGGCGTACGACGACGTAGCGGTCCTCGGCGACCTGGTCCCTGAGGACCGCCGCGGTGACCTTCTCCTCGACGAGCAGCCTGCTGTCGACGATGCTGGCGAGCCGTACCGCCTCGGACTCGACCCGTTCCCTGGCGCTTTCGGTGATCGTGCGGGTCTCCACGATCACCAGGGACACGCCGAACACGGCGATCACGACGAGCACCACGGCGAGCGTGGACTGGATCAGTCGGCGGCGCATGTCCTCATATCCGAACCGGAATCACGACGTACGGGGTGGGGGTTCAGCTCTTCTCGAAGCGGAACCCCACGCCTCGTACGGTCGCGATGTAGCGGGGGTTGGCCGCGTCGTCGCCGAGCTTCTTGCGCAGCCAGGAGATGTGCATGTCGAGGGTCTTGGTGGAGGACCACCAGGTGGTGTCCCAGACCTCGCGCATCAACTGGTCGCGGGTGACGACCCGGCCCGCGTCCCGCACCAGGACCCGCAGCAGGTCGAACTCCTTGGCGGTGAGCTGGAGTTCCTCCTCGCCCATCCACGCCCGGTGCGACTCGACGTCGATGCGCACCCCGTGCGTCGCGGGCGGCTGCTGCGGTTCGGTGGCACCGCGCCGCAGCAGGGCCCGTACCCGGGCGAGCAGTTCGGCGAGGCGGAACGGCTTGGTGACGTAGTCGTCGGCGCCGGCGTCCAGACCGACCACGGTGTCGACCTCGTCGGCGCGCGCGGTGAGGATCAGGATCGGGACCGTGTGACCGTCGGAACGCAGCCGGCGGGCGACCTCCAGACCGTCCATGCCCGGCAGTCCGAGGTCCAGCACCACCAGGTCGACGCCACCCTGCAGGCCTGCGTCGAGCGCGCTGGGTCCGTCCTCACGCACCTCCACCTCGTAGCCCTCCCGACGCAGGGCGCGGGCCAGCGGCTCCGAGATGGACGCGTCGTCCTCGGCGAGCAGTACACGGGTCATGGACTGATGGTAGTCCCGCACGGACACGGCCCGGGGTGTGATCACCCGCACCGGTTCTCATCCGGCGCACACCGGGTTCTCACGTCCGGGGCCTGGGGGCACGCCTGGGAGTGGCGGGGACGACCCCGGAGAGAACCTTCGATTGGGTGATCACGGTTCCCCCGGAGCCTGTGATCCCCGTCTCAAGTCCTTCCATAACGGGCACTGTCCTGCCGTATGGTGAACCAACGCCTGTTGCACCATGGGGGCCTTTGGCGCAGTTGACGCCGAAGGTCTCTTTTGCGTGCCGGTCGGCTTCGCGCCGGCCTCGTAAGAAATGACCTATGGCCGGGCCTCTACGCACATTGACGCGCGTAGAGGCGTGGATCCCGGTGGTCGCCGTCCCCCGCTCCGTGATCCGGAGCGGACTCCCCCAAGGGCGTGGGGTGGACGGCACGGCCCGCCGGTGCCGGCCGCCCCCCACCGGGCGCGTACCCGCTTGCGCGTCGCGTCCCGACCAGCAAGGAACGACCATGGCGTCCAGCCTGACGAAGGACTCGGTCTCACCCGGCACCCCCGGCTCCGAGAAGACCTTCTTCGGCCACCCCCGCGGACTGGCCACTCTCTTCATGACCGAGATGTGGGAGCGGTTCTCCTACTACGGCATGAGGGCCCTGCTCCCGCTGTACCTCGTCGCCCCGGGCGGCATGGGCCTGAACGCCGGCACGGCGACGGCCATCTACTCGGTGTACCTGTCGCTGGTGTACCTGCTCACGATGCCGGGCGGCTGGTTCGGCGACCGTGTTCTGGGCCCGCGCAAGACCGTCGCCCTCGCCGGCGCGATCATCATGCTCGGCCACCTGACGCTGGCCCTGCCGTCCGCCGGCACCTTCTACGCGGGTCTCGGCCTGGTCGCCCTCGGCTCCGGTCTGCTGAAGGCCAACATCTCCACCATGGTCGGCCAGCTCTACGACGGTCCGGACGACCCGCGCCGTGACGGCGGCTTCACCATCTTCTACATGGGCATCAACCTCGGTGCCTTCTTCTCGCCGCTGATCATCGGCACCGTCGGTGAGAGCGTCAACTGGCACCTGGGCTTCGCGCTCGCCGCGGTCGGCATGGGGCTCGGTGTGCTCCAGTTCCTGCTGGGCAGCCGTCACCTCGCCGCGCACTCCAGCGTCGTCCCCAAGCCGCTGTCCGCCGCGGAGAAGTCCTCCACGCTGCGCAAGGCCGCCCTCTGGGCCGGCGTCGCCGTCGTCGCCTACGCCGTCCTCGGCTTCTCCGGCAACTACACCCTGAACTGGATCCTGGTCCCGCTGACGCTGCTCGGCGTGATCATTCCGGTGCTGGTGCTGGTCCGGATCAAGCGCGACCGGGACCTGGACCAGGCCGAGCAGTCGAAGATGTCCGCGTACATCTGGTTCTTCGTGGCCGCGGCCATCTTCTGGATGATCTACGACCAGGGCGGCTCGACCCTGGCGCTCTTCGCCGGGTCGTCGGCCGAGAACAGCGTCTTCGGCTGGGAGTTCCCGGTCTCCTGGTACCAGTCGGTCAACCCGGTCCTGATCATGGCGATGGCCCCGGTCTTCGCCTGGTTCTGGCTGGCGCTGAACCGGCGCGGCAAGGAGCCCAGCACGATCGTGAAGTTCGGCTCCGGTCTGGTCCTGGTCGGCGCGTCCTTCTTCCTGTTCCTCGCCCCGCTGTCCATCGCCGAGGGCGGTCACAAGGCGGCGGCGATGTGGCTGGTGGCGATCTACTTCACCCAGACCGTCGGTGAACTGCTGCTCTCCCCGGTCGGGCTGTCGGTCACCACGAAGATGGCACCCGTGAAGTACGCCTCGCAGATGATGGGCGTGTGGTTCCTGGCCGTCACCGCCGGTGACGCCACCACCGGTCTGCTCTCCATCGCCGGTGTCGACCTGAACAAGCCGGGCGTCGTCGCGATGGAGGCCACCCTCGCCGTGGCCGCCGGTGTCGCGGTGTGGATGTACCGCAGCAAGGTCAAGGCACTGATGGGCGACGTCCGCTGACATCGCGCGCATGACGCCGTGAGGCATGGCGCCGTGAGTCCGTGACGCCGTGAGTCCGTGACGCCGTGAGTCCGTGACCCGGTCGGCTCGCCGCCGTCGCGGCCGCACTCACGAACCGGAGGGCTCCGCTTCCGTACGTACACGCTGCTGTACGTACGGAAGCGGGGCCCTCCGGGCATTCTCGCGGCGGATACGGACGGACACGGGCGGACACGCCGTGCGCACGGGCGGGGTGTGGAGCCGGCACCGGCGTCGGCTCCGCCGCGCGGGGACCGAGGCCACCGGCTCCGGTCCCGGGGGTGTACGCGGTCCGCCACGGCCGACGGCCCCGCGCGGAACACGGCAACCGGTACGGCCAGGAGGACCATGGCCCGCAAGAGGGTCCCTCCCCGGGGACGGGGCTCGGTCCCGGGGCCGAGCCTCCGCTGCGGGACGTGGACGCCGTGGACGTTCCGGCCTGGAGGACGGGGTCCTCCACGAGGACGTACCGGTGTCGCCGACGGTACGTTGCCTGACGCCGCATCGGATCCGATGGCCCGTCAAGGTACGCCGGGACATGAGGGAGGAAGAGAAGACACGGTGCGGACCGGATCTCTCACGATCCGGTGCACGTGCGGTGGGTGCGCGGTGGGTGCGCGCCGAGTGGAGTCCGGGAAGGCGAGGGCTCCGCCGGTCAGGCGGGCGCCCCGAGCTCCGCCCACACGGTCTTGCCCGCGACGCCCGGGACGCGTACGACGCCCCAGTCCAGGCAGAGCCGCTGGACGATGAACATGCCGTGCCCACCGGGCCGGCCCGCCTGGTGCGGGGTGCGCGGTGCCGGCTGCCCGGCGCCCCGGTCGGTGACCTCGAGCCGGATCACCTTGTTGTCGCAGACGATGCCCAACTGGTCCGGTCCCTCGGCGTGCAGGCAGGCGTTGGTGACCAGTTCGGACACGACGAGCAGGACGTCCTCGGCGGCGGCTCTCCGGTCGGCGGTGGCGGCGGGCAGCCAGCCCCACGCCTGCAGCGCCTGACGGGTGAAGTCACGGGCGAGGGGAACGACGCCGCTCTGGTCCTCAAAGCTCAGCCGGCGGCTCTGACGCCCTCCCGGTGAACCTGAGGGCCCCGACGCCTCCGGCGGTCCCGTCGACGCGGACGCCACTGCGGACTGCGCCCCGGACGGCGGCACGGCCACGTCCCCCTGGGGCGCGCTCGCCGTCGGCGCGCCGCCCCCGGGCACCCCGGAAACGCCGCCGGGCTCCGAACCGCGGTCGCCCGGCGGGTAGGGCCGGGTGGTGCTCATCAGCGCTTCACCTCACCGATTCACCAGTTCACCATTTCAAAAAAAATCCGTACTCATTCAGTCACACCGTGGGGTCGTCCGGTTCCCGGCATCCCCTTGAGCATGGCAGCGGACACATTCAGCTTGTCTCCTGCCCGAGGCGGCCGAGGCAACACCCCCGCGTTCGCACAAGAAAGGCGTAACGATCCGGGAACGGCTCGGAAGAGGGTCCGCGGAAAGAACCGCGGGGCGACACAGCGCTCGACGCAGCGGAAAAAGGACGCCCGTCCCACGGGCCCGCCGCGGGGTGGCGTCGCCTGCCCACGCGGTCATCCGGAACCGTCGGCCAGAGCCGCCTCGAGGCTGTCATGGAGGGTGAATACCGCTTCCGCCCCGGTGATCTCGAACACGCGTGCGACCACGGGCTGCATTCCCGCGAGGTGCACCCCGCCGCCGGCGGCGTCGGCCTTCAGCCTGGCGCCGAGCAGCACATTGAGCCCGGTGGAGTCACAGAACTCCAAGCCGGAGCAGTCGATGACAAGCCGCTTGAATCCCTTGGCGAGGCAGCTCTCCAGTGGCTCACGCAACAGATCGGCGGTGTGGTGATCCAACTCACCCGCCGGAGTCACGACGGCACTGGGGCCCTCTTCTCGCACCTCGACCAGAAGCCGGCCCGACTGTGCGCTGCCGACCGTCCCGCGGTCCATGCCGTCTCTCTCTCCCACCAGTCATGGCTACTACTGACGCTGCCGAACATTACGCCTTCCGGGCTCACTCCGACAGCCGAACAATCAGCAGTAAAAGGACATATGGCAACAGAGCTCACTTGCGGTGGGCCGGCGAAAACGGGTAGGGCTAGTAAAGACACGTACTCGACACGGTCGGCTTTGGAGGCGCCGCACACCGCAGTGCACGAAACGGCATCGGCAGCCATACGCCGAGAACGATGGAGGACATCATGTCACCCCGGCTCGACGCATCGCGTACCCAGAAAGCGACGTCGACACTCCCTCCGGAACATCTGGCTCCCATCGAGCAGGACGATGTGGGTGTCGTCCCGGACGACGATCTACTCGCCGGACTCCCCGAGATCCCCCCTTTTGACGAGGTGGGCCCGGTCGACGCGCGGGCGCTATCCAAGACCCTCTTCGAGCGGCTGGAGTCGCTGGAGGAAGGCACCCACGAGTACGCGTACGTACGCAACACGCTCGTCGAACTGAACCTGGCCCTGGTCAAATTCGCCGCCTCCCGCTTCCGCTCGCGCAGCGAGCCGATGGAAGACATCATCCAGGTCGGCACCATCGGTCTGATCAAGGCGATCGACCGCTTCGAACTTTCGCGCGGTGTGGAGTTCCCCACCTTCGCGATGCCGACCATCATCGGTGAGGTCAAGCGCTTCTTCCGGGACACCTCGTGGTCCGTGCGCGTACCGCGCCGACTCCAGGAGCTGCGGCTCGACCTGGCCAAGGCCGGTGACGAGCTGGCCCAGCTGCTGGACCGGTCCCCGACGGTGGGCGAACTGGCCGAGCGCCTGGGCATCTCCAGGGACGAGGTCGTCGAGGGCATGGCGGCGTCGAACGCCTACACCGCTTCCTCGCTCGACGCCCAGCCGGAGGAGGACGACGCCGAGGGCTCGCTGTCGGACCGGATCGGTTACGAGGACCACGGCCTCGAAGGCATCGAGTACGTCGAGTCGTTGAAGCCGCTGATCGCCGAACTGCCGCCGCGCGACCGGAAGATCCTCTCGCTGCGCTTCGTGGCCTGCATGACCCAGTCCGAGATCGGCGAGGAACTGGGTATTTCGCAGATGCACGTGTCACGGCTGCTGTCACGGACGCTGGTGCGGCTGCGCAAGGGGCTGACCATCGAGGAGTGACGGACGGCCGCGTCCGCGCCCTTCACTCCGTTCCCCCGACGACCCGCACTCGGCGCCCCGCACACCGCGCCACGCCCCGCACTCCGCGCCCCGTACTCCGCCGACGCCGGAGGCCCTCCCCGGGCCCTGGGTTCCGGCCGAGCGCGGGGCGCACCGTGTTACCCGGGGTCACCCCTTTCCCCTCGGGCCTTCTTCCTCCACTATGGGCACGCCCAAACCGGCTGGTATGTCAGGACGACGGGTCCGACGGCCAGGGGCTAGGAGGCGGTGCATGGCTCGGGGCGACGGAACCGTCGACGACGACGGGATCGGCGACGGACACCCAGGTGCGTACACGGATGCGTCCGACATCCGGCTGACCGAGATGCTGCGCGCCGACACCTCGGCCGCGTACGCGGCACTTCAGGAACTCCGCGCCCGGCACGGCCCGTCCGTGCTCGCCTACGCCCGCCGGTGCACCACGGGCGATGCCAGCGCACGTCAACTCGCCGCGCAGGCCTTCACCCACGCCGCCCGCGAGAGCGCCCGCGGCACCGATCCCGGCGGCCCTCTGCGCCATCAGCTCCTGCTGCTGGCCGTCCGGACGGCGGCGACCTGGGCCGCCGACGGGCGGGCCGGCGGGCTGGACGCCGGACTGCACCTCGTACTGAGCTCGTCCGGCACCGACGGCCCGGTCCCGTCCATGCTCGCCGCCTTCCGGACACTGCCGTACCGGGCACAGGGCCTCATCTGGTACGGGATCGTGGACCAGGAGCCCGCGGACCGTACGGCGACGCTTCTCGGCCTCACCCGTCAGGACGTGGCCTACGACACCCCGTCCGCACTGCAGTCGCTGGGCCAGGCCTGTCTGCGGTCCCGGCTGGCTGCCTCGGACGACCCCCGGTGCGCCGACTTCCGCCGGCTCATCGAGGAGTCGGTACGGCCCGACGGCCCCCGCGACAGCGCCGACCTGCACACCCACATGGCCCACTGCGGGCACTGCACCGCCGCGTACGAGGAACTGTGCGCCCTGCGGGACGAACCGCGCACCACCCTGGCCGAGGGGCTGCTGCCGTGGGCGGGCACGGCGTACACCGCACCGGCACCGGCCGGGCCGTCCGCCGGATCCGGTACCGCGGGCGGGACGTGGCCGGTGTCCCGGCGTCTGGTGCTGGCCTCGACTGCACTCGGCGTGGCCGTGGTGCCGCTGCTGCTCCTGCTGTGGTCACCGGACGGCACGCCGGCCGGGCACCCCTCGGAATCGGCCCCCACCGTGGCGGTCCCGCCGCCGGTGACCGTGACGGCCACGCCCTCACCGTCCCCCACCGCGTCCGCGACGCAGTCCCCCTCACCGTCCCCTTCGAAGACTTCGGGGACCAGGAAGCCCAGCCCTTCCCACCCGTCACGCCCCACGCCGTCCCCCACACCCGTACATCCGCCGCCGGGCGGCGCGTACGCGCAGGTGGTGAATCTGGCGTCGGGCCTGTGCCTGGACATCGACGGCGACCTGGAGAACCGCACGGACGTCGTCACGGCAGTCTGCGACTCCTCCCGCTCCCAGCGGTGGCGGGTCGATGCGGAGCGCGGTGTGCTGCAGTCCTACGCCGACTCCGACTACTGCCTGGACAGTCGTGGCGCGGTGAGCCGGGGCGTCGGCATCTGGGAGTGCGACTCGGTGGAGGGGAGCAATGGGCAGAACCTTCGCTTCGCCGTCGACGCCCGTGGAGTGATCCGCCCGGCCATCGCGCCGGACCATGCGACGTCGGCGGCCGGGGACGGCTCGGTGTCCCTGGGCAGGGAGGCGGGGCGGGCGGACCAGCGGTGGCGGGCCGGTGCCTGATCCCGCTGGTCAGAGCACGCGGACGCCGCGCCGCCATACGCCCGTGACCAGGGGGACGCCGGGGCGGTAGGCCAGGTGGACGTGGCTCGGGGCGTCGAGGAGGACGAGGTCGGCGCGGGCCCCGGGGACGAGCCGGCCGATGTCGGTGCGGCGCAGGGCCGCCGCACCGCCCGCGGTGGCCGACCAGAGGGCCTCGTCGGGCGTCATGCCCATGTCCCGCACGGCGAGCGCGACGCAGAACGGCACCGAGGACGTGAAGGACGACCCCGGGTTGCAGTCCGTGGACAGCGCGACGGTGACGCCCGCGTCGAGCAGCCTGCGGGCGTCCGGCCAGGCGGCCCGGGTGGAGAACTCGGCGCCCGGCAGCAGGGTCGCGACCGTACGGCCGCTGGCCAGGGCGTCGATGTCCGGGTCGGTGAGGTGGGTGCAGTGGTCCGCGCTGGCCGCGTCGAGTTCGACGGCGAGCTGCACGCCGGGGCCGTGGGTGAGCTGGTTGGCGTGGATGCGCGGGTGCAGGCCCTTGGCCCGGCCCGCGGTGAGAACGGCGCGCGCCTGGTCGCCGTCGAAGGCTCCCCGCTCGCAGAAGACGTCGATCCAGCGGGCGTGCGGCGCACACGCGTCCAGCATCCTTCCGGTGACCAGGTCCACGTAGCCGGCCGGGTCGTCGGCGTACTCGGGGGCGACGATGTGTGCGCCGAGGTAGGTGACCTCGTCGGTGTGGCGGGCGGCCAGCCGCAGGGCGCGGGCCTCGTCCTCGGGGGTCAGGCCGTAGCCGGACTTGGTTTCGATGGTCGTGGTGCCCTGGCGCAGCGCCTCGGTGAGGAAACGGGTCAGGTTCGCCTCGAGTTCCGCGTCGCTCGCGGCCCGGGTGGCGGCGACGGTGGTGCGGATACCGCCCGCGCTGTAGGGGCGGCCGGACATCCGGGCGTTGAACTCGTCGGTGCGGTCGCCCGCGAAGACCAGGTGGGAGTGCGAGTCGACGAAGCCCGGGATCACCGTCCGGCCCGCGGCGTCGACCCGGTTGTCAGTGGCGGGTGCTTTGCTTGATTCACCGGTCCACACGATGCGGTCGCCGTCGATGACGACGGCCGCGTCCCGGACCTGCCCGAGGGGAGACGTATCACCGAGGGAGGGATCGTTGGTGATCAGCGTGGCGATGTTGACGATGGCGGTGCTGCTCATGGCGTCCTCGTGGGTGGCGGGGGCGGGCGCGGTGTTGCGGCGGCCGGCGCTGTGCCGGCCGGCGTTCAGGTCCTCAGCGCCTCGACAGCGCGCGCGAGAGCGTGCGGCACATCGGGCACGAGGGTGTGCGCCCCTTCGCGTACGACATGTCGCCCCGCCACGATCGTGTGCCGTACGTCGGCCGCCGTCGCGGCGAATACGGCGGTCTCGGCGCCGAGCCTGTGTGGTGGCCCCGCTGTTCTGACCGACTCCAGCGTGAGGGTGGTCAGGTCGGCGAGGGCACCGGGTTCGATGGTGCCCGCCCGGTCCCAGCCGAGGGCGGCGTGACCGCCGGCGGTGGCCGCCCGCAGCAGTGCGTTCGCCGTCCAGTGGCCGCGGGTGCGGGTGCGCAGGCGCTCGTTCAGCTCCAGGGCGCGCGCCTCCTCCAGCAGGTCGATGACGGCGTGGCTGTCCGAGCCGAGGGAGAGTGGGGAGCCCCGGCGCTGGAGGGCGGCCGCGGGGCCGATGCCGTCGGCCAGGTCGCGTTCCGTCGTGGGGCACATGCAGGTGCCGGTGCCGCTGCCGCCGATGAGCGCGATGTCCTGGCCGGTGAGGTGCGTGTTGTGGATGCCGGTGGTGCGCGGTCCGAGCACGCCGTGGTCGGCGAGAAGGCGGGCCGGGGTGCGGCCGTACGCCTCCTGGCATGCCTCGTTCTCGGCGGTCTGCTCAGACAGATGCACATGCAGCGGGGCCCGCCGCTCCTGCGCCCAGCGTGCCACGGTCTCCAGCTCCCGGGCGGGCACGGCCCGTACGGAGTGGATGGCGGCACCGATCCGTGCGTGATCCCGTTCCTTGAGATCTGAACAGCGTTCGGCCCAGGCCTCGGCGGTGCCGTCGGAGAAGCGGCGCTGGTGGACGGTGGGTGGCTCTCCGAAGCCGGCGGACAGGTAGGCGGTGTCGAGGAGGGTGATGCGGACACCGGCCTCGGCGGCGGCCGCGATGAGTGCCTCCCCCATGGCGTTGGGCTCGGTGTACGGGGTGCCGCCGGGGGCGTGGTGCAGGTAGTGGAACTCGCCGACGGCGATGATGCCGGCGAGGGCCATCTCCGCGTACACGGCACGGGCGAGCCGGTGGTAGGTCTCGGGGGTCAGCCGGTCGGCGACCGAGTACATCACCTCGCGCCAGGTCCAGAAGGTGCCGGCACCGACCTGGACGGTGCCGCGCAGCGCGCGGTGGAAAGCGTGCGAGTGGGCGTTGGCCAGCCCGGGGAGGGTCAGCCCGCGCAGGATCTCCGCCCCCGGGGGCGGGGCGGGGACGCCCGTGGTGACGGCGGTGATGCGGCCGTCACCACCGCCGTCACCACGGACACCGACGGCCACGGTCACGCCCGGCTCGACCCGGTCGCCGAGCCAGGCATGCTCCAGCCAGAACGTCCGCCCGGAGGGCGCGGTGGACACAGAGGGCGCGGTGGGCACAGGGGCCCCGGTGGGCGCAGGGGGCGCAGTGGCTGTGGTGGTCCGGCCGGCCGTTGCGCTCGCTGTGGTGGCGCTGTCCTGTGTCACCTGTACACCAGTCCCTCCAGTACGTCGGCGAGTGCGGCCACCCCGGCCAGGCAGTCGTCCTCGGCCGCGTACTCGGCCGGGGAGTGCGAGACGCCCGTGGGGTTGCGCACGAACAGCATGGCGGTCGGAATGCTCGCGGAGAGGATCCCGGCGTCGTGTCCGGCCCCCGTGCCGAGGACGGGGACCCGGCCCGGTGCCGGGCCGGGGTCTTCGTCCCGGCACAGGATGCGGGCGAGTTCGTCGCGCAGGGCGTGGTCGAAGTCGACGACGGGTGTGTGGGACTCCCGGACCACGTCCAGGTCCACGCCGTGGGCAGCGGCGTGGTCGCGGGCCGCTTTCTCCACCCCGGCGACCACGGTGTCCAGGCTCGTCCGGTCGGCGGCGCGGGAGTCGAGCCAGCCGCGCACCAGGGAGGGGATGGCGTTGACGCCGTTCGGCTCGACGGCGATCTTGCCGAAGGTGGCGACGGCACCGGCGAGTTCGGCCTCGCGGCGGGCGGCGAGGACGGTCTCGGCATACGGCAGCATGGGGTCGCGTCGGTCGGCGAGACGGGTGGTGCCGGCGTGGTTGGCCTCGCCGCGGAAGTCGAACCGCCAACGGCCGTGCGGCCAGATGGCACTGGCGATGCCGATCCGGTCGCCGGACAGGTCGAGGGCACGGCCCTGTTCGACGTGCAGTTCGACGAAGGCGCCGATGCGGGCGAGCCGTTCGGGGTCGGCGCCGATGGCGTCGGGGTCGTGTCCGGCGGCCTCCATCGCCCGGGGCAGGGTGATCCCGTCGCCGTCGGTGAGGCGGTGCGCCCGGTCGCGGGTGAGCTGTCCGGCGGTGAGCCGTGAGCCGACGCAGGCGAGTCCGAAGCGGGCGCCCTCCTCGTCACCGAAGTTGACGATGCCGAGGGGGCGGTCGAGCGGTGTTCCTCTACGGCGCAGTTCGTCGAGGGCGGCGAAGGCGGAGACCACTCCGAGGGGGCCGTCGAACGCTCCGCCGTCCGGCACGGAGTCCAGATGGGATCCGGTGACGACGGCATCCCCGTCGGCGGGGTCGCCGAGCCAGGCCCACTGGTTCCCGTTCCGGTCCACGTCGAGCCGCAGTCCCCGCAGTGCGGCCTGCGCGGCGAACCAGGCCCGGCATTCGGCGTCGGCGCCGGTCCAGGCATAACGCCGGTAGCCGCCGGAGCCGGGATGACGGCCGAGAGGGAGCAGGTCACGCCACATCGCCTGGAAAGCGGGAGGCGTGGAGGCCCCGGTCACGCGTTCTCACCCTCGCGCCCCCCGCGCCCCCCGTGCTCCTCGGACCCCTCGGCCCCCTCGCGCATGGGTACCCGTACGCCCCGCTCCGCCGCGACCGAGTCCGCGAGGTCGTAGCCGGCGTCCACGTGGCGGATGACGCCCATCCCTGGGTCGTTGGTCAGGACCCGCCGGATCTTCTCGCCGGCGAGCCCGGTGCCGTCGGCGACCGTCACCTGGCCCGCGTGCAGGGAGCGGCCCATGCCGACGCCGCCGCCGTGGTGGACGGACACCCAGGAGGCCCCGGACGCCACGTTCACCATGGCGTTGAGCAGCGGCCAGTCGGCGATCGCGTCGGACCCGTCGAGCATGCCCTCGGTCTCGCGGTACGGGGAGGCCACGGAGCCGCAGTCGAGGTGGTCGCGGCCGATGACGACGGGGGCCGACAGTTCCCCGGAGGCGACCATGTCGTTGAACCGTTCGCCGGCCCTGTCCCGCTCGCCGTATCCGAGCCAGCAGATGCGCGCGGGCAGGCCCTGGAAGCGGACCCGTTCCCCGGCCAGGCGCATCCAGCGGGCGAGGGACGCGTTCTGCGGGGACTCGGCCTCGGGGAAGAGCTCGAGGACGGCCCGGTCGGTCTTCGCGATGTCGGCGGGGTCGCCGGACAGGGCGGCCCAGCGGAAGGGTCCCCTGCCCTCGCAGAACAACGGGCGGATGTACGCGGGCACGAAGCCGGGGAAGGCGAAGGCCCGGTCGTATCCGGCGAGTTGTGCTTCGCCGCGGAGGGAGTTTCCGTAGTCGAAGACCTCGGCCCCGGCGTCCATGAAGCCGACCATCGCCTCCACGTGCCGGGCCATGGACTCCCGGGCGCGGGCGGTGAAACCGGCCGGGTCCTTGGCGGCGGCGTCGGCCATGTCCTCGAAGCCGATTCCGGCGGGCAGGTAGGCCAGCGGGTCGTGGGCGGAGGTCTGGTCCGTGACGATGTCGACGGGGGCGTCCATGGCCAGCAGTCGCGGGACCACGTCGGCGGCGTTGCCGAGGACGCCGATGGACAGCGGGCGGCGGGCGTCACGGGCCTCGGTGGCCAGGCGGAGGGCGTGGTCGAGGGAGTCGGCCCTCACGTCCAGGTAGCGGTGCTCGATGCGGCGGTCGATGGCGCGCGGGTCGCAGTCGACGCAGATCGCGACGCCGTCGTTCATGGTGACGGCGAGCGGCTGGGCGCCGCCCATGCCGCCGAGTCCCGCGGTCAGGGTGACGGTCCCGGCGAGGGTGCCGCCGAACTTCTTCGCGGCGACGGCGGCGAACGTCTCGTAGGTGCCCTGGAGGATGCCCTGGGTGCCGATGTAGATCCAGGAGCCGGCGGTCATCTGCCCGTACATGGTCAGGCCGAGGGCCTCCAGGCGGCGGAACTCCTCCCAGTTGGCCCAGTCGCCGACGAGGTTGGAGTTGGCGATGAGGACACGCGGGGCCCATTCGTGGGTCTGCATGACGCCGACGGGGCGGCCGGACTGGACGAGCATCGTCTCGTCCTGCTTGAGGGTCCTCAGGGTGCGGACCATGGCGTCGAAGGAGCGCCAGTCGCGGGCCGCCTTGCCGGTGCCTCCGTAGACGACGAGCTGGTCGGGGTGCTCGGCGACCTCCGGGTCGAGGTTGTTCTGCAGCATGCGCAGGGCCGCTTCCTGGGGCCAGCCCAGGGTGCTCAGATCCGTGCCGCGCGGGGCGCGGACGGGGCCGCGGGGCGGCGCGGCGGGCCCGGTGCGGGCCCGGTGGGAGGAGACGGGCGGGCGGGGTCCTGACATGGTCTGCCTCCTGGTGGCGAGCTCCCGCGCTTACTACAGATATTCACACCTTCGCAGTCTGAATAGGGTCAGTCAATGCACGCGGCCGTGTCGGCGCGGAGCGCCGGACGGTGCTTGGCTGGAGGCATGGGCGCCGACGTGGGTACAGGCATGGGCATGGGCATGGGCACTGGAACGGGAGTCGACGGCGGGGCGCGGGAGACGGGCCACGGCGAGGACGACGGACAGGCAGCGGGAACGAGGCGGGCGGCTCGGCGGGACGCGGCGGTGCGGGCCGCCGTGGCACAGGGGCTGCTCGGTCCCGGTCATCCCCTGGTGGCGCTGCTCGACGTCACGGGCATCCGGGAGTCGGCGGCCGAGCTGCGGGAGGCCTTCGCGGCGGTGACACCGTCCGGCACCCCCGTGCTGCACGCCTTCGCGGTGAAGGCGACCCCGCTGGTACCGGTGCTGCGGCTGCTGCACACGGAGGGCATCGGGGCCGAGGTCGCCAGCCCCGGCGAGCTGGCGCTGGCACGGGCGGCGGGGGTGCCGCCGAAGCACACCGTGCTGGACTCACCCGCCAAGACACCGGCCGAGCTGCGGGAGGCGCTGGCGCTGGGCATCGCCGTCAACGCGGACAATCCGCAGGAGCTGGCGCGTATCGACGCCCTGATGTCCGACTCCCTGGCGCGGTCGGCCGGTATCAGCTCCCCCCTCGGCATCCGGGTGAACCCGCAGGTCGGCGGGGGCACCATCGAGGCGCTGTCCACCGCCACGGCGACCTCGAAGTTCGGTGTGGCGCTGCGCGACGAGGGGGCGCGGGAATGGGTCGTGCGGGCGTACCTCGACCGGCCGTGGCTGACCCGGCTGCACACGCACACCGGCTCCCAGGGCATCGCCCTGCCCCTGATGGCGAAGGGCGTGGCTCAGACGTACGCGCTGGCCGAGGAGATCAACCGGCGCGCGGGGCGGCAGCAGGTCGACACCGTCGACATCGGCGGCGGGCTGCCGGTCGACTTCACCTCCGACACGGCCGGCCCGACGTACACGCGGTACGCGCGGCTGCTGAAGGAGACGGTGCCCGGACTGTTCGACGGGCGGTACGGGCTGGTCACCGAGTTCGGGCGGTCGCTGCTGGCGAAGCACGGCACGGTGGTCGCCCGGGTGGAGTACGCCAAGAGCGTCGGCGGACGGGCGGTCGCGGTAACGCACGCGGGCGTGCAGGTGGCGACGCGCACGGTGTACACGCCGGCCGCGTGGCCGCTCAGGATCGCCGCGTACGACGCCGCGGGGCGGCCCAAGGAAGGGCCGGCGGTGGCGCAGGACGTGGCGGGACCGGCCTGTTTCGCGGGCGACCTGCTCGCCCGCGAGATCCCGCTGCCGCTGCTGGAGCAGGACGACCACGTGGCGGCGCTGGACACCGGCGCGTACGCCTTCGCCCACCACTACGGGTACAACTCGCTCCCCCGCCCGGCCGTCCACGGCTTCACCGCGCACCGCGCGAACGGCACGGGTGACGGGATCGCCTTCGCACTGGTGCGCCCGGCTCAGACCGCCGAGGAGATCGTGGCCGAATCGGGCGGCGCCCACGCCGACGCCCTGATCCCGTGACCGACCGGCCCTGACCGGCCCGGCCCGGCCTGACACGGGTCGGGCCGGGCCGGACCTGCATCAGGCCCGGTCGCATCAGGCCCGGCCAGGCCCCGCCAGATCGGGTCAGGCCGGGTCAGGTCAGGGCCGAGGCCCGGCGGCGGGCGCCGCCCGGCATCGCGTCGCCTGCCGCGATGCCGGTGGTCCGGTAGCCCTTGACCGCCTTGCCGGCCGGGCTGCTCGCACCGCCGCTCATCCAGTCGACGCGGACCCACAGCAGGGCCTCACCGGCCTCCTCCAGGCGGCCGATCCAGGACGCCTTCAGCCACAGGCCCACACCGCACCCGGCGAGCAGCAGACCGCCCGCCGCGGGGACCGCGAACGCGCTGCCCAGGGCGGCGAGGAAGCCGAGCAGCAGCCACCAGCGGTGCCGGCGGCGCCAGTTGCGCATGCTGACCGCCCGGTCCTGGAGCACGTCGTGCTTACCCGCCCGCACCGCCGGCCGGGCCAGTTCGCGGTATCGCCCGCGCCGTACGTACGCCACCACGGCGAGGGCCACGAGGAACAGCGCGGCACCGGCCGACACACCGATACGGCGGCCGGTCAGTCCCGGCACCAGTGCGCCGATGCCCGCCGCGAACACCCCCAGCCACCACAGCGGGGCGGCCCCGGCCCGTACGACCACGGCCACCCGAGCCAGCCCCTGTCCTCCGCGTCCTGCGCGCATCATGTCCTGCCTCCCGTCCCACTTCAGTGGAGCGTCCGTAGGGTCCGGAGCGCAGATTAGTGACTCGAGGTGAGAGAAATCTGAGATACCGGCAAGGAGCGGCACCTCGCCCCGCCGCTCCGGGTCCCGGCGTCATTCCACGAACAGGCCGCGCGTCACCGCCTTGGTGTCGAACTCCTCCAGACGGGCCTGGGCGCCGGGCAGGCCGTCGCACATCGCCTCCAGCAGCACCCGGCCCAGCAGCATCGGCGCGCACGCCGTGTCGAAGGCGAGCCCGGTGCCGACGGCGGCGGGCAGCAGCAGGTCGGAGACCTTGGCGACCGGTGCGAAGGCGGAGTCGGCGACGGTGACCACGGTCAGCCCCGTCTCCTTGGCATGGGTGAGGGCGTCGACGACCTCCCGGGGGTGCCGGGGCAGCGCGAAGCAGAGCAGGGCTGTGGCGCCGGCCGCGGCGGCGGCGTCGACGCGGTCGTGGAGCATGGTGCCGCCCTCGTTGAGCAGCCGTACGTCGGGGTGGACCTTGGCGGCGAAGTAGGCGAAGCCGTGGGCCTGTGCCGCCGCCGCGCGCAGCCCGAGCACGGGCAGCGGCCGGCTGCCCGCGAGGATCCGCCCCGCCCGCCGCACGGGCTCCGGATCGGCGAGCACCTCGGCCAGGTGCCGCAGATTCTCGATCTCGGCCTCGACGGCCTGCTGGTACTCGTTGTACGACCCGGCGTCCGGCGCCGGCGGTCCGGAGGGCACGACCTCGCGCAGATGCCGTCGCAGGGCCGGATAGCCGTCGAAGCCGAGGGCGACCGCGAACCGGGTCACGGAGGGCTGGCTGACCCCGGCCAGTTCGGCCAGTTCCACACTGGAGAGGAACGGTACGTCGGCCGCGCGGCGCACCATGCTGTGCGCGATGCGCCGCTGCGTCGGCGTCAGCCGGTGCCCCTCGAACAGCGCCTGCAGGCGTGCGGCAGGCCCCTCGGTGACACTCATGACGCGGCTCCCCCTCGACCTGATCACACGGCACTGATCACACGGCACTGATCACATGGCGCCGGCCGCACGGCTGTCCACCCGGCCCATTCACCGACCGCGCTTCCTGCATGCCGTTATACAGGCGAACGCCGGGCGCGCACGACCGGGACCGGGCAGGCCCCCGGCCGACAAGGGGGGCTATCCCCAGTGCAATGGGCGGCCGGGCTGCCTACCGTGGTCCGTATGACCGGAATGGATGCGCGGGACGCCGATCTGAAGAAGGAACTCAACGCCACCCTGCAGACCCGCAGGGAACTGGGCGACGAGTACGAGTCCGCGCTGGTCGACTCGTTCCTGGAGAAGGTCGACCAGCGCATCGACGACGCGGTGGAGCGCCGGGTGCGCCGGCAGCTCGCCGAGCAGCAGATGACGGTGGCCCGGGACTCCCGGTCGCCGAAGGCCACGGACACCTGGGGCGAGCGCTTCGGCTTCGGGATCGTCTCCCTGGTCCTGGCGGTGCCGCTGTCCGCCATCGGCGGCGGTGTGGCCCATCTGCCCGGCCTGCTGGTCGCCTGGCTGGGCATCGTCGGTGTGAACGCCGTCCAGGCGGCCCGCATCAACCCGGGCCTGTTCGGCCGCCGCAGGCAGCAGCGGCAGGACGACGCCTGGGAGGACTGAGCACGGGGGCTGAGTACGGAGGGCTGAACGCGGGGTCAGGGCGCGGGAGGCCGGACGGGATCAACGCGGGGACCACCGCACCCCCGTTGCCGGGGGGCGGGACGACGGTGGTCCCCGCGTAGCGACGCGGGCCGGTCGGGCCGGACTGCGCGCCTGGCGTCCATGGAGGTCCGGGAGCCGCTCCGGAGGTCCTGTGACGCCGTTCCCTGTCGGCCGGGAAGAGGAGAGCCTCCCCCAGCGCTGAACGCCTGGGAGGTACCCTCACCTGCCCCGCCGACAACGACCAATCTGCCGGACCGGTGTTAAGCGAGTGCTGCGCGCACGTGACACCCGCGTACCACTTCCGCGAAGTTCATGAAGATCACGTCACGGCCGGCTCGGCTCCCGGCACTCACGGCCGGGCCACCCGCCGTCGGCGGACGTCAACCGCCGGTCACTTCCCGTCCTTGGCGAGGAAGGAGAGCAGGTCCTGGCTGCTGACGACACCGGTCGGCTTGCCCTCGACCAGGACGATCGCCGCGTCGGCCTTGCCCAGCACGGCCATCAGGTCCGCGACCGGCTCACCGGAACCGACCTGCGGCAGCGGGGCGGACATGTGCTTCTCCAGCGGGTCGCCGAGCGAGGCCCTCTTGCTGAACAGCGCGTCCAGCAGCTCCCGTTCCACCACCGAGCCGACGACCTCGGCGGCCATCACGTCCGGGTGGCCGGCGCCCGGCTTGACGACCGGCATCTGCGACACGCCGTACTCACGCAGCACCTCGATGGCCTCCCCGACCGTCTCGTCGGGGTGCATGTGCACGAGGGACGGGATGTGACCGCCCTCCTTGTGGTCGAGGACGGCGCTGACGCGCGCGCTGGGGCCGGCGTCCTCGAGGAAGCCGTAGTCGGCCATCCACTCGTCGTTGAAGATCTTGCTGAGGTAGCCGCGTCCGCTGTCCGGGAGCAGCACCACCACGACGTCGTCCTCGCTGAGCCGCTCGGCCACCCGCAGCGCCGCGACCACGGCCATGCCGCACGATCCTCCGACGAGCAGGCCCTCCTCCTTGGCGAGGCGCCGGGTCATCTGGAAGGAGTCCTTGTCGGACACGGGGACGATCTCGTCCGCGACGGTCCGGTCGTAGGCGGTCGGCCAGAAGTCCTCGCCGACGCCCTCCACCAGGTAGGGCCGTCCGGAGCCGCCGGAGTAGACGGAGCCCTCGGGGTCGGCGCCGATGACCTGGACGCGGCCGTCGCTGGCGTCCTTGAGGTAGCGCCCGGTCCCGGAGATGGTGCCGCCGGTCCCGACCCCGGTCACGAAGTGGGTGATCTTCCCCTCGGTCTGCTCCCACAGCTCCGGGCCGGTGGACTCGTAGTGGCTGAGCGGGTTGTTGGGGTTGGAGTACTGGTCCGGCTTCCAGGCCCCCGGTGTCTCACGGACCAGCCGATCGGAGACGTTGTAGTACGAGTCGGGGTGCTCGGGGTCCACCGCGGTCGGGCAGACGACCACTTCGGCCCCGTACGCCCGCAATACGCTGATCTTGTCCATGGAGACCTTGTCGGGGCACACGAAGATGCACTTGTACCCCTTCTGCTGGGCCACGATGGCCAGGCCGACGCCGGTGTTGCCGCTGGTCGGCTCGACGATGGTGCCGCCCGGCTGCAGCTCTCCGCTCTTCTCCGCCGCTTCGATCATGCGCAGGGCGATGCGGTCCTTCACCGAGCCGCCGGGGTTGAAGTACTCCACCTTGGCCAGGACGGTCGCCCCGATGCCGTGGGTGACGTTGTTGAGCCTCACGAGCGGGGTGTTGCCGACGAGGCTGATCATCGAGTCGTGGAATTGCACCGTTGTCTCCGGATGCTGCAAAAGATGTGGTTGACGTAGTGATGCCAGCGTAGAGCCTGCTCCGGGCACTGACCCTGAGCCCGGCCCCCGGCGCCGTTTCCCCCGGACCGTTCACTCACCGCGAAGATTGGATCACGGTCCGTACGGGGCAAGCACTTGGTGTACGGCTGTGAGGCCGTACGGACGGCTGTGAGGCCGTACTGCTGTGCGGCTGTGAGGCGGTACCGCTGTACGGCTCGGAGGAGGTGGCGGCGAGGCATGACGAGGATGTCGAGGGCGAGGGTGGCCCGGCGGATCGCGGCCGGCGCCGCGTACGGCGGGGGCGGCATCGGCCTGGCCGGCGCGGCCGGCGTCGGGCTGCTGCTGGCCGAGGTCCGGCTGGCGCGACGCCGCGTGGGCAACGGCAGGAGCCCGCACGTACCGACCGCGGACGGCCTGTACGGCGCCGCCTACACGGTGCCCGGGCAGCCGGCGCTGCGGCTGACGATGCTGGGCGACTCCACGGCCGCCGGCCAAGGCGTGCACCGGGCCGGCCAGACCCCGGGCGCGCTGCTGGCCTCGGGGGTCTCGGCGGTCGCGGAGCGGCCGGTGGGGCTGAGCACGGTGGCGGTACCCGGGGCCTGCTCCGACGATCTGGACCGGCAGGTGACGCGGACCCTCGCGGATCCGTCCCGGGTGCCCGACATCTGCGTGATCATGGTCGGCGCGAACGACGTGACGCACCGCATGTCGCCCGCGCTCTCCGTCCGCCACCTGTCCGCGGCGGTGCGCCGGCTGCGTACGGCGGGGGCGGAGGTCGTCGTGGGCACCTGCCCCGACCTGGGCACGATCGAACCGGTCCAGCAGCCCCTGCGCTGGCTGGCCCGGCGGGCCTCCCGGCAACTGGCGGCGGCCCAGACGATCGGCGCGGTCGAGCAGGGCGGGCGCACGGTGTCGCTGGGTGACCTGCTCGGCCCCGAGTTCGCCGCGCATCCCCGTGAGCTCTTCGGCCCCGACAGCTACCACCCCTCCGCCGAGGGGTACGCCACGGCGGCCATGGCCGTCCTGCCGACGGTCTGCGCCGTCCTCGGTCTGTGGCCGGCCCAGGACGAGCGTCCCGACGCGGCGCGCCGCGAGGGCTTCCTCCCCGTCGCCCGAGCCGCGGCCGAGGCCGCCTCGGAGGCGGGCACCGAGGTCACCGCGGCCATGCCCGCGGGCCCGAGGGGCCCCTGGGCCCTGCTCAAGCGCCGGAAGCGCCGCCGGGTGCGGGAGCCGGAGCCGCAGGTCGCGGAGTCCGGGGAGCCCCAGACCCAAGCAAGCGCTTAGTAAGATGCGGCCAGTGTCACACCGCGCGCCCCGTGACCCCGCCACTACGTCCGGGTAACTTCCCAAGCAGCCCTGCCCGACCGCGCGGTATGCCCTCCCGCCGCCCGACCACCACCCCTCGACGAGGCGCTGCGCGCCGCCCCTTCCCTCAGGAGCCGTAATGCCCGAAGCCGTGATCGTCTCTGCCGCCCGTTCCCCCATCGGCCGCGCCTTCAAGGGCTCCCTGAAGGATGTGCGCCCGGACGACCTGACCGCCTCGATCATCCAGGCCGCCCTCGCCAAGGTCCCCGAGCTGGGCCCCGAGGACATCGACGACCTGATGCTCGGCTGCGGCCTCCCCGGCGGCGAGCAGGGCAACAACCTCGGCCGCGTCGTCGCCGTACAGATGGGGATGGACCACCTCCCCGGCTGCACCGTCACGCGCTACTGCTCCTCCTCCCTGCAGACCTCCCGCATGGCGCTGCACGCCATCAAGGCCGGCGAGGGCGACGTCTTCATCTCGGCCGGCGTCGAGACGGTCTCCCGGTTCACGAAGGGCAACTCCGACAGCCTGCCCGACACCCGCAACCCGTTCTTCGCCGAGGCCGAGGCCCGTACCGCCGCCGTCGCGGAGCAGGAGGGCACCACCTGGCACGACCCGCGCGAGGACGGCCTCGCCCCGGACGCCTACATCGCGATGGGCCAGACCGCCGAGAACCTGGCACGGCTGAAGGGCGTCACCCGCCAGGACATGGACGAGTTCGGCGTCCGCTCGCAGAACCTGGCCGAGGAAGCCCTCAAGAACGGTTTCTGGGAGCGCGAGATCACCCCGGTGACGCTGCCCGACGGCACGGTCGTCGCCAAGGACGACGGCCCGCGCGCGGGCGTCACCCTGGAGGGCGTCTCCGGCCTCAAGCCCGTCTTCCGCCCCGACGGCCTGGTCACCGCCGCCAACTGCTGCCCGCTCAACGACGGCGCCGCCGCACTCGTCGTCATGAGCGACACCAAGGCCCGCGAGCTGGGCCTGACCCCGCTCGCCCGGATCGTCTCCACCGGCGTCTCCGGCCTCTCCCCGGAGATCATGGGCCTCGGTCCGGTCGAGGCGTCCCGGCAGGCGCTGCGCCGCGCCGGCCTCACCATCGACGACATCGACCTGGCCGAGATCAACGAGGCGTTCGCCGCGCAGGTCATCCCCTCCTACCGCGAGCTCGGCATCCCGCTGGAGAAGCTGAACGTCAACGGCGGCGCCATCGCCGTCGGCCACCCGTTCGGCATGACCGGCGCCCGCATCACCGCCACGCTCATCAACTCCCTCCAGTTCCACGACAAGCAGTTCGGCCTGGAGACCATGTGCGTCGGCGGCGGCCAGGGCATGGCCATGGTCATCGAGCGCCTCAGCTGACCACCTCGGTCGGCCACCGTCGCGATGCCGGGAAGTAGCCGGGGCGGCACGTTCGGTGAAGCTGCGGCCCGGAACCCTTGCACCACCGGGGTTCCGGGCCGTTCCGTGATCCAATCTCCCCCAGGATGTGACCTATCTCCCTCGCAGCGGATATTCACGCAGGTCAGGGCCCCACCTCCCGCCAGCCTGGAAACCACACTCTGTCCGTTTCGTGACGTTACGCACTGACAGATGGTTAGTCCACCCTTCAAGCTGATGTAGGAAGTCGGGGGTCGACTTTGAACCGGGAGTACGTCAGTGAGCGCCATGCCGATCGCCCTGTTGGTCACCACGGCCGCAACCGGCGCCGTGGGCGTCGCCGTTCTGCGCAGCATTCTGGTGCTGCGCCGACAGGTCGCGGCCCTGCACGCCGAGCTGGTCAAGGACCGTGCCGCCGCCACGCGTGCGCTCCTGCCCGCCGCCCGCTCCGCCCACACGGACGAGATACGCACGGCCGTGGCCGAGGCTCTCGCGGAGGAACGGGAACGGGAACTCGCCGAGGCGCGGGCGTTCTGGGCCGCCCAGGAGGTGCGTGACATCTCCGACGCGCCGTCCCTGCTGGGTCTGGCCGACAGTGAGCTGTTCATGCCGCGGCAGACCGATTTCGTGGGTCTGGAACCGATGGCCGACCCGGGGGCCGACACCGACGAGTACGCCTCGAAGGACTTCGTCCAGGGCGGTACCCCCACGGAGTCCCCGGAACTGGCCGCGGCCCGCCGCCGGCACCCCTCGCACCCGGACTTCGTCCCGAACCCGTCACCGGTCGCGAACGACCACGAGCGCACCGTCTCCACGCTGGAGGAGCTGGCCTCCGCCGAGGTGGAACTGACCGACGTCCGCCCCGGCCCGCTGGGCACCCTGGACGTCTACGTCTTCGCCGACGGCACGACGCTGTGCATGACGCCGGGGCACCGGGAGACCGCGGAGCGGCTGGCCGCGGCCCTGCGGGAGGGCCGGGCCCCGTTCCTGCTGGGTGGTTCCGGCGTCTCGGGCGCGTACACGCTGACCTTCGCCTGCGGCGAGGAGAACGTCTACATCCTGGCGGACCGCGTCATCGCGTCCCTCTGAGCCTTCCGCGCGAGTCCTTCCGCGCGCTCCTTCCCCGCGGCCCTTCCGCGCGGCCCTTCCCCGCGGCCCTTCCGCGCGCCGGGCGTGTCCCTACACCCCGGCGCGCTTCTGCGCCTCCTCCACGAGCCTTAGCGCCTCTGCGACCTCTTTCTCGTTCTCCAGTGCGAGCGCCAGGTCGTGGCCGGCGACGGTGATCTGGTCGGCGGCGGCGAACATGCCCGCATCGGGCATCTCGCGGGGCTCGGTGCCCGGCTCCTCCAGACGCTGGGTCCACACCGCCAGTTCCCTGGCCAGGGCGAGCGCCTCGGCGGCGGCCCCCCGTTGCAGCCTGCTTTGCGGCGCGGCCCGCAGGCGGTCGGCGAAATGATCCACGGCACGGGTGAGGGGCGTCGTATCAACCACGCGGTGAGCGTACGCGGCACGACGGGCCTGTTGCCAACGGACGAACGGTCGGGCACGGTGACCTGAAGGACCGGCTCACACCCCTGCGCTGGAGGCGCCGATGTCCCAAGTCCTCTCCGAGGAGACCCATCGCAACATGCTCGCCCGCATCCCGCACTGCACCGGTCGTGAGATCTCCGACTGGCTGCGCACCGTCGAAGAAGAAGGCCCCTCCCTCTTCCGCTTCGAGGAGAAGGTCAGCTGGCTCCGCCATGAGTACGACCTGGCGTACGGCCATGCCAAGGCGATCGTCCACGAGTACGACCTGAGAAGGGCCGCGCGCAACCTGCGCTGAGCCCGCGCCCCGCCCACGACGACCCACCACTCACCCCTACCCACCACCACCCACCCTGTCCGCACCATGGCGAAGGGCCCCGGGTGAACCCGGGGCCCTTGCGTGTGTCCGCGTGGATCGGACGCGTCGGTCACCGACGCGCCGGCCGGTCGCTAATCGCTGCTGCTGAAGATCGCGATGAGCCTCAGGAACTCCAGGTAGAGCCAGACCAGCGTCAGCGTGAGACCGAAGGCGGCGAGCCAGGCCTCCTCGCGCGGGGCACCGTAGGCGAGGCCGTCCTCGACCTGCTTGAAGTCCAGGGCGAGGAAGCAGGCACCGAGGATGATGCCGATGACGCCGAACAGGATGCCGAGCGGGCCGCTGCGGAAGCCGAGGCCGTCACCGCCGCCGAACACCGCGAACAGCATGTTCACGGCCATCAGCAGGATGAAGCCGAGCGCGGCCGCCATCACGAAGCCGTAGAAACGGCGGTTGACGCGGATCCAGCCCGCCTTGTACGCCACCAGCACACCGGCGAAGACCGCCATGGTGCCGAGCACGGCCTGCATGGCCGCACCATCGGCGATGCGGTTGTCGACGACGCTGGAGATGACGCCGAGGAACACACCCTCGAACGCGGCGTACGTCAGGATCAGCGCGGGCGCGGCCTTGCGCTTGAAGGACTGCACGAGCCCCAGGACCATGGCGACCAGCGCGGCGCCGATGCCGATGCCGATGGACTGGGGGAGGTTGGCGTCGTCCACGGGCAGCAGGGCCCACGCGAGCGCGGCGAAGACGATGAGCACGCCGAGCGTGGTGCCCGTGCGCATGACGACGTCGTCGATGGTCATCCGGCCGGCGGTGGCGGGCGCCTGCGGCGGCGCGCCGTGCTGCACGTCCTGCTGGCCGTACGGCTTCTGCGCGTAGGGGTTCTGCGCGTACGGGTTGCCGGTGGGCTGCGCGTACGGGTTGCCCTGCGTGGCGACAGCGGGACCCCCGGCCTGCGGCGCGGTGTTGAAGCCCGCGTAGCCGTTGTCGCGGCTGAACCCCCGTCGCGAGAAGACCGGGTTTCTGCTCCTCATTTCACTCCTTCATAGCCACACAGCGCGGCTTTGGGCTCAAGAGTAATAGGTAGGCAAAGGAATGACCCTACTGCTTGGGAAGGATCTTTCCCTCGTCGTGCTGCACAACACGCTATGCGGCCACGCGATTCCCCTCACCGCGGGGGACCGAACCATGACCTGCCCGGGGACCTGCCCGGAACCGGCCGGAGATCACCCCCAGCCGCCCTCACTCCCGACGGCGTCCTCGTCAGCGCCTCCCCCGGCATCTTCCTCGCCGCCCTCCTCGCCGCCCTCCTCGATGCGGCCCTCGACGCAGCCCTCGACGATCACATGCCGGCCGGAGACGTCGAGGACGGGTCCCGGTACCGGGACCCGCACGGGCGCCGCGCCGCTCCGGCCCTTTCCGTGGCCGCCCTGCACCAGCGCGGAGCCCCTTGCCGCACCCGACCACCCCGAGCACGACGGCCCCCGCGACCGGCATCCGCAGCCAGGCCGAACCAGTCATGTCTCCCACCCCCGCGGAACCGACTCTTCACTCAACGCCTACGTACGCACACTTTCCGTGCGGCACCTTCGCCTCGGCAACGCCGATACACATCGGCCCCCGCAACGGATTCGTCCGTCCGCGAGAGCCTCACCAGCGGGAGCACGGCAGCCCCCGGGATCGACCGGCACCATACCGGCCATTCGGTGGCCCGCCCCGAGGAAGGCGGAGACCTCGCCCGGAATCTCGAGCATGCGGCGCATCTCTCCGAGGCCGTGCTCGCCGGCCGGCACGGGGTGTGGGGAGCGTCCGCCGGGCAGGGAGAAGGGAGGAACGGGAGAAGTCGGGCACCGGTCGGACGGAAGCGGTGGTGTCACGGGGAACGGGGCGGGAGGCGGACAGGAAGCCAGCGGTGGAGCCTGGCGGCGTTCGAGCGGATCGGCGGGAGAGAGGCCGTGGCGAGCGTTGCGGAACGGATGCTGTTGGTGATGCCCGGGGAAGGGCTCGTGCGGTCGGCCGTGGCCGCCGGGTTCGACCTGTGGGCGGTGGTGGGGCCGCTGGAGGCGCTGCCGGGCACGGTCCCCCTGGAGCGGCTGCTCGTCACCGGTCCGGTCGGGGTCGCCGACGGGACCCTGCACGGCCTGCTGACCTGGCTCCTACGGCGGTACGGCATCGGACAGCTGATGTGCGGGCCGGGAGCCGGGGACGACGTCCGGGCCGTCGTACGGCGGGTGCGGCGGGAGCGGGAGGGGTTGCTGTGGCAGGACCCGGCCGCCGCGCGGCTGAAGGACCCCGTGGCGTTGCGGAGGCTGCTGCGCGAGGCGTCCTGGCCCCCGGTGCGCGCGGAGGAGGCCGACGGAGTCGCCCGGGCCCGGGCCGCCGCGGAGCGGATCGGGCTGCCACTCACCATCAAGTCCCGCGACGCCGGGGGCCGGTGGGGCAGCCCCGCCTTCGTGCGGGACGGGACGGCGCTCGCCCTGTGGGCCGAGACCGCGGCTGACGGCGCGCAGCTCGTCGAGGAGTTGCTCCTCGGGCCCCGCTACCGGGTGGAGACGCTTTCGCTGGGCGGAATGCATCACGTGGTGAGCGTGGCGCGGGAGGGCACGGGCCCGCCCGGCGCGTCGGACGAGGTGTCCTGGGTGCGGTCCTGTGTGCGGGAACTCCTCGACCTCGCCGGGTTCTCCGAGGGTGCGCTGCGCACCGACACCGTGCTGACCACGGACGGGCCACGGGTCGCGTACTGCGCCGACGGGGGGCTGTGAGCAGCCTTGTCGGTCCCGCGCGGGCGGGAACGACAAGGGACCGGATCGGGAACCGCCGCCGGAAACATCGCCGACGTCGAGAGCGGGCAGCACTGCCGGCCACCGCCAACTACCCCTGGGGGACGGGAAATATGCGTACGAAGGCAGCGGCACTGATCGGAATGCACGCGGCGTTGGTCCTGGCACTCGGACTGGGCACCGCGGTGGCCGCCACGGACCTTCCGGCCGGGGCCGCCGAGCACCAGGTGGTGGCCAGCGACGTCGGCCCGCACTAGGCCCGCACCAGGGCTCTCGACCCGCGGCGTTGTGCACGCGGCTGATCGGAGGGTGGCCGCCGAGGTGGCGAGGTGCGGTGCCGGGCGTCGCCCGCCCGGCGGGGACGGTCGGCCACCGGCTGGTGTGCCGCCGTGGCGCAGCTCTCCGAGGACACCTTCACGCGGGCGCCCCGTGATGACCTTGAGTTCCAGTGGTCGTCGGGCGGGGCGCCCTCGTGTCGGAGGCGCGGAGCCGTCCACGGGCGGGTGTTCAGCGTTCCGCGGGAGGACGGGCCAGGCCCAGGCGGGTCAACAGGGCGTTGGCGGCTGCTTGGTGGGTGCTCGCCTCCGGGGCGCCCAGTTCGCGTGCCGCGCTCGCCATACCCGACAGCGCGTGCCACTCCTCGGCACACAGCCGGGCCCGAGTGGCACTGCGGTGGGCCTGTTCGTGCAGCGCGCGGGCCGTCCCGTGGGCGCCGGCGTGGAAGTGGAAGCGAGCGACGACGTTCTGGGTCTTGGCGCGGCGCAGCGGGGCGTCGGTCTCGGTGGCCAGGGCCAGGGCACGGGCGGCGAACCCGTGACCGGCCCCGGTGTCACCGAGGAGCTGGGCGACCCGGGCGGACAGGGCGAGCATCAGGGCCGTGTCGCCGACCGGGACCCGCTCGTCGCACAGCGCGCGGGCCCGGGCGAGGCTCTCCCCGGCGGCGCTCGCGTCCCCCAGGCCGACCTCGGCGAAGGCGAGGTCGGTCAGGGAGGTCACCTGGTTGTTGAGATAGCCGAGGCGCAGGGAGATCCCGGCGGCCTCCCGGGCTGCCTCCGCGGCCTCGGCATGGCGGCCGAGCTCCTCGTAGACCGTGCTGAGCGTGCACAGGACGTCCGCCTGGTTGCGTTCGGCGCCCAGTTCCAGCGCCAGCGCCAGCGAGCGGCGCAGGTGGAAGAGGGCGGGTTCGTAGCCGGCGCCGGTGGCGTGCAGGATTCCGAGGACGCTGTCGGCGTGCGCCTCGGTGAGGCGGTTGCCGGCCTGTACGGCCGCCTCGCGGGCCTCCGTGACCGTCTCGATGCCTTCCTTCAGCAGGCCGAGCTTCCAGCAGGCCACGCCCAGGTTCGACAGGCTGCAGCTGAGCAGCCACAGGTCGCCGGTGCGGCGCGCGGCGGCCGCGGCGGTGCGGGCGACCTCCGCGTACTCGGTGAAGTGGCCGCGGGCGTTGAGGTGGAAGACCAGGTTGCGGGCGAGGACGGCGATGTGCCGGTCGAGGCCCCGGCCGGAGGCCAGCGCGGTCGCCGCGATCAGGCCCTTGTGCTCCAGGGCGAACCAGCGCCGGGCGGCGTCGGCGTCGCCCAGCGGGGGCAGTTCGCCCTCGTACGGGGGGAGTTTCGTCGGGTGCCGCATGCGGCCCGGGAAGAGGACCTGGCAAGCGGCCTCGGTCGCCGAGACGTAGTAGCCGAAGAGGCGTTCCGTGGCGGCCGCCTCCTCCTCCTCGGAGGTGGGCAGTTCGCGGGCGAAGCTGCGCACCAGGTCGTGGAAGGTGTACTGGCCGATGTCGGGCTGCTGGAGCAGGTGGACGTCCAGCAGGTGCTCCAGCAGGTCCTCCGCGTCGAACAGGTCCAGGCCGAGCAGGGCGGCTGCCGCGTGGGCGTCGATGCGCGCGCCGGGGTGCATCGCCAGCACCCGGAGCGCGGTGCGGTGCCGCTCGGTCATCGCCAGGTAGGACAGACGCAGGGTGGCCGCGACCCCCCGTTCTCCGGAGGTGAGCTCGACCATCCTGCGGGTCTCGTCGCGCAGTCGGTCGACCAGATAGGCCAGTGTCCAGCGGGGCCGGTTGCGCAGCCGGGCCGTGGCGATCCGCAGCGCCAGCGGGAGGTGGCCGCAGCGTTCGATGAGTTCGGCGGCCGCGTCCGGCTCGGCGGCGACCCGGTCGGCGCCCAGCGTCTCGGCGACCAGCGCGGCGCTGTCCTCGGGCGGCAGCAGGCCGAGGGAGAGCCAGGAGGCGCCGTCCAGGTGGACCAGCCGGGCCCGGCTGGTGATCAGGACCAGGCAACCGGGGGCGGCGGTCAGCAGCGGGTGCAGCTGGGCGGCGTCGACGGCGTTGTCCAGCAGGAGCAGCACACGCCGGCCGACGAGGGAGGACCGCCACAGTGCTGCGCGGCTCTGGAGGTCCGTCGGGATGCGCTCGCCCGGGGTGCCGAGCATGCGCAGCAGGACGTCCAGCGCGGTCTCGGGCCGCATCCCCTCCTCACCCGGCGTGAAGCCGCGCAGGTCGAGGTGGAGCTGGCCGTCCGGGTAGTCGCCGGCGAGCTGGTGCGCGGCGTGGACGGCGAGGGAGGTCTTGCCGCTACCGCCCATGCCGTCGAGGGCGACGATCCGGGTGCGGTACTCCCGGGCGGGGTCGGTGGCGAGCTCGATGATGCGGGCGAGTTCGGTACGCCGTCCGGTGAAGTCGGAGAGGTCGTAGGGAAGGGTGCAGGGGGCCTTTGGCGGCTGGGGGGAGGGAGGCCCGGGGGTGCCGACGGGCACGGGGGCAGTGGTGCCGGCCGCCCCGGCCGTGCCGGTGCCCCCGTGGTCCCCGGCACGCGCGGCAGGCCCGGTGCTTCGGCCGCTCCCGGCGCTCCCCGTGCCTCCTGCGCTCCCGGCGCTCCCGGCGCCTTCCGTACCGACGGCCTCGCCATGCCCGTCCACGCTTCCCCCGGCCCCGGTCCCGGCCCCGGTCCCGGCCGCCCCGGCAGCCCTCGCGAGTCCGGCCCTCCCGCCCTGGCCCCGGCGCCCGACGGAAGCACACTCACGGCCGGCCCTCCGCAGGGACGGTTCGGCAGACGGTAACGGTCCCCGGGCCGGAAGGAGGTCCACGCTGTCGCGCAGCATGTCCTCGTACAGTCCGGCCAGGTGGGGGCCGGGGTCGACACCGAGTTCCTCCGCCAGAAGGGCGCGGACCCGGCCGTACTCCTCCAGGGCCTCCGCCTGCCGCCCCGAGCGGTACAGGGCGAGCATCAGCTGGCCGCGCAGGGTCTCGCGCAGCGGGTGGGCTGCGACGAGATCCCGCAGATCGGCGACGAGCACCTTGCCGTCTCCGCGCGTCAACCGCAGCGCGAACAGCTGCTCGGCCGCGGTGACCCGGCGTTCCTCCAGGATCGCGGCGGCCGCGTCGATCACCGCCGCGCCGGTCCCGGCCAGGACGGGCCCGCGCCACAGGGCGAGCGCCGCGGTCAGTTCCCGCACGGCGTCCGGGATCCGGCCGGCGGACTCGGCGGACGCGGCGGAACGCAGATGGGCGCCGAACTCCAGCAGGTCGAGCCGGACGCCGGCGAGCGCGGCACGGTAGCCGGGGCCGTCGGTGACGATCACCTCGCTGCCGCGTGGAATGCGCCGGCGCAGATCCGCGACCGCTTTGCGGACCTGGTGGCCGGCGGTGGCCGGCGGGTTCTCCTCCCAGGCCGCCTGGACCAGCCGGGACACCGGGACCAGCCGGCCGGGTTCGAGCAGCAGCGTCGCCAGGACGCGTTCCTGGATGGTGCCGCTCAGCCTGAGCCTGGTCCCCTGCGACCAGCCCTCCAGTGGGCCGAGCAGCAGGAAGCACAGTCCCCGCGCCGGGGCCGCCCCGTCCGCCGGGCGTTCGCGGGCCGACCGCGTGTCCGCGTCGCCGGACGACGGGCGGAACGGGCCGTCGTCCACGGCTCTGTGCCCGCCATTCCTCGCATGCATGAGTGTCATTCGGCTCCCCCGCCCCCGTGCCCCGTCCCCCGACCGGGGATTCGGGCAAGCCGGATCATAAACGCTCGTTCGGGTGTGCGGTACGGGGGCGACGAAAACGGCGGCGGTACCGCACCGGGAGGGGAACGGGAACGGCCCGCCGGAGTCTGCGGGAACAGGCAGCAGACGGCGGAGACCTGCGGCGACCCCGCGGCGCACCGCCCCGATCCCCGAGGAGAGTGAGCGTGGGCAGGCCGGAGAAGCCGTTGACGCAGGACGCCGGACCGACCACCGTCTTCGCCCGGGAGCTGCGCCGGCTCCGGTCCGGGGCGGGCTCCCCCAGTTACCGGGAGCTGGCGAAGCGGGCACTGTTCTCCGCTTCGGTGCTCTCGGACGCGGCGGCCGGCTACCGGCTCCCCAGTCTTCAGGTGGCGCTCGCCTTCGCCGAGGCGTGCGGCGGGGACCGTGCGGTGTGGGAGCGGCGCTGGCGGGAGGCCGCGCGGGAGACGGGCCACGAGGGCCGGCCGGCCGCCGGGGTCGTGCACCGGGTGCCGGAGACGCGGCTGCGGGCCGCCGCGGTACGGGCGCAGCCGCCGACGCCCGCCCAGCTCCCCACGGAGCCGCGGCCGCCGGTCGGCCGGACCCGGCTGCTGGGCCGGGCGCGGATGCTGACCGGCCCGGCCGACGGGCCCGTCCCGCCCCTGCTGGTCCACGGCCAGACCGGCGTCGGCAAGTCGGCGTTCGCGCTGCGTCTGGCTCTCGAACTGGCGGCCGGCCTGCCGGACGGCCGGCTGTACGTGAACCTCGGCCCGGCCGCGGACGACCGCGAGGGCGCGGCCAACATCGCGGGCAGCCTGTTGCGGACGCTCGGTTTCGCACCGGAGCAGGTCCCCGAAGACCCAGGGCAGCGGGTGGGCCTGTACCGGTCGGTACTGCGGGAGCGGCGGCTGCTCGTGGTGTTCGACGGGGTGCGCCGGGAACGTCAGGTGCGCGAGCTGCTGGTGGCCGCCCCGCACTGCCGGATCGTCCTGACCGCCCGGTCCCGGCTGCTCGGCCTGGACGGGATACGGCGCCTCGCGCTGCCCGTGCTGGACCGGGACGAGTCGATGGAGCTGCTCGCCTCGGTACTCGGCCGGGAGCGGCTCGCCGCCGTCCCGCGGGCGGGCCTGGTGCTCGCCGAGGCCTGCGGCGACCTGCCGCTCGCCCTCACCCTCGCCGCGCGTCGGCTGGCGGCCCGCCCGGCGGCCCTGCTCACCGAAGCGATCACCGAACTGGTCGCCGACCCGCAGCTGTTCGCCCGGCTGCGGGTCGGCGACGAGGACCTCGCCGAACGTTACGAAGACGCCTACCGCCGGCTCACCCCGGACGCCCGTCTCGTGCTGCGGCGGTTCGCGACGACCCGGACCGCGCCGTCCGTGGACACGGTGGCCCACGAGTCCGTGACCGCGCTCGCCCGCTCTCTGGAACGGGACGCGGGCACCGTCGAGGACCTCCTCGAGGACCTCGTCGACGCCGGGCTGCTGGAGCGGACCGACGTGACCGGGCAGTACGGACTCCCGCCGCTGGTGAGGCAGTTCGCACGTGCACAGGCGGATCCGACGGCACACGAACCCGTACCCGGTACCGCGCGGTGCCGTTCCCACGTCCTGACAGGAGACGCCCGAGGATGACCGACACGACCACCGACATCACCGCCCCCACGAGCCCCACCACCCCCGTGGCCGCCCTCGCCGAGGAGACCATCGGGCTCATCGCCGCCGAGGACCCGCTGGACGACGCCCTGGAAGGGTGCCCTGAAACCGTCGGACGGCTCGCCGACCCCTGCGAGGAGGCACAGTCCGCGTTGCGGGAGCGGGCGTCGGGGCTGGCCCGGCGGGCGCGGCAGGCGCCGGTCGCTGACGCCGGGGAGGAGGTGACCCGGGCCGTGATCGTCCAGCAGGCGTCGGCCGTCGCCGGCCGGCTCGGGGCCCGGTTGATCGAGCACACCGTCGCCGACTACCAGACCTCGCCGATCGGCCGGCTCCTCGGTTCCCTGCCCGAGGTGCGTCCGGCGGGCGAGGAACAGGAGCGCGGGCACCTGGAGCGGCTCGCGGGCGTCCCGGAGTACCTGGCGCAGGCGGCCGAGCGGCACCGCGCGGGGACGGCCGCCGGGCGGCTGCCGGTCGCCGAGCGGGTCCGTACGGCCGTCGCCCGGCTCGACTCCTACCTCGCCGACCCGGCCGGGGATCCACTGCGCGCCGTACCGCTCGCGAAGCGGCATCACGCCGAGCGGGACCGGCTGATCGACGAGCGGGTGCGGCCGGCGTTCGCCGCCTACCGGGAGGTGCTCGACACCGAACTCGCTCCGCGCGGGCGGTCGCAGGAGCGGCCCGGGCTGTGCCATCTGCCGGACGGCGAGGAGCACTACGCCACGCTCGCCCGCGTCCACACCACCACCGGCCGCTCTCCCGGGGAACTGCACGACGCGGGCGTCGGGTTGCTGGCCGGTGTCGAGGAGGAGTACGCGCGGGTGGGGGCGCAGGCGTTCGGGGGCTCGCCGACCGCCGCCGAGGTGCGCGAACGGCTGCGGTCCGACGCCCGGTTGCGGTGGAGCGGTGCCGACGAGATGCTCTCGGCCGCCCGTACGGCCGTGGGGGGGGGCGGCGGGGGCGCGCCCCCCCCGGGGGGGGGGGGGCCGGGGGGCGCCCGGGGGGGGGGCGGGCCGGGGGGGGCGGGGGGGCCCCCCGCCCGGGGCAAGCCCGCCCCCCCGGCCCGGGGGCGGCCCGGCCCCCCCCGTCACGGGCCGCACACGGGCACCGGCCCCCGCCCGGGGGGGGGGGGGGCCGGCCCCGGAGGGTCCTGCCGTCGGGGAGCGCGCCGGTTCACGGGCGTGCTCCCCTCGGCGGGAGCCTCGGCCCGGTGGGCGTCGGCTCCTC
>NZ_JBIAIV010000032.1:0-90935 GCF_042871645.1 Streptomyces sp. NPDC005774 | reverse complement strand
CCGGGCCGATGTCGGCGGCGCTTCTGGACCTCCTGCCGCCAATCCCTCTGCTGCCGCTGCTGGGCAGCCGGCGGATGAACACCTTCAAAACCAAACGCCGGGACGGGCCCCGCCCTCCCAGCCACGTCAGCTACTCACTCATCGTCACGGGGAACCCAGGAGGCCGGTCCGAACGCTGCTACGCGGAAGCCAGAACCTCCCCGGCCGTGACCTGGGGAGGATTGGGGAGCAGTGACGCAAGGTTGTCCCTCACGAAGTCGGCCGCCTTCGAGATCGATTCCTCGGCACCGGCCTGGTCCTGGAAGACACCGGTCGAGACCATCACTCCGTCCCCGGCATCGACCCAGTAGTAGGCCACGAAGCCGGAGACCTGGCGCATGAGCGGCACGAAGCCCTCGTTCACGAGGCGTCCCGCCTCTGCCGGATCGGTCACCCCTTCGTACCGCCGGACTGCTGCGTACATCGCCGAGCTCCTCACGGGGGTTCTGGGTTCGTCCTCTTGCTGAGACGTTGTACCCCTGCGACAGTCGCCTGGCTCATGAGGCGTCCGGCAATCACCTGAAGGGCCGCTCTAAACGATCCGAACGGCGGCTTCCGGCCCGGACCCACGGCCCTGCACACGGGTTCCATCGCAGTTGTGTGCTCGTCGTGTTCGCGCAGCATCCGCATGACGGTGACGGGAAGCGGGCGCTGTCCCTTCTTCTTGCCCGTGGTGACGACGAGTCGGGCGGTGACGTCGCGCAGGCTCATCTTCTGGACACGTAGGGAGAAACCCCGCGCGCCCGGGGCCGCTCCGGCTGCCCGGTGCTTCGCAGCAGTCGTACGACGGGTCAGCTGTGAACGACGGATCGGGCCGACCAGCCGGCTTCAGGCTCCATGCCGAGGGACCGAGGGGCACGGCGAACTCGCGGAATGGTGCACAACTGGACCAGAGCTGCGTCGTTTTCGCATTGTGGCCGGTTTGACCACGTGATGCCGAGGGTGGTCAGCGGCCGGCTGGTGTCGCGGGAGTGCCTGCTCGATACCCCACTGCCCGGTGGCACGGCTTGCGCCGGGGGAACCGCGGCCCTGGGCGGACTCGTGTCCTGGTACGGGTGGAAGAGAAACCGGGCGAGGCTCGCGGGGGGAATCATGCAGATTATCGAGGTGACCGGTTATGCCGTCCGATCTGCTGTGATCACCATGAGGCGGACAGGAACGCCACTTGAGTTCGTGATCTTCCCGATGCTGCATGTGGCTTCGCCGACGTTCTACTCCCAGGTCCGCGTCAGGCTCAGGGAATGCGACCTCATAGTCATCGAGGGAATCCGAGGGAAGTCGGTCGGAGTGAGTGCCCTCACGCTCGCGTACCGGTTCACCCCACGCCTACGGCGCAACGGCCTGCAGGAGCAGCGCGAGGAGTTGCTGCTTCCCGAGGGTGTGCCGGTTGTCCACCCGGATGTGACCGCGGCGGAGGCGATCGCGGACCTGAAGACGCTGCCGCGGTGGACGTACCTGTCGCTCATGGTCGCGGCTCCCGTGATGGGCCTGGTGTTCGCGCTGCGCGGTCCGCGCGCCTTCCTCGATGAGGACCTGGTGCTCGAGGATCTGCCGTCGACGCTGCGGGCGGAGACGATGGCCGACGATCCCGTGAAGCACGCGATGACCGGTCGGCGCGACCAGCGGTTGCTCGACGCGCTCGGCGAGATCCACGCGGAGCGCGGCGACGAGCCGATCCGGGTGGCCATCGTCTACGGGGCCGGCCACGTCCCGGCGATCGTGTCGGGACTGTGGGATCGTTACGGGTACCGGCCACGCGAAGCGGAATGGCTTACCGTCCTTTTCCCGGCGTAGACCGCCTGGCGAAACCGGTTCTGCGCGGGCCGGCAGACGGGGCGTTTGTGCACCATTCCGCGAGTTCGCCGTGCCCCTCGGTTCCTCGGCATGGGGCCTGACCAGGCGCCTCGCCGCCCTCGGCCTGTGCGTCCGTGCAGGAATCATGATGGTTCTTCAGGAATTCCGAGGGTCCATCATGATCTATGCGGATCCATCGCTCCCGTCCGCCGGGCCGACCTGCGGCAACGGGAGATAAAGCCAGGACGAACCCGCGGGATGTCGCATATGCCGCCGTGACGGCCGCATCCCGCGCGGCCTGCGCTTGGACGTGCCCGCCGTGCGCCTGGATTCGCGCTCCCACGACAGTGCCCACGATCGTGCCGCACACGCCGGCGGCCCCGATCAGCGCGACCGTTATCCCCGTGTTCATGCGCGACATCATCGTCCACGGCCATCCGACGTGAACGCGTAACAGCCTGATGGGAGAGAGCACCCAGTTCGATGCCCGACTGTGAACTTTACGGAACAGACCGCCCACCTCCACCAAGAGCCAAGAGGTGGCCGAGCGCCATGCGGAACGCGCGGGACGGCGCCGCGCCCGCCCCGCCCCATGCATTTGGCTGGGGTGTCGGTCTGTTCCGTAAAGTTCAGCCGCTCTGGCTCTCTGGGTGCTGCGGGCTGGTGCATGCCTCAGTCGTCCCACTTGCCGACGGGGGCCTCACTGCGGCGTGTCGACCACTTGGGTGCCTCACGAGCGTGGGCGGAGAAGTGCGGTGCGCGCCGTGTTGACTCTTCGACGTCATCGTCGTCCTGACCTGCATCACCTCTGAGCAGCCGGTTCTTCCGGGGTGGGGGCGTGAAGGGACATTCGGACAATCCGGCGAGCCTCACACGCCCTCCCGTCCACTCACTCACCGCGACCAGAAGCCAGCTAAGCATCTACGCAGTGTGACGACTGTGTGTCGTCGCGCCGCTCCCCCTGAAGACGGAAAGGGGTGGGCGATGCCACTCAAGACCGCGACACCGTCGTCGATGTCGGCGGTACCGTCCGGGTGGACCCCGGCGCGTGCCGAGCGCCGCCACGAGTCGGCGACCACGCCGCGCACCGGGCGCGGCACCGTGCCGTCCTCGGTGAGGTCTCGTGCGCCCGGTGCAGCACGCAGTGGCCGGCCGAACACACCGCCTTCAACGAGCGCGGTGCTTGTGGTGGTGGCGGTGTCGTGGGCGCCGGGCTCATGCCTTGGATCCACCCGGTCAGCAGGCCCCTTCGCAGAGCGACGGGGTCAGGGGGCGGACTCGCCCGGGCCCGGGGTCGGTCTGTGGGCAATGGTCCGCTCGAGCCTCCGGTCGGGGATCAGCCACATCAGCGCGACGCCGGCATAGATTGCCACCGCGAGCCAGTCGCTCAGGAAGGACAGGCCGATGCCACTCGCATACAGCAGCGGCGAGACCTTGCCCTTCAGGTCCCTACCCACGGCGGTGGCGAGCAGGGACTCTGCACCCTGGTCCCGGGTGATCGTCTTCTGCAGTGTGTAGTAGGCCAGGGCAGCGGCGAGCAGGTCGATGCCGTACGCGGCCGTGGGGACGGCGGCGAAGTGGTTCTGGCCCATCCAGGCCGTGGTGAAGGGGATCAGGGAGAGCCAGAACAACAGGTGCAGGTTCGCCCACAGGATCAGCCCGTTCACCCGATCGGTCGCCTGCAGCATGTGGTGGTGGTTGTTCCAGTAGATGCCGAGGTAGACGAAGCTGAGCACGTAGGTCAGCAGCACTGGGAGCGCGTCGTGCAGGGCCGCCCAAGTGGTGCCGTGCGGGGTGGGCAACTCGAGCACCATGACCGTGATCAGGATGGCGATGACCCCATCGCTGAACGCTTCCATCCGCTCGGTCGGCACGAGCCGATGCTAATGGCGCACGGCTCCAGGCCGGTCACAGCGGTCGGCCCTCGGAGCGTCATCATCCGGACCGCGTACGTGTATAGGTGCCGAATATCCTGTCCTCGCTGGTCAGACTGTGTGTCGGTACTCGTGGGTGACTCCGCCGAGGCGGTCGTGGCGGCGGATGCCGAGGCGGGTGATCTGTAGGGCTCGGCGCAGGTGCCGCTCGTTCCGGAGGAGGGCGCGGATCGAGGTGTGGGTGCGCGGGCGGCCGGGGCGTTTCGTTCGCGACCGCCGGGCGTGGTCAGGGCGTATCAGATCGCGGTGCCGGCGCAGCACCGTGTCGGGCCGCACGAGCAGCCGCAGCTGGCGCAGCACCGGCTTGGTTGGTGGGGCGAGCAGGACCGCGAGGAAGGCCCGGTCTTCCGGGGCGAACGCGACCCTTGTCGGACCGAGTTGTCGTTCCAGGACCGTGAGCTGGTGCCGCAGCGCCAGGATCTCGGCGTCTTTCTGACGGTCGCTCAGCGGCAGCAGACGCAGCGCGGCGAAGGCGCGGGTCACGGTCAGACAGGCGAGGCGAAGCAGCACGATCGGTCATCATGCCCTAGCTCACGCAGTCCATCCTGACCAGGGCGGACGAGATAATCGGCACGCACAGCGTTCGGCGGCGGTGCAGGGGCCCATCTGTTCCAGGCGGCGTTGGACGCGGGCGTGGGTGTAGAGGTCGAGGGCGTCGGTGAGGTGATCCCACTCCTCGCCGCCCGGGCCGTGGGGGCGCGAGCCGAGGAGGTCGGGGCCGACGCGGTGGTGGCGGCGCCGGTAGTCGCTGATCGCGGTGAGCAGCTTGAGGTAGGCGTGCTGTTCGTCCTCCTCGTCCTCGCCCGGGGCGGTGATCTGCTCCATCCAGGACTCCGGCAGGCCCTCACCGGCAAAGTGGGCGGCCAGGCGCAGCGTACTCGGCGCCCTGCCCAGGGGTGTCGGTGGTGCTCTTTCCCGCCGGCGATGGGAGTGGTCGCCGAGGGGGCGCCAGTTGGCGGAGCCGTGCGGCTCCGCCACTCGGTACGCCCACGACCTCTCGGTGGCCATCACACCGAGCCTGTCATCACGAGGAGCATCATGCGCCGGAGATCACGCTGCGTCGATGTCCGACCGGGGCCGGACCTCCACGATGAAGTCCGCCTCCTCCATGTCGCCTGCCTCGTCGTGCCAGAGGAAGACCCGCACGTGCATCGCGTGATGGAGGCCGATCCTCTCCCACTCGGTCATCAGATCGCCGAGGATGCAGCCGATGGCGTACTTGGCGCCCTCGGTCGAGTCGGGGGCGGTGATCACGCCCTGCCACCGTTCGGGGTCGCTGCCGTAGGGGCGCCAGCCCTCGGAGCCGTGCGGCTCGAACACCCGATACACCCAGTCCGTCTCGGTGTTCATAACACCGATCCTGTCACCGAGGAGTCCCATGCGCCGCATCGGATCCACCCACGCCGAGCGGCGGAAGAGTGAGCTGTCCCGAGTTTCGTAAAGTCCGCGATCGTGTGATCAAGCGGTCTGCGGGGCTTCCTCCAGGCTCGCCCACTACGCCTGCTCGTACTCGTCGGGTGGGACGTAGCCCATGGCGGAGTGGAGTCGTTCACCGTTGTACCACGCGACCCACTGGAAAACGGCCCGCTCGACCTGGATGAATGAGGCCGGCGTCCTTCTTGATCTTCTGCCGCCACAGGGCCATCTCCAACGCGTCCAGCGGCAGGTCGGTGCGCAGGCGGATGGCGGCCTGCCGGCCCACGATCCGACGCGATTACGCATCCAGGGCGAAGGCGACGTAGACCCGGCCCGACCAGGTCTGCGAGCGCGACCAGGACGGCGACCCTGGTCTTGCGATCCGATCGTGTGCCCACCTCGGCCGGTTGCCCCGGTCGGCCCGGTCACACCGTGCCGACCGCCGAAAACGGGGAACGCGGTCAAAGGGGTTCGAAGCGACGAGGAGGAGGACGTCATGAGCCACGACGAGGGGGACGGCGGCAACAGCGCCTACGGCCGGAAGGCGTTCAAGCGGTCGAGGGCCCACTTCGCGGATCGGATCACCACGGACGGCAGGGACGGGTGGCCGGTGGAGGCCGGGCGTTACCGGCTCGTCGTCAGCCGTGCCTGCCCGTGGGCGAGCCGGGCACTGGTGTCCCGGCGGCTGCTCGGCCTGGAGGACGCGCTGTCCCTGGCCGTCGCCGACCCGGTCCAGGACGACCGCAGCTGGCGCTTCACCCTGGACCCGGGCGGCCGTGATCCAGTTCTCGGCATCCGGTATCTGAGCGAGGCGTACGACCGGCGGGAGACGGACTACCCGGGCGGGGTGAGTGTCCCCGCGATCGTGGAGGTGGCCGGCGGGCAGCTGGTCACCAACGACTACCAGCAGATCACTCTCGACTTCGCCACCGAGTGGACGGCACTGCACCGCGCAGGCGCGCCCGACCTGTATCCCGAGAAGCGGCGCGACAAGATCGACGCGGTGATGGCGGAGGTGTTCGACGATGTGAACAACGGGGTGTACCGGGCGGGCTTCGCCACCGGTCAGCAGGAGTACGAGGTGGCGTGCGCGGGCGTGTTCCGGCGGCTCGAACTCCTGGCGCGGCGGCTGGCGGGGCAGCGGTACCTCGTCGGCGACACGATCACGGAGGCGGACATCCGGCTGTTCACCACGCTGGTGCGGTTCGATGCCGTCTATCACGGCCACTTCAAGTGCAACCGCTGGAAACTGACGGAGAACCGGGTGCTGTGGGCGTACGTCCGCGATCTCTACCAGACGCCCGGCTTCGGCGACACCGTCGACTTCGACCACATCAAACGGCACTACTACCAGGTTCACACCGGCATCAACCCGACCGGCATCGTGCCCCTCGGCCCCGATCTGTCCGGCTGGTCGGCCCCTCATCACCGCGAGGACCTGGGCGGCCGGCCGTTCGGCGACGGGACGCCGCCTGGGCCGGTCCGCGCGGACGAGGAGACAGCCGAGCGGGGCCGCCCCTGACGCTCGGACCCACCCATGCACCGAACCGGTGCGAAGCGATTCGGCTGATCCATACGGAACCGACGCGATCGATCCGGGAGATCCACGTGGCGAAGAAGAAGACCAAGAAGAAGCTGCCCCTGGCGTACAAGTCCATCAGGCACTGAGCCTTTTCCAACCTGGTTGCGGCGGTGATGTGTTGGAGGTTGCCAGCTGTACGGAACGACGAAGCTCCTGGTAGACGGGTTCTCGACCAAGATCACCCGTGTCCGCCAGGAGCTTCGTGTGCTTGTCTACCCCTCGTCGATCGATCTGTCCAGCGGCACCCTGCGCTACCTGACCTCGCGGCTCCGTGCCCGGCGGCGAGAGATCGGGACCCGGTGGCGACGGCTGCCTGTCGGCCGTCAGGCCCTGCTCGCCCTCGCCCACCTCCGGCCGGGGACACTCCCCCAGCCTCCGGCCGGGGGCACCCCCCAACGCGCGGCTCGCCGCCGGGTTCGGCATCGGCGTCACGACCGTGTACCGGTACATACGCGAGGTGATCGACGTCCTGGCCGCCGCGCCGACCCTGACCGAGGCGATGAAGACCGTACGGGCAAAAGCCTTCGTGATCCTGGACGGCACCCTGCTGCCGATCGACCGGATCGCCGCCGACACCCCGTACTACTCCGGGAAACACAAGCGCCGCGGCATGAACATCCAGGCCCTCACCGACCCGTTCGGCCGGCTGCTGTGGGCCTCGCCGGCATTGCCCGGCTCGCCCCATGACCTGACCGCCGCCCGGCGCCACGGCGTCATCGACGCGCTCGCCGAGGCCGACGTGAAGTGCTGGGCGGACAAGGCTTACCAGGGCGCTGGCCACCCAGTCCGGGTGCCGTTCAGAGGCCGTCGGCTCAAACGCTGGAAGCGCCCCCACAACAGCACCCACGCCAAGATCCGCTGTCTCGGCGAACAGGCCATGGCCACCCTGAAGGGCTGGCGCCTTCTGCGGAAGCTCCGCTGCAGCACCAACCGGATCACCGGCATCGTGAAGGCCGTCGTCGTCCTTCACCACGCCTCAACCTGAGGTCGGAAAAGGCTCACTGTGACGGCCGTTTTCCATGCATAGGAGCGCGGCTGCTGTCCGGCGCCGCCGGACCACTCGTTGTGCGACATGGCGTTTGCTCTTCTTTGAGGCGATCAGAGCAGGAGCGACGCGCGCATCGCCCTGGACTGGCGCAGCAGGTCGAGTGCTGGAGGGGGACCGTTCAGGAGAGCCAGTCGGTGTAGTGGGTGGGGGCGATGCGGGCGTCGTTCGGGGCGGTGAGGACGTCGCCGTGGGCGGCGGCGAACATGCCGGCGCTGTCGTCGGTGACGACAGAGCGCCCGTCGCTCTTGGCGGTCAGGGTGAGTCGGCCGAGTTCGTCGAGGGGGTAGACGTCGGGACCTGCGATGTTGAGGACGCCGTTCAGAGGGCTGCCTGCGGCGACTTCGACGACAATGCCGGAGACGTCCGCAGCGGCGATCGGCTGGATTGGCGTGCGTGGCAGGCGAACGGTGTCGCCGTCGGCGGTCATGGCCAGGGTCGCGTCCATGAACTCCATGAACTGCGTGGCGCGGACGATGGAATACGGGATCGGCCCGGCCTTGAGGATGTTTTCCTGAAGCACCTTCGCCCGGTAGTAGTCCAGATCGGGCACTTGGTCCGCGCCGACGATCGAGAGGATGACGAAGTGCCCGACCCCGCCCTTCTCGCTCGCGTCGAGAAGGTTGTCCATTGAAGTCTGGAAGAAAGCGAGCGAGGCGTCGTCGAAGGTCGGGGAATTCGTCAGGTTGATGACGACGTCGGCGCCCGCCACGGCCGCCTCCAGCCCTTGGCCAGTGATGATGTCCACGCCGGTGGACAGGGAGTGCGGTACGGCTTGGTGCCCGGCCGCGTTCAGGTTCTCCACGACCCGTGACCCGATCAGCCCGGTTCCGCCGATGACTGCGAACTTCATGATCCAACCTTCCTTCGACGACATTGCCTGACATACGACTTATGTGACTTTAACCTCACTCTATGTACACCCAAACTAGGACACTCTCACCCCGGCGAGCACGGCCACACCGTCGCTGCCCGCCTCGCCCCCTTGGCCGATCTGCTGCCTTGGCCGATCTGCTGCGCGCCGTGTTCACACGCCACACCGTCACCGTCGGCAAATCTCTGTGTATCAGCGGCGTGTATCAGCGGCACCCGCTGGAGGACGCCCCCGCCGCGGCCCGCGAGCAGCGTGACGTCCGGCAGACCGCCTGAACCCGTCTGGTGCCCCGGTCCTGTCCGACCGGGCCCCACCCCAGCCCGCGATGGGGTACAGGGCGGCCCACACGGGACTGCCCCCGTCGAGAGGCCACGTCATGGCTGACCGCCCCGTCCGCGTCTACCTGGTGATCAACCCGGGCCCGCTGTTCGGCGCCCGCCGCCTCACCTTCCCCAGCTCCGCCCCCGCCGGCTCCCTCGTCCGCGTCGACGTCGGCGGCCGTCCAGTCAGGCGTCTGCTGCTCGACGCGGACGCGGACTTGCAGGTCGCGGACTCATCCGCGTGCTGCTCACCGACACCCCGCTGAACGGCGGTCTCCTCGCCACCGAGCTGCAGATCACCTACCTGTAGCCGAGCCCGTGGGGCACTCGAACAGGGCGCCCCACGGGTGCCGTCACCGGATCCGGTGACGGCACTCGAACAGGGCGCCCCACGGGTGCCGTCACCGGATCCGGTGGACGCAGGCCTTGGCGAGCGCCACGGCCGTGGCGAAAGCGAGAGCGGCCGCCGCGCCGGGCCGGTTCTCGCCTGCCAGGTCCGCCGCCTGCACCAGGGCGAGGCCGGGTGCGACCGGCCAACCGTACGATCCGCCGGGCCGCGGACGGCTCGCTGCCCGAGTGCCGGCTGCCGGCCGAGTGGCCGGCCGACGCCGCCGAGCGAGCGGAGGTGAGCCGCCCTCGACGAGTACGCACGTCTTAAGCGTGCTGCCGTCCCGGACACTTGCTGCTCTGCGGATCTCGCGTCCACCAGTTGCATGAATTTCATACGCACCCGGGTCCATGGCAAGTACAGGCAGCTCCGAGGCGGGTCACGGCGAAGGCACCACGCGTTCACCAGGAGAGCCGCCATGCCGATGCTGCTGATCAAGGGCACCTACCAGATCACCGGAGCCAGTCCCGACGGGGATTCCGTCCGCTTCTACCCCGACGACCCGGACCAGTGGGACCTGCTGCGCGGACGGCGGGTGCGGCGCAACCGCCGCGGCGGCGAGCAGCGCCGGCACGGCGCCGTCCTCCACCATGTCGGTGGTCACCGTCAGGTTGGGGCGGCGTTCGGTGACGGTCCGGGCGGCCTCCGTGAGGCCGTCGCGCACCCACTGCCGCTGGGTGCGCCGGTCGCCCGCGTCGAAGGCGTCGTGCACCTCGAAGCGCCAGGCGTGCATCAGGCGCAGCGGCAGCCCGCGGCGCTCGGCCTCCCGTCCTGCCCACGCCGGCGCGGCGAGGCTCTCCTCCGATCCGTCCGCCCCTGCCGTGATCGGCCGCGTCATGCCGTCCGCCTCCCTGTGTGGTGAGCCGTCCTCGGTCCAGCCTCCCCCACCGGTTGATCACGGAAGCGGACGGCCGGGACGACGACCCTCCGCACACTCCGACAAATCGGTACGATCGAACATACGATGGGCGGGAGCCGGCGCGGTGCCGCAAGGGCGCACCGGGCCGCCTGTCCGACCACGCGGGGTGACAGACACATGGCACAGGCCGTGGAGCCGACGCGGACCGTCATCATGACCGTGGACGACGACCCGGGGGTCTCCCGCGCCGTCGCCCGGGACCTTCGGCGGCGCTACGGCGCCTCGTACCGGATCGTGCGCGCGGAGTCCGGCGAGTCCGCGCTGGACGCGCTGCGCGAGCTGAAACTGCGCGGCGACCTCGTCGCCGTCATCCTGGCCGACTACCGCATGCCGCGGATGAACGGCATCGAGTTCCTCGAACAGGCCCTGGACGTGTACCCGGGCGCGCGACGGGTCCTGCTGACCGCGTACGCGGACACCGACGCGGCGATCGACGCGATCAACGTCGTCGACCTGGACCACTACCTCCTCAAGCCCTGGGACCCGCCCGAGGAGAAGCTCTATCCGGTCCTGGACGACCTGCTGCAGGCCTGGCGACGCAGTGACTACCGGCCGGTGCCCAGCACCAAGGTGGTCGGGCACCGCTGGTCGGCGCGGTCGTCCCAGGTGCGGGAGTTCCTGGCCCGCAACCAGGTGCCCTACCGCTGGTACTCCTCCGACGAGCCCGAGGGCAGGCGGCTGCTGGCCGCCGCCGGGCAGGACGGGCAGCGGCTGCCGCTGGTGGTCGCCCCGGACGGCACGCCCCTGCTGGAGCCGGAGGCACCGGAGCTCGCGGCCCACGTGGGGCTGGCGACGACACCGGCGGCCGACTTCTACGACCTCGTCGTGGTGGGCGGCGGCCCGGCCGGGCTCGGCGCCGCCGTGTACGGGGCCTCGGAGGGGCTGCGGACGGTGCTCGTGGAGCGCTCGGCGACCGGCGGGCAGGCCGGGCAGAGCTCCCGGATCGAGAACTACCTGGGTTTCCCGGACGGCGTCTCCGGCGCCCAGCTGACCGACCGGGCCCGCCGGCAGGCGGCGAGGTTCGGCGCCGAGATCCTCACCGCGCGCGAGGTGACGGGCCTGGAGGTGGGCGGCGCGGCCCGGACCGTACGGTTCTCGGACGGCTCGGCGGTCGCCGCACACAGCGTGATCCTGGCGACAGGGGTGTCCTACCAGCAGCTGCCCGCGGCCGGCGCGCGGGACCTGACCGGCTGCGGGGTGTTCTACGGTTCGGCTCTGACCGAGGCGCCGTCCTGCCAGGGCCAGGACGTCTACATCGTGGGCGGCGCCAACTCGGCGGGGCAGGCGGCGATGTACCTGGCACGGGACTCCAAGTCGGTGACCCTGCTGGTGCGGGGCTCCTCCCTGGCGGCGTCGATGTCGTACTACCTGGCCCAGCAGATCGAGGAGGCCCCCAACATCTCGGTGCGCACGGGCACCGTGGTGGAGGCCGCGCACGGCTCCGGCCACCTGGAGAAGCTGACCCTGCGCGACACGGCGAGCGGGCGGAGCGAGCTGGTCGACACCCAGTGGATGTTCGTGTTCATCGGCGCGGCCCCGCTCACCGACTGGCTGGACGGCACGGTGCTGAGGGACGGGCGCGGGTTCATCCAGGCCGGGCCCGACCTCACGCCCGACGGACGTCCGCCCCCCGGCTGGGAGCTGGACCGGCCGCCGTACCACCTGGAGACCAATGTGCCCGGCGTGTTCGTCGCGGGTGACGCGCGCGCGGAGTCCGCCAAGCGGGTCGCGTCCGCCGTAGGAGAGGGAGCCATGGCCGTGATGCTCGTCCACCGGTATCTGGAGCAGTCATGAGCGGCCGGCCGATGCCGTGCAGCCCGAAGGAGATCGGCTCGCTGTTCCTGTTCGAGAAGCTGTCGGGCGAACAGCTGGGCCGGCTGTGCCGCGAGGGGCGGATGGAGCGGTTCGACCCCGGCCCGGTCTACACCGAGGGCGAGCCGGCCGCCTGCTTCTACGTGATGCTGGAGGGCACGGTGGTGCTCTCCCGCCGGGTCGGTGGCGACGACGTGGAGGTCATCCGGTCCTCGCAGCGCGGGGTTTATTCGGGCGCCATGCAGGCGTACCTCGGGGACCGGCTGCGGCAGGTCTACAACAACTCGATGCGCGTCACGGAGCCGACGCGGTTCTTCGTGCTGCCCGCCGAGACGTTCGCGGACATCATGCGCGAGTGGTTCCCGATGGCGGTGCATCTGCTGGAGGGGCTGTTCTTCGGATCGAAGAGCACCCAGGCGGCCGTAGGGCAGCGGGAGCGGCTGCTGGCGCTCGGGTCGTTGTCCGCCGGGCTCACCCATGAACTCAACAACCCGGCGGCGGCGGCCGTCCGGGCCACCGCGACGCTGCGGGAGCGGGTGGCCAGGATGCGGCACAAGCTCGCCCTCATCGCCGAAAGCTCTTTCTCCAGGGACCAGTTGGCCAATCTCATCGACATTCAGCAACGTACCGCCGAGCGGGTCGCCAAGGCACCCGTGCTCACCCCGCTGGAGGTGGCCGACCGCGAGGACGCCCTCACCGACTGGCTGGAGGAGCACGGCATCGAGCAGGGCTGGCAGATCGCGCCGACCTTCGTACAGGCCGGGCTCGACGTGGACTGGCTGGAGCAGGTCGCGGCGGCCGTCGGGCAGGAGATCCTGCCGGGCGCCGTGGGCTGGCTCAACTACACGGTGGAGACCGAGCTGCTCATGGACGAGATCGCGGACTCCACCACCCGAGTCTCCCGTCTGGTGGACGCCGCCAAGCAGTACTCCCAGCTGGACCGCGCCCCCTACCAGGTCGCCGACGTGCACGAACTCCTCGACAGCACGCTGCTGATGCTGTCCGGCAAGATCGGGCCGCGGATCAGGATCGTCAAGGAGTACGACCGTACGCTGCCGCGGATCCCCGCCTACCCGGCGGAACTGAACCAGGTGTGGACCAACTTGATCGACAACGCGGTCTGCGCGATGGACGGCGCGGGCGGCGACGGCACGCTGACCGTGCGCACCGCGCTCCACGACGACCAGCTTCTCGTCGAGTTCCGGGACACCGGGCCCGGCGTGCCGCCGGAGATCCGCGACCGCATCTTCGACCCGTTCTTCACCACCAAGCCGGTCGGCCGGGGCACCGGTCTGGGGCTGGACATCTCCCGGCGGATCGTCGTCAACAAGCACGACGGCAGCATCGGCGTGGAGTCGGTGCCTGGCGACACCCGTTTCCGGGTGCTGCTGCCCCTGGCCGCCGTCGAACCCGACGGAACGGCACTCTCCTCCGCCTCGTCCGACGGGCCGCCGCTCACGTCCGAGGACCGTACGACATCCCAGGAGCCGGCATGACCAACGACACCGGAATCGACCCCCGCGTCCCGCCCAGCGGCACCGGCTGCGTCGAGTGCGACGCCGCAGGCGGCTGGTGGTTCCATCTGCGGCGCTGCGCGCAGTGCGGCCACATCGGCTGCTGCGACGACTCCCCCGGCAAGCACGCCACCGCCCACCACCGGGCCACCGGGCACCCGGTGATCCGCAGCTACGAGCCGGGCGAGGGCTGGTTCTGGAACTACGACACGAACGAGCTGTACGAGACCGGCCCCGAACTCGCGCCGCCGGTGAGCCACCCGGCGAACCAGCCGACGCCCGGCCCGGCGGGCCGCGTCCCCGCGAACTGGGCGAACGTGCTGCGCTGAGCCGTCCCGGGCTGCCCACTGTCGCGCGTGCGCGGTATATCGCCATGTGCATGCTATGAAGCATCCACCCCACTCAGTGATCGGTGAGTGACCAACTGCTTCTCACCCGCGGAGATCTGACGCCAGGGGAGATGCTTTCCCTTACCCACGACGTAGGAGGCGTAGGCGAGATGGGCGTCGGGGACGGGGTGGCCGGTGACCGAGGAGGTCCAGTGCTCGACGGTGGTCGAGCCGGTATAGCCGCCCGCCACGTCGGGACCCTTGCGCTCGGGATCGGCGCAGAAGGTCTCGTGGTTGCCGTACACCGTCATGCCGGGCGGCCCGTATGCGCCGATGTGGGAGCTGGCGGCTGCAGTATCGGTGGCGCAGCACGTCTTGGAAGCTCGGCGGGGTGCGCAAAGGTGCCGGGGCGTCGGCCGGTGAACCGTTCCGGGTTCGGTCATGACTCGATCGTTTGAGGAGATCGAGTCATGACACGTCCTTCCCCTACCCTCTTGAGCTGCGTCATCGTGCGGTGCGGATGGTCACCGAGGTGCGGCCGGAGTACGACACCGAGTGGGCCGCGATGAAAGCGGTCGCCGCGAAGCTGGGCATCGGCACGACCGGGACCCTGCGCACGTGGGTACGGCAGGACCAGACCGACGCCGGCACCCGGCCGGGCACCACGAGCGAGGAGTCCGCCGAGCTGAAGCGGGCGAACGAGATCCTCAAAGCCGCGGCGTCTTTCTTCGCGGCCGAGCTCGGCCGGCCACACACACGCTCGTAGCGTTCATCGACGAGCGCAGGGGCCGCTTCGGCGGCGTCGGGCCGATCCGCCGGGTCCTGACCGACCACGACTGCAAGGTCGCTCCGTCCACCTACTACGCCCACCACAAACACCAGGCCACCCCCGCGGCCCGCACCGCCCGTGATGCCGGGCTGAAGACCCTCATCACAGAGGTGTACGAGGCCGACCATCGTGTCTACGGCGCCCGGAAGATCTGGCGGCACCTGAACCGTCAGGATGTCGCGGTGGCCCGCTGCACCGTCAAGCGCCTCATGCGTGAACTCGGCAGCACCGGCGCGGTCCGCGGCAAGCGGGTGATCACCACGATCCCCGACGCGAGCGCACAACGGGCTCCGGACCTCGTGGCCGCGACTTCGTCGCCCCGGCCCCGAACCGCTGCTGGGTCGCCGACTTCACCCACGTCACCACGTTCCCCGGCGTCGTCCACCTCACCTTCGTCGTGGACACCTTCTCCCGCCGCATCGCCGGCTGGTCCGCGGCCACTTCGAACCTGATGGAGTCCACGATCGGCCTGTCCGAAACCGAGTTGATCAAACCCCGTCGGCCCTGGAAGAAACTCTCCGAGGTCGAGCCGGCCACCGCCGAATGGGGCAACTGGTACTGCCACCGCCGACCGCACGGTGAGATCGGGCACATCCCGCCCGCCGAATACGAAACCAACTACTACCGCGAAACCACGAAACCCCAGGTCACAGTCACCACCTGGAGTCTCGATCGAACCCGGAACGGTTCACCTAACGGTCGGCGGTTATTCGGTGGATCTGTTCTCCTCGAGCTCCTACAGTGACCGGACCCGACATCGTCACGAAAAGCGGATCATGCGTGTGCACTACCCCCGTACGCCTCATCTCCCGTGGTCGCCGGGGCGGCGTCGGACGACATACGAGCCGGTGATCTGTCCGGGCTGCGCGGCCGCGAGGTCGTGGTCACCGAGAAACTCGACGGGGAGAACACCACCCTCTATGCCGACGGGCTGCATGCCCGGTCGCTGGATTCCGCGCACCATCCCTCGCGGGCGTGGGTGAAGAGCCTGCGGGAACGGATCGGCGCGGAGATCCCGCACGGCTGGCGGGTGTGCGGCGAGAACCTCTTCGCGCGGCACTCGATCGCCTACGGCGGGGACACGCCGCAGGCTCCGAGGGACTACGAGGACCGCACTGCCGTCGAAGCGGTCGTGGAGTGTGCCTCCGGCCACAGCCTCAATACGCCGCGGGACGGTCTCGCACACCCCGGCCCGGAGGCACGCCCCGCCAGGACATCGGAAACGGAACGGTGGTTGTCCGTGGCAGTGCCCAGAAATTTAGGGTTTCCCTGGCCTGACCTGGCTTGTTCTCAAACCTTTCCCTGGGACACGGCTCGCTAGCGTTCTGGTGCATACAGGGGAGACCGGCGCCGCCGGGAACAGCAGCACAGTGTTGCTGTTCTTGTGGCGGTTCGGGTCGCCCGGTTCGCATTCCAAGGGAGGAACCGATGCGTAAGGCCAAGCTGATCGCCCTGGCCGGTGGCGGGGTGCTGCTGTCCGTGACCGTAGGGGCCGCCTTTGCTTCGGCGGGGCAGTCCGAGCAGGCGTCGAGCGGCGAGCAGGTGACCGTCCGTGCCGCGTCCGCCGCCGGCTTCGAGATCGAGATCGACCCGGAGCTGGACGCCCGGTTCGGACCGCGGCCGGTCAACGCGGTCCAGGCCGCCGGGATCGTCACCGACAGCCGTCCCGGTGCCCGTGTGGTCAAGGTGGAGCTGGACGAGGAGGGGGGCAGGGCCGTGTGGGAGGTGGAGGCCCGGGACGGTGGCGGTGACCTCGAGGCCCTCGTCGACGCCTTCACCGGCCGGATCGTCGGCCAGGACTCTGAGCGGTCAGATGCGGAGGATGAGGACGAGGACGACTGACTCGGCCGCCGGCCGCACGTGGGCGGGTGTTCGCCGCTGTCCCACCAGCGGCGAACACCCGCCCGGCAGGAATGCGGCGCAGCGCGTTCAGGCCGTGGCGGACTCGTCGTCCGTGGCGGGGACAGCAGGACGAGAGACCTTGCGACCGCCTGCACGGCGGTCGCTTTCTCCTGGGCGGCGCGGCGGCCCCGGGCCGGCGGTGCCGGTGCTGTGCCGCCGCACAGCGAACGCCGTTCCGTGTCACCTGCGGGCGGTGACCTGCTGACGGGAGGCTCCTGGTGGGGAAGGGAAGTTGCCGGGGTCAGGGCGGCCGGGGTCGGCGCAGGGCAGGTTGACCACGGCGTCCAGTCCTCCCTGGGGTGCGGCACGCAGGGCGACGTTGCCGCCGCCGGCGTGCGCGAGGCGCTGGACCAGTGCCAGGCCGAGACCCGTGCCGCCCTTGGGTGCGTCGGGGGCACGCCAGAAACGGTCGAAGGCACGGAGGCGTTGCTCCTCCATCAAGCCGGGTCCCTGGTCGATGACGTGCAGGTTCACGAACGACGTACGGCCGTCGGCAGCGGCACGACGCCGCTCGGACCCGCGGCGGCCGCCCAGGTGGATGGTCACGGTGCTGCCGGGCGGGGAGTGACGCAGCGCGTTGGAGAGCAGGTTGTCGAGAATCTGCTCGAGGGCGCCGGGCAGGACGAGGGCGGGCACGGTGCGCTCCCCGGTGAGGGTCAGCAGCACATGCCGCTGCTCGAAGACCGGGGCCCATGTCTGGTGCCGTTCAGCGCAGACGCGTTGCGGATCGACCACGTCCCGGGTGGCGGCCATCTGCTCCAGGCCGGCCATCGCGAGCAAGCCCTCCACCAGACGCGCCAGCCGGTCGGTCTCGGTGAGCGCCGCGGTCAGGGACGCCTGGCCGAAGGGCGCGACGGCCGGCTCGAGGTTGTCCAGGCGCAGCCGGAGGGCGGCGAGCGGGGTCTTGAGCTGGTGGGAGGCGTCCCCGGCGAACGCACGTTGGGAGGCCAGGAGGTGTTCCAGACGGGCGGCGGTCTGGTTGAAGGTGGCGGCCAGACTGCGTATCTCCGGTGGCCCGTCGGTCACGGTGACCGGCCCGGGCAGGCTGCCGTCGGCGAGATGGACGGTGGCCCTTTGCAGTTCGCGGATGGGGCGTGCGGCCCACCGGGCGACGGCGAACGCGAACCCGGCGACGACGGCCAGCACGGCGAGCCCGGCCAGGGCGAGCAGCAGCCACACCTGGTGGACGCGGCTGTGCACGGTGTCGGTGGGCACGGAGATGCGGACGGCGGCGTCGGGCGGGGTCGCATGCCCCACGGGCGCGGCGACGGACAGGTACTGCACCCCGCCGATCCTGGAGGTGCGCACGTCGGCGGAACCGGTGCCGTTCAGGGCCGCGGCGACGTCCGGCCGCCCCATCAGCTCACGTGCCTCCTGCTCGGACAGGGGGTGGGAGGTGGCGACGAGGCTGCCGGAGCGGCTGATCACGGCAATCTGGCCACCGATGCGCTCGGCGCATTCCGTGACGCGTCGGGGCAGGTCCTGCTTCTCCCGGCCGGCGGCCAGGGACAGTTCGGCGAAGGCCGACACCGAAGCCGCTTCCTCGCGGGCAGCGTTGACCATGCGGTCCCGCTCGGCGCGGGAGTACACGAAGCCCAGAGGTATTTCCAGGCAGAGCAGCACCAGGGCGGCGATGCTCAGATAGGTGAGCAGCAGACGGCGGGTCACGGGAAGGCGCCCTCAAAGGCACCCGCGTAACCCCGCGAGCGACCGGCCGGCTCGGGAGGAGGTGCCTGCACCGCGAGCCGGAACCCCACACCGCGCAACGTCTGGATCCAGCCCGGGTGGCCCAGTTTCCGGCGCAGCGTGGCCACATGGACATCAAGTGTCTTGGTGGCGCCCTCGTAGTAGGGGTCCCAGACGTGTTCAAGGATCCGCCGGCGCGAGCAAACCGCCCCGGGGTCCTCACACAGCAGCGCCAGCAGCTCGAACTCCTTCGGGGTCAGCGCGACCTGCGACTGGCCCACCCACACCTGCCGCGTACGGCGGTCGACCACCAGCGTGCCGGGCACGTCACCGGCTGTGGGAAAGACTTCGGCCGCCGCTGCCGGGCCCGGGGATCCGGAGACGGGGGACCCGTGGGCGGGGACGGCCGGCGGCTCCATTTCCCGCTGCCCGTACACCATTTCCCGCTGTCCGTACGCCCCCTGGACATTCCCTCCGGTCATGGTTCCCGGCGTGGTTCCGGTGCGCCGGGTGCGGCGAGAGACGGCGCGGATGCGGGCGACGAGCTCCCGAAGGCTGAACGGTTTCGCCAGATAGTCGTCCGCGCCCAGCTCCAGACCGAGCACCTTGTCGCTCTCCGCGCCGCGTGCGGTGAGAATGATGACGGGAACGTCCGAGACCTGCCGGATCCCACGACAGACGTCGATGCCGTCCATGTCCGGCAGCCCCAGGTCGAGCAGGACGACATCCCCGAACGGCCCCGAGAGCCCCTCCGCACCCGTGGCGACCCAGGTGACCGACAGTCCGTAGTTCCGCAGCCCCTCGATCAATGGCTCGGCGATCGTCTCGTCGTCCTCGATGAGCAGCGCCTGCATCCCCATGCGTCTTGTCTCTCTGTGCATCCCCACACAACCTTGCAGAGTTGCCCAGCACCACGCCCCTTCGTCCGGGTAACCGGTTTCGTCGGCCCCTCGCGCGGCGGGCCTGGGCCTCGGGCGACGTTTCCATCGTCACGTACGCACCGCGGGGGCTCCGCGTTCAGATACGGCCGTTGCTGCGGGAGCCGTCCGCCCGAAGGACGTGCGGTGAGAGGGTGTCAAGTCCTCCTTCCCCTGATTCGCACTCACCCTTTCGGGGGAGTGCTCGTGATGTGGCCGGGAGGGCTGGGAGTCGGTTGTTGTCATGGTCCGTATGGGACACGAGCCGTATCCGAGCGACTTATCGGATGAACAGTGGTTGTTGATCGAGCCGATGATCATGGCCTGGAAGCAGGGGCGGGTGGCACGGTCGGCGACGGGGGATCCGGGCTCCTGCGACCTGCGGGAGGTCGTGAACGCGATCTTCTACCAGAGCCGGACGGGTTGTCAGTGACGCTGCCTCCCGCATGACCTGCCCGCCTGGTCGGCGGTGTTCCACTACTTCACGCTGTGGCGCCAGGACGGCCTTGACCAGCGAATACGATCCCCGGCCCGACAACGTCGCCTCGCGTGTCCACTGGGTCTCCACCACGAACATGACCCGCCGCCTCACCACACCCGCACCCCCTGGCGCGATGACCTTCAGGTGGCAGCGTGAACGTCGTCGAACTGCCGGCGGACCTCCAGGCCCGCCACGACGAGGCCACCACTCGGGCCGGCGAACTGCGCGACCAGATCGAACACCTGATGGCCGCCCTGGCCGAGACCGAGGCCCGTCTGACGGACCTCGCCACGACCCGGAAGGTCATCGCGGAACTCGTACCGACCGGGGCCGAATCCGAACCGCCCGAGTCGGCCAGCGCCTACCAGGCCATCCCGAACGTCTTCAACCGGCACCCCGTCCAGGAATTCCGGGTCCGGGACCTGCACGAATTCCTCGGTATGCCCACCGACGACCCGGCCATGAATGTCTCCCGCAGCCGCCTCGGGCGCCTCACCCGCCAAGGCTTCCTCACCCCACCCGGACGAGACCTCTACCAAAAACGGACTTAACGCCCTCTCGGTACTTGTTGACTTCCCACAACGAGACATGACGAGCGCTGCGTTCGTACGTCGGCGGACGACTCAACCGCCCGCCGGGTCGGCACTCCTCCAGCCGGCACCGAAGCTGCAAAGCCCGCCGCAGGTGACGGAGCTGCGAGAAGAGCATCTCGACCACTCCTGACACAGTGTCAGCATTAGGTCGGCAAGAGTCCTGCCACAGCTGCCCGCAGGTAGCCACACCGTGGAATCGTCCGCCACTCCGACTCAAGCGTGCAATCCGCTCGGCCGCCGTCTCGCGAGCGACCGGAAAGCGAGAGTCGGTGACCGGCAGCCTCCCACCCGCCAGCCACTGACTCTCATGCATTCCTGCAGGTCACCGCATTCGTCCTCGTGGTTTCAGCGCCATCGGCGGCAGCTCGGGAGCCGGCAGCGGAGCGCCGTCGTACCCCTTCACCTCGCCGAACCGCGTGCCCTCCATCCAGTCCCGGCGGGCCTGTTCGATCTCCTCCTGGGTCCGGCCGATCCAGTTCCGGAACATAGCGAACCCTGCGCGCGTCAGTGCAGGTCAGCGGCGTTCCGGACCGCCGACGGTCGGCAAACTGTCAGCATCGGTCCCGGAGGAGTCAGCAACCGTGAGTGCCACTGCCCTGGTTCGTGGGGTGGAGTCGCTCTTCAAGGAGTGTGAGCATCCGCGGTCTCGGCGGTCGAAGTGCCCTCACCCGTACAAGATCCGGTATCGGTCTGCGGCCGGGAAACAGGTGAAGGAGTCCGGGTTCGCGACCCAGGACAAGGCGATCGCGCGTTTGACCGAGGTCTACAACGCGAAGAAGGCGGCGCCACGGGGTCAGGCGAAGGCGGAGCGCATCGCGACGTACGGGGCGATGCGGTTCGACGATCTCCGCCAGTACTGCAGCCTGGTCCGTTGGCGTACGCGTCGCCCGGTCACTGTCACGTTGGCTGACAGTTGACAGGCTGTGTCCGTCCTGTGTGGTCCCGGCATGACTCGACTGTTTCGGCCTTCCAGTGGCCGGTGTGCGGGTTGCCGGCCGTCGCGTAGTGCAGGGCGGTCCCGTGGACCGGGCAGCGGCACAGGGCGTCGCACTCATGCAGCGTGCGGACGGCGGTCACGGGCGCACCCCGTTCAGCCGCTCGGCCGCCGCCTGATCGTGGAACAGGTCTACGACCACCACGGCAACGTCGGCCAGGGCAGCGTCCCGCTGCTCGTCTTCGACGCCTGGGAGCACGCCTACTATGCAGTACGGGAACGTCCGCCCCGACTACGTCACCAAGCTGTGGGACCTGGTCGACTGGGCAGACGTCGCTGCCCGCTACACCGCGGCGACCGGCACCTGACCACCGCGCCCGCACGGCCACCGGCGGGTCGGGACGCGGCGGCGCGCCCCGGCCCGGCCCCGCCGGCTGACCACCCGCCCCCCACGTCGCACCGGCCCTCGACCAGTACCGGACCCGCGGCCGGCAGGCCGTCGGGCTGTCTTCCCTCGGCGGGCAGGCGCGCGTCCCGATGCGCCGCACCTGGTGGGGAACCCGCCCACCAGGCCGTCAGCGTCTGCTGTCGCCCGGGGGCGAGCAGGCCGGTGAGCTCGGCGATCGCCTCCGGGCGGGCACGATCGCCGCGGCGAACGCCGCTCGATCAGGGCCCGGGAGGTCGGTCAGTCGTGGAGTTCGGCGCGGAGGCGGCGTGAGGGCTGGAAGGTGTAGAGGTCGAGGATGCCGGGCGGGTCGGTGAGGCCGGGGCCGCCGTCGGTGACCCAGGTGGTGATGTCGGTGGTGGCGTCGGGGTCGTTGACCAGGCCGAGCCAGACGGGGGCGCCGCCGTTCCTGCGGCCGTCGGCGGAGGGCTGGACGACGATGACGTTGGCGCGTTCGCACGCGCCGAGGCAGTCGGTGACCCGTACGGTCGCGGCGCCGTCCACGGCCTGGCGCAGGTCGCGCAGTTGGGCTGCGTGGTCGAGGCCGGGGATCTTGGGGGTGCCGCAGCAGCAGCCGCGGCAGACGGTGATGGTGGGCCGTGCCGCCCCCGCGGCGGGGGCGGCACGGCGGGTGCGTTTACTCACGCGGTGTCCTTGGTGTCCTTGGCAGGGTCGGTCCATGCGGCTTCGCGCAACAGACGCAGGCCGTTGAGGCCGACGATGACGGTGGAGCCCTCGTGTCCGGCGACGCCGAGGGGCAGCGGGAGGGTGCCGATCAGGTCCCAGGCGACCAGGACGGTGATGAACACCCCGGCGATGGCCAGGTTCTGGATGACCAGGCGACGGGCGGTGCGCGAGAGCTGTACGACGGCAGGGACGGTGGCCAGCTCGTCGCGGACCACGACGGCGTCGGCGGTCTCCAGGGCGAGGTCGGAGCCGGCCTTGCCCATGGCGATCCCGCAATGGGCGGCGGCCAGCGCGGGTGCGTCGTTGACGCCGTCACCGACGACCAGCACCCGCCGCCCCTGGGCCTCCCACTCATTCACCGCGGCCACCTTGTCCTGCGGCAGCAGCCCGGAGCGGACGTCGGTGATGCCGACTTCGGCGGCCAGGTGCCGGGCGGCGCGCTCGTTGTCGCCGGTCAGCAGCACCGGGGTGCGGCCGGTCAGCCGGGTGAGGGCGGCGACGGTGGCGGCGGCGTCCGGCCGCAGCCGGTCGGCGATCCCCAGCACCCCCACCGGTGTCCCGTCGCGCAGCACCACCACCGCGGTACGCCCGGCGTCCTCCAGCTCCCGCACCACCTCCTGATGGGCCGGGTCGGCGGCATCGTCCAGCAGCCAGGCGGGGGAGCCGACCCGGACGGTGTGGCCGGCGATGACGGCGGTGACGCCCTGACCGGGAACGGAGGTGAAGCCGCCCGCGTCGGCAAGAACCAGACCGCCTTCGCAGGCGGCGTCCACGACGGCACGTGCCAGCGGGTGCTCACTGGGGTGCTCGGCCGAGGCGGCGAGGGCGAGCAACTCGTCCTCGGTCAGTGCGCTGCCGGGCAGCGGGCGGATGTCGGTGACGCGTGGGGTGCCCTCGGTCAGGGTGCCGGTCTTGTCGAGCGCGACGGCGTCGATCTGCCCGAGGCGTTCCATCACGACGGCGGACTTGACGAGCACACCGTGACGTCCGGCGTTGGCGATCGCGGACAGCAGCGGCGGCATCGTGGAGAGCACCACCGCACAAGGCGAGGCGACGATCATGAACGTCATCGCCCGCAGCAGAGCCGACTGCAACGCGTCGCCGAAGGCGAGCGGGACGGCGAAGACGGCCAGGGTCGCGATGACCATGCCGATCGAATAACGCTGCTCGATCTTCTCGATGAACAACTGCGTGGGGGCCTTGGTCCCGGAGGCCTCCTCGACCATCTTCACGATCCGGGCGATCACCGAGTCCGCCGGGTCACGCTCGACACGCACGCGCAGGGCGCCGGTGCCGTTGACCGTGCCGGCGAACACCTCGTCCCCGGCCCGCTTCGCCACCGGTAGCGGCTCCCCGGTGATGGTGGCCTGGTCGACGTCGCTCGCCCCGTCGAGGACCTGGCCGTCGGCGCCGACCCGCTCGCCGGGCCGGACCAGGATCGTGTCCCCGACCTTCAACTGTGCGGCGTCGACGCTCTCCTCGGTGCCGTCGGGCAGGAGCCTCGTCGCGGTGGAGGGGGCGAGGTCGAGCAGGCCGCGCACGGAGTCCGCGGTGCGGGCGGTCGCGACCGCCTCCAGAGCGCCGGAGGTGGCGAAGATGACGATCAGCAGCGCACCGTCGAGGACCTGGCCGATCGCGGCGGCGCCGAGCGCCGCGACGACCATCAGCAGGTCCACGTCCAGCGTCTTGTCCTTCAGGGCCTTCAGGCCCTCCCAGCCCGGCTCCCAGCCGCCGGCGACGTAGGTCGCGGCGAACAGTGCCCCCCACAGCCAGGCCGGCCCGTCGAGCAGGTAGACGGGCAGGGCGAGCAGGAACAGCACCAGCGCAGCCAGCGCCCACCGGGCCTCCGGCAGCGCCAGGACGCGCGTGCGGCGCCGCGGCAGGGCGGGACGCGGCCCGGTGGCGGCCGGCGCGGGTCGCTGGTCCAGGGCAGAGGGCATGACAAAACAACCCTTCACGGGCGGGCGGGGAAACGACCTTCACCGTACAGGAATATCTGAACAGGTTTTCATGTGTCGTCGTTAGGATGGACGCCATGGGTCACGGAGCCGACGACAGGAACGACGCCACCCCGCGCGAGCGACTGGACGCGGCGGGGGCAACCGACGTCGCCGCGACCCTCCAGGCCCTGGCCACCCCCTCACGCCTGTACATCCTGGCCCGACTCCAGGAAGGCCCCTGCTCGGTCGGCGACCTCGCCGACTCCGTCGGCATGGAAGCCTCCGCCTGCTCCCACCAGCTGCGCCTGCTGCGCAACCTGGGACTGGTCTCCGGCGAGCGCCACGGTCGCTCCATCGTCTACTCGCTGTACGACAACCACGTCGCCGAACTCCTGGAGCAAGCCCTCTTCCACGTGGAGCACCTGCGACTCGGCCTGCGCGACGCCCCCGCCCCCGCCTCCGAGGCAGCACCAGTCTCGAACCGGCGGTAAGCAGCCGTGTCGACCGGACGGCCATCGCGGACCGGCAGCGTGATCTCCTCCGTGAAGTACAGAGAGACCATCAGCAGGAACATGCCCGAACGGTGAATCGAGCGACTCGACCCGTTTCATGGGTGGTCGCCTGTGCAACAGACGGCCGCCCGGCGGCCCACCTGCGGTGATCATGTTTCATGGGTTGTTGCAAGTGGCCGGACTCCTGAAACACCCTCATGGAACAGTCCGGGATCGTGAGCGACGACTTCCGGCGCATGGAAGCGCACACCTGCCCGATGTCCACCTGCGCCGCCCCGGCGGGCTCCCCGTGCCGCACCGGCAAGGGCAAGGTGGCCGTTCAGTACCACACCGCCCGCTTCCGCCCCGGGCCCCAACTCGCCAAGGCGCTCAGCGTGCCGACCCCGACCGTGCGCAAGCCGGGGTCGGTGTGGACCGAGCTGCCCCGAACCGCAGGCGCCGAGCCGGTCGGGCACGCCCGCCTCGGGTACGCCCGCGCCTCGACCGCGCGGCAGTACCTGGACGCGCAGCTGGACTCCCTCGCCGAGGCCGGGGTCACCCGCACCTTCTCGGAGAAGATCTCCACCCGCGCCACCAAGAGGCCGCGCAGATTGAGTCGTTGCCGGCAGGCGATGAATCGCTGACTCGATGCACTGGGCAACTACACTGGGTGGCCATTGCTGTCCGAGTCGTGTTGTGTCAGCGTGAGGCGCCGTGAACGGTGATCACGAGCGGGACGCGGCGCTGTCACAGGCGATACGGATGCGCCGGCAGGGGCAGAGTGTGCAGGCCCGGGAGCAGCTGTTGATATTGGCAAAGCAGTATCCGCACGATGCTGAGATCGCCTACCAGACGGCCTGGGTGCATGATGTGCTCGGTCTGGAGGAGGAGGCCGTCCCCTTCTACGAGCAGGCCCTGGCCGGGCCAGGCCTGCCCGAGGAAGACCGTCACGGCGCTTTCCTCGGGCTGGGAAGCACCTATCGTGTCCTGGGCCGGTATGCCCTGTCGGAGCAGACCCTGAGGTGGGGGCTGGAGGAGTTCCCGCAGGATGCGGCCCTGCAGGCATTCTTGGCGATGGTTTTGTACAACACCGGGGAGGGTCGGGAGGCCGTGGGGGTGCTGTTGAAGGTGCTGGCGGCCACCAGCAGCGATCGTCGGGTGCAGGACTACCGGCGCGCTATCGAGCACTATGCCGACGACCTCGACGGCCGGCAGGTATGACCAGGGGCGGTCACTGACGGCGATGCGGCCGGCTGTCCCAGCGGTGGGTGGCCCAGGCACACCGGATCAGGCTGCGGACGGTGATGATGGTGTCGGCGAGGTCGAAGAAAGCGTCAGCGCCTTCGCCCGCGCGGGACTGCCCCTGCAGTAGGTCCGCCAGGACCAGATTCTCTCCGAAGCCCGCCAGCACGCCGACTCGCTCCACCTCATGCGGCTGTTCGGGCCGAGCGACGGCGCAGCCATGCGGTACCTCACCGCCGCCCACCCCGAGCGCACCAGCGCGCTGCCCCGGTAGGAGCAGTTGACGATGGCGCCGCTGCCTTGGGTGCGCATGTGACGCAGTTCGTGTTTCATGCCGACCCAGATGCCCCGCAGGTTGACGGCGTGGACACGGTCGAAGACCTCGGCGGGTTCGTCGGCGGCGTCCGCGGGCGGGATCCGGTACGAAGAGACTGACAGTCGTAGGCCATGTCGAGGCGGCCGAAAGTGTCCACTGTGCGGTCGACCGCGGCGGCGACCTGATCCTCGTCGGTGACGTCGCAGATGATGGCGCTGACGTGGTGGCCTTCACCGGTGAGCTGCTCGGCGGCGGACGTCAGGGCGGCTTCGTCGATGTCGGTGAGGGCGACAGCGGCGGCGAAGGTGCGGGCGGTGGCCAGGCCCATGCCGGAGGAGGCTCCGGTGACGAAGGCGACCTGGCCGGTGAAGTCGTAGGTGGGGTTCGTGGACGTTCTCCCGGGGAGGGCTGGGCGGCGGACAGATGCCTGAGCGCGTGCCGGTACCGGGTGGGGGGTGAAGCGGGTCCTGACCGGGTCAGGACGGTGCCTCGATGGTGATGCGGTCGGTGGTGGCGAGCCGGCCTTGGGAAAGGCCCGACCTCCGTGCGGTGAAGACTCGACACCTCCACCACACCGGAGGTCTTCGCCATGATCAAGTCCGGCCAGTGTCAACAACGTTCGTGATCAATACAGGCGCAGTGTCCCGGTGGCCTGCTCACTCAGCGGGAACGGCATGGCCGAGCGCAGGAAAGCCTGGCGCGCGGCCCTCGACGGCGTGCAGCGGGAGCCGCAGGTGGGCGCTTTGCGCCTACAGGCTGAGCGTGATCGCGGCGGCGATGCCGCCCAGGCCGAGGGCGAAAGCTGCCTCTTTCCAGCCGCCCTTGCCCCAGCGGAATGGGTGGTCGGCAGCCAGCCGGCCCGGACCGATGGCAGCGACGGCCAGCGCGACGACAGCGATACAGACGTTGTATTCCACGCCGCCGTCCGTCTCCCACAGGCCGTGGGCGCCGGTGACCGTGGCCATCGCATTGATCATGACGCCGATCAGGGCTGCAGCCGCCAGCGGCGTCAGCAGGCCGAGGGCCAGACCGAGGCCACCGAGCAACTCGGACATGCTCCCGATCACGGCGAAGAGCTTGCCCGGGTGGTAGCCCAGGGCCGCGAACCCCTTGCCGGTCGCCGTCAGGCCCTGGCCTCCGAAGAGTCCGAAGACTTTCTGAGCTCCGTGTGCGGCCATCAGCAGGCCGAAGGTCAGCCTGAGGAGCAGCAGGCCGAAGTCGGCGGCGGTCGTCATGGGCGCGGTGGTGCGATGCGCCACCGGTTTCGTGGAAGAGACAAGAGGGTTCAGGATGCTTTTGGTCAACATGGCGATGCTCCGGTTGGAACGCCAGAACGGACGTTTCCCCCAGCTCGACCGGATATCGAGCACCGGTGATGGGTGAGCTCCGCGTGGTGTCGCGGGCGAGCCCCCCATCCGACCCTTTCGCTGCGGGCAGCGTCGATCTGGGCGGTGGCCCGCGGGGACAGGCAGGCGGTGTCGCGTCAGTGGTCCTGGGGTATCTGGTCATCGCGATCGGTGTCGTTCGGGCTCAGTCGCACGCAGCATTCGCCGGGCTCGGGGGCCAGGACGGCCTGGACCCCGTTGACCTGCAGGCCGGTGAGGTAGCCACCGAGGAAGGCCTGGTTCATGCCGCACACCAGGTCGGGAGCCTTCGCGGCCAGCGGATGGAACGGGCAGTTGCGCAGTCGGAGCTGGGTCGGGCCTTCCCGGACGGGCTCGTAGCCGTACCTGTCCAGCAGCCGCTCACAGGCGGTCAGCCCCCGCTCGGGGCCCAGGCGCCCTGGACGGATTTCCTCCCGCGCGGCTTCGCCCATCTGCCGGCCGCGCTGTTCGGCGGTCCGCACCGCCGCCTGCGCAGCGTTTTCATCAGCCTCCTCGGTCAGGACGGCGTCCAGGAGAAGGTCCGCCAGGAGTTCGTGGCGCCGGTCGGGGATGCTCACGGTGATCTGGGCGTCGGTGGGCTCGTACACCTTCGGCCGTCTGCCGACCTTGCGGATCCCGCCGGGCGTCTCGTACCGGGCGCGCAGCAGGCCGGCGTCGACGAGCTTGTCGAGGTGGAAGGCGGCGAGCTTGCGGGATATGCCGACGCTGGCGGCGGCCTCGTCGCGCGTGACGGCGTGGCCCGCACGGCGGATGAAGGTGAACATGCGCCGCCGTGAGTCCTCGCTCAGGACGCTGACGGAGTCGATGGCGCTGCCAGCCGCGTCGGCCTGCACTGTCTGATCGGAAGCCACAAGACCACGATAACTCTCATCTCCGTGGGCACAAGTGTTCTTGTGACTCTGTGTCCTGCGTATCTTGACGCCTTCCCTTAATAAGACCAAGCTTTATTGGTAAAATCAGAGAAGGCTGCGATGGCCGATGAGGCACAATTTCAGGCGAAGCGTCCGGTCAGCGCCTCGCTCGCCGGCCCGTACGGCCACCCGTTCCACCCGATCCTGGTCACGGTGCCGATCGGTGCCTGGGTGACCAGCCTGGTGTTCGACATCGCTTCCCACGTCGTCAACCGTCCGGGTTTCCTGACCCAGTCCTCGGAGTGGCTGATCGCGGTCGGGGTGATCGGTGCCCTGCTGGCAGCGATGGTCGGATTTCTCGACCTGTTCGCGATCCCCGGCCGGACCCCGGCCTTTCGCACCGCCTTGGTCCATATGACGCTGAACCTGCTGGTGACCGCCGCATACGTCGTCAACTTCCTGTGGCGGTACAGCGACTACACCGACGGCGGAAGTATCGGACTGGGCAGGCTCGTCCTGTCCGCACTCAGTGTGGCGGTCCTGGGCATCTCGGGATTCCTGGGTGGCAAGCTCGCCTACCGCTACGGCGTCCGCGTCGCCGACGAGAACACCCAGGCCGAGGGATACACGCCCGGCGGCAGCACGCGAAACGCCCGCCCTGCCACCTGATACTGCACGACCTTGTACAGCGGGCCGGTGCCGTCCGGCTGCCTTCGACATCTCATCACTTGAGAGTCCCCATGGACATCGCCGCACTGATCACCTGGGTGATCACCGCCCTCGGCGGCTTCTACATGCTCGGCATCTGAATCCAACGCGGCGGAATTCGCCAGCAGCAGTCCGGCACCAGCCGCCTGCCCGCACCTGTGGTTTTCGGGCACTTTGCCCTGGCCGCGATCGGACTGGTGGTATGGATCATTTATGTCGTAGCCGACAGGAGCGCCCTGGCCTGGACCTCCTTCGGCCTGCTGCTGCCGGTCGCCCTGCTGGGATTCGTGATGCTGGCTCGCTGGATCCCTGTCTGCCGCGACCGCACCACCGCCGGAGCACCGACCGCCGCAACGGTTCAGGGAGCCGACGGAACCGTCCCGGCTGAACGTCACCTCCCGGTGCCGGTCGTCCTCGCCCACGGTCTGTTCGCCGTGGTCACCCTCGTCCTGGTTCTGCTCGCCGCCCTCGGCATCGGAGGAAACCGAGATGACCGAGCACCCGCATCACGTCACCGCCCGAATAGACCTGCACGGCGAGGAAGACACGGCACCGGCACGGCCCGCAGGGCGGGTCGTCCACGAGCCTGGGGGTATCGACCTGGCCGCCGCCGAAGAAGCGGCCGGCCAGTTCCTCAACGCCCTAGGCATCTCCACCACCTCCGAGAGCCTGCGCGGAACGCCAGGCCGGATGGCCCGCGCGTATGGCGAACTGTTCAGCCCGCGCCCCTTCGACCTGACCACCTCTGCGAATGACGAGGGCTACGGCGAACTCGTCCTGGCGCGCCTCATACCCGTCCGGTCGGTGTGCGAGCACCATCTGCTGTCGTTCGCCGGTACCGCCCACGTCGGCTACCTGCCCGGGGCCCGCATCCTGGGGTTGTCCAAGCTGGCCTGTGTCGTCGAGTACTTCGCCTGCCGCCCGCAGGTCCAAGAACGCCTGACCAAGCAGGTCGCCGACTGGCTGCAGACCCACCTGGAACCCAAGGGGGTCGGCGTGGTGATCGAGGCCGAGCACGCCTGCATGACTCTGCGCGGCGTCCAGCCCACCCGGCAGCGCGAACGGGCGATGAAGGGCTTCCGCTCCGCCGGCGCCGCACAAAGATTCCTGTCCGCCTTCAGCGGCATCTCACCGCACTTCGGGCCACGCCGCCACCTGATGACTGCCGCCGGCCACCGCGCCGAGATGACCATCCGCTTCGTGATCTGGGACCAGATCACCGGTGCCGCCGCCATGCCCACCGCGGCCTGACTCGAAAATGCCACCAGGCCCCACTACACCCTGACATGCCATCAGCCGGTCACACCCCCACCAACGTGACAACGCCCGGAGGCGTGGAGCATGACGCGGACGGTGCGGCCGATCAGCCGGACTGGGACCGAGTAGCGGTTCATACGGACGCAGATCTGGCTGTAGCGGTCGACCCGCGGTGTGGACAGCCTGCCTGTCTCGAACGGTTCCTCCGGCAGCGGCGCCAATAGTGGCTGCTCGGTGGCGAAGCAGTCGCCGATCGTGCGAGGGCGGGACCGGATCCGGCGGGCATCGTCCTCCTGGTCCCACCGGTCGATCATCGCGTTCAGCTCGGCGAGTGACTCGACCTCGGGGACAGGGACGAGATGGTTGCGGCGGAACCAGCCGATCTGGCCCTCGACGCCGCCCTTCTCGTAGGCGCCGCGGATGCCGGGCTGGCAGTAGAGGGCCTCGATGCCGTGGTGGGAACGGAAGGCGGTCCATCGTTCGACTTCGATCCTGCGGCGGAAGAGGCCCAGCACCTGGGCGACAGCGGCTCTAAGGTTGTCGTAGCGGACCTTCCCGGTCAGCACTCCGTCCAGCACGTTGAGAGCGTGGACGTGGCCCTCGAAGAGGGCTTCCTGCCCGGCCGAGGCGAAGATGCGGTGGACGGCCTTGCCCGGGTACGACAGCCGGAATGCGAACACGTAGCAGGTCACCAGCTCGCCGGCGAGCTCGACGGTGACGTCTCCGAAGTCGACCTCGTCCTCGGCTCCGGGCCGGTGGGTCTGCGGGACGAACGCGTCGACCACGCCTTTGCCCGCTTGCAGGCGGATCTCCTCACGGCGGGCGGCGACGTAGGCGCGGACCATCGGGTAGGAGATGTCGACCGCGTCGTGCTCGTCCAGCAGCCGCTCGTAGATCCGCTTGACCGTGTGCCGCTGCTTCCGTGGCGCGGTCAGGTCCGCCTTCAGGATGGTGTCGATCACCGGCTTGTAGGGGTCCAGGCGCGTCGCCCGCGACCTCATCTTCTTCCCCGGTCCCGGCAACGCCGATGCGAGAGCTCTCTGCACGGTCTCGTAGCCGACGCCGTACTTCCGCATGAGCGGGCGCGTCGACATGCCTGTCCTGGCAGCCCGGCGGATCGCCGCGTACAGATCGACCTTGGACTTCGGCAGCACCCGGGCCCCCTCGTCGGGCAGAGCACGACCATGGTCCCGAAGCAAGCACCGAGGTGTTCTCGAAACTCAGCGACGTCACTCTCCCGTGGAATCAGGCGTTCTGACCGCTGAGCGACAGGCGTTCTCGAAACTCACCTACAAAGCCAGTCCTCAGCTCCTTGACGTCCTTCTTCAGCTGCTTGTTCCCCTCCAGCAGCCGGGCGATCAGCGCGTCCTTGTCCTCCGGCGCTGTCCTCCCCGCGCGCCTGGCCCGCGAGACCCCGCTCGCCGGCGTCGTCTCGTTGACCCCCAAGTCCTGCACGACCTGCGCGACCGGCTTCCCGGTCTCGGTCACGATCCGCACGGCCCCCTCACGGAACTCCGCGTCGAACTTCCGCCTCTTCTCCGCCATGACTCTCAGCTTCCCCTGCAGTCACGGCCTCTAACTATGAGGGGATGGTCACCGGTCCGCAGGGACGTTCGGGCGGTCAGGGTGACGAGGTAGGTCGCGACGGCGCCGACGGGCACGGCGATGCCGTAGCCCTCGAGGAGGCCCGCGACGAGCGCGGCGCTCACGACCGCGGCGGACCGGGCCTCCGGGGACGGCCGGGCTGCTGCTGGGACCGCGCGGAGAGGTCGGCGGCGGACGGCAGCGGCAAGAACACATCGGTCGTGGACATGGCCGGATCCTGTATCCCGCGCCGTTCGGGCGGCAACCGAATTATGATGCGGAATGGGTGGTTCCCAGCCAGATCCCGCAGGTCCCCGATCTGGCCGAACTTCATGTCGTGCCCTAGGTGCCCCGGGCATCTAAAGAAGATCGGCACGACGCACCCTTCGTCTGCGAGGTCTTCCATGACAGACCTGACCGAACTGTCCGAGCCCGTCTCCTTCCCCCAGGACCGGGCCTGCCCCTATCACCCGCCCACCGGGTACGACCCGCTGCGCACCGCCCGGCCACTGGCCCGCATCCAGCTCTACGACGGCCGCCCGGCCTGGCTCGTGACCGGCCACGCCGTCGCCCGCGACCTGCTGGTGGACCCCCGGCTGTCCACGGACCGCACCCGCTCGGGCTTCCCCGCCACCACGCCCCGCTTCGCCGCGGTCCGCGACCGCAAGCCGGCACTCCTGGGCGTCGACGACCCCAAGCACCGCACCCAGCGGCGGATGATGATCCCGAGCTTCACCCTCAAGCGCGCCACCGAGCTGAGGCCCCGCATCCAGGAGATCGTCGACGAACTGCTGGACGCGGTGATCGCGCAGGGGCCGCCCGTCGACCTGGTGCGCGCCTTCGCGCTGCCGGTTCCGTCCATGGTGATCTGCGCCCTGCTCGGCGTGCCCTACGCCGACCACGAGTTCTTCGAGGAGCAGTCGAGGCGGCTGCTGCGGGGACCGACGGCCGAGGAGACGCAGGACGCCCGGGACCGGCTGGCGGCGTACCTGGAGGAACTGATCGACCACAAGCAGCGGCAGCCCGGCGAGGGCCTGCTGGACGAACTCGTCCAGCACCGGCTGCGCGAGGGCGAGCTGGACCGCGAGGAGCTGACCGCGCTGGCGATGATCCTCCTGGTCGCGGGCCACGAGACCACGGCCAACATGATCTCCCTCGGCACCTACACGCTCTTGCTGCACCCCGACCGGCTGGCCGAACTGCGCGCCGCCCCCTCGCTGCTGCCGGACGCGATCGAGGAACTCATGCGGATGCTGTCCATCGCGGACGGGCTGCTGCGGCTGGCCACCGAGGACATCGAGATCGCCGGGACCACGATCAGGGCCGGGGACGGCGTGGTCTTCTCCACCTCCGTCATCAACCGCGACGAGGACGTCTATCCGGCGCCCGACACGCTCGACTTCCACCGCTCGACCCGTCACCACGTCGCCTTCGGCTTCGGCATACACCAGTGCCTCGGCCAGAACCTCGCCCGCACCGAGCTGGAGATCGCCCTGCGCACACTCCTCGAACGGCTGCCCGGGCTCCGGCTCGCCGCCCCGCCGGAGGAGATCCCCTTCAAACCCGGCAACACCATCCAGGGGATGCTGGAACTCCCCGTCAGCTGGTAAGAGGCTGCCGTCATGCACATCGAGATCGACAAGGACCGCTGCATCGGCGCCGGGCAGTGCGCCCTGACCGCGCCGGGAGTGTTCACCCAGGACGACGACGGCTTCAGCGCCCTGCTGCCCGGCCGGGAGGACGGCGCCGGCGACCCGCTGGTCCGGGAGGCCGCCCGCGCCTGCCCCGTGGGCGCCATCACGCTGTCCGAGGACGAGTAGCGGGTCACGCCGACCACCGGTCCGCCGCCGCACGCGGCGGACCGGCTGACCCGCCGCGTGCCCGTCGCGCCGGCCCGTGGCCCAGGCGGCGGAGGATTGACTAGAAGGCCACCGCGCGGGTGCCGTTGAGCTGCTTGACCAGGTAGCGCATCTGCGCGCCGGCCGACTTGGGGATGGGGCGGGTGAACGCTCCTTGTACGTGTGACTGATTCCCAATGATGCTTGTCAAGCGGGAGTTTCCAATCAACGGCTCTGTCTCACATACGGTGGTGACAGGGCGTCATCAATGATGTGCCTGGTCCGAGCTCCAAGGAGAGCAGTCGCAGACGCGCCATCGAGCGCGACATCGCCGGCGCCACCCTCCCTCCTTGCCCGCCCACAGGCAGGAGGGGCCCAGCAGACGCCAGGGCCTGACCCGGCCGGCGAAGAGGGCCGTGCCCGCAGCCGATCTGCTCGGCCGCGACTTCACCGCCCCCTCACCCGGCATGCGGCTGGTGGGCGACATCACCTTCATCGCCACCGAGGAGGGCTGGCTCTACCTAGCGACCTGGCTCGATCTGGCCACCCGCGAGATCGTCGGTTACTCGATGGCCGACCACCACCGGGCGTCTCTGGCCCTCGACGCGCTGGCGATGGCCGCCGGCCGCGGTCGGCTCCAGCCGGGCTGCATCGTGCACTCGGATCGAGGCAGTGAGGACACGTCTGAGGAACTCCGGCGGGAGATAGGCCGGTTGAAGCTGCGGCAGAGCATGGGCCGGACTGGCTCGTGCTTCGATAATGCCGTCGCCGAGTCGTTCTTCGCGGTGCTGAAGGAGGAGATCGGCACCCGCCGGTGGCCCGACCGAGCCACCGCCCCCGCCGAGATCTTCGCCTTTATCGAGACCTTCTACAACCGCAAGCGGCTACGGAAGCATCCGCACTGGGGCTACCTGACCCCGCTGGAGATCCGGCAGCGGCACAAGCAAGGACACGCCCTCGTGGCGTAAGCATCGAGTGTCCAACGTCACGGGGAAAGTCCACCCTGCACACCAGCTCCGACCAGGACGGATGAGGTTATCGGCAGACGCAACGTCAGGAAAGGACCTGCGCAGCTTACGCCGCGCACGGGTCCGCGTCCGTCAAAGCTTGCGGCCGACCCCGCACCACATCGGCAGCGCGCCAGGAGACAGGCCACCCGCAGAGTCGGGATGCCACTCGGGCAGTTGGACGACGCCGGGGTCCAGGAGATCCGCACCGTCGAAGAACTGGGTGACCTCGGCGTGTGTACGGGGCGTGGCTCCCGCGTGCTCGGCGGCCCGATCGTTGTACCTGCGCATCGACTCAGCGACCTCTTCGGCTCCGATGTCCGCAGCCGGGTGGGAGAGGACGATGTGACTGCCGGGGGCGAGCGCGTCGAGGAGCCGTCGGGCGATCCCATGGGGGTCGTCGGCGTCCGGAATGTACTGCAGAACTGCCACGAGCATCAAGCCCACGGGTTGCGACAAATCCAGCGTCTCCCGAGCTGCCGTCAGGATGCCGTCCACGTCACGCAGGTCTGCCTCCAGATAGTCAGTCGTTCCCTCCTTGGTGCTGACCAGCAGCGCGCGGGCATGAGCCAGGACAATGGGGTCGTTGTCGACGTAGACCACCCGGGCGCCGGGATCGACCCGCTGCGCCACCTCGTGCGTGTTGTCCGCCGCCGGAATCCCGGTGCCGATGTCGAGGAACTGCCGTACCCCTGCTTTCCCGGCCAAGTGCCGCACCGCCCGCCCCAGGAAGGCCCGGTTGGCCCGGACCGCCGGAACGACCTGCGGGTTGGCCGCAGCGGCCAGTTCGGCCGCCTCCTGGTCAGCGAGGTAGTGGTCCTTGCCACCCAGCCAAGCGTTGTACACCCGCGCAGGATGCGCCACCGAAGAGTTGATCGGCACCATTCCACCTGTCGAACGCTCACTCATCCCAACTCGCTCCCCTCACCTTGCCTCACCAGATGCCTACCGTACCCAACACAAGACAACTCCCCTACACACAAACCCCGTTGCGAGCATCAATGGGCACTGTCACGTTGACTGACCGGCCTGGGACGATCTTGGAGTTGATCGTGCCGGAGAGGGGGTTCGCTCGTGTCGTCCGTGCCGCTGTCGTACCAGGGGCACCGGTACCCGGTGGAGATCGTCTCCCCCCTGCGCGGGGCGGTACTTCCGGTTCCCGCTCAGCTTCCGCGAGGCCGGTGGGCCGCTGCCCGAGCGCGGTGTCATCGTGTCCTACAAGACGATCCGTCGGTGGTGCCTGAAGTCCGGGCAGTCCCACGCAGGCGCGCTGCGCCGCCGGCGTCCCCGCCCCGGCGACAGGTGGCACCTGGACGAGGTCTTCAGCACTATCAACGGCGAGCAGAAGGACCTCCGGCGCGCGGCCGGCCAGGACGGCACCGTGCTGGACGTCCTGGTCCGGAACCAGCGCCACCAGGCCGCGGCCCGGCGCTACTCCCGTCGGCTCCACAACGGAATCGGGGCCGTGCCGCGGATGATCGTCACGGACAGGCTCCGTTCCCACGGCACGGCCCACGCGCAGTGATGCCCTCGGTCGAACACCGCTGTCACAAGGCCCCTGAACCACCGGGCGGAGAACTCCCATCAGCCGACGAGGCAGCGCGAACGCGCGATGAAGGACTTCCGCGCAGTCGGCAGAATCCAGAGATTCCTGTCCGCGTTCAGCCAGATCTCACCGCACTTCCGGCCACGCCGCCACCGGATGACCACCACCGGCTACCGCACCGAGATGCGCCATCGCTTCGGAACCTGGAACGAGATCACCGGCACTACCGCCATGCCCACCGAGGCCTGAACCAGAGGCGGAAACCAAGCCCAGCACACCCCGACACACCCTCAAGCAACCGCACACCAACAAGTTGACAATGCCCTCCGCCGTCGCCGCCCTCATCGGAGGCATCGTCAACACCGGTGGATCTGAGCCGCGCTCATATTGTCGGGGGCTCGCGAGCGAGGAACTGAATCCCCTTTGACTCATGCCCGTTCACGGTGGCCACCGTCATGGTGCGGATGTCGACGCTTTCGACGTCCCTTCGGCTCAGCCGACCAGGCGGGAACGGTCGGCTGTGTTGTGTGGTGGGCCGAGGTGTTCGAGCAATAGCCCTTCCCGGGTGGACCACGGGCAGATCTCTACGCTCTTGGCCCCGCAGGCTTCCATGAGGGCCTGTGCGATCAGGGCTCCGGCCAGGGACTGTTCGGCGCGGTGCCGGGAGATGCCCGGCAGCTTGGCACGACGGGACGGCCCCGCGTCGGCCAGCAGGGAGACTGACGTGCGCAGTTGGGGTAGCGCCAGCCGCCGTCCGGCTCGCGGTGTCTTGCCCTGGGAGGCGGCGAGCCGGGCGAGCTGTTCGAAGGTCTTGGAGCAGGCCAGCACCCGCCCATCTGGTTCGGCCTGCGGCAGACCGGGCACGGCTTCCAAGGACCGATGAAGGTGCTGCCGGATCTCGGCCAGGCGGCGTTGGGATGGCGCGGTGCCGCCGGGAAGCCAGTCCCGGGTGATCCTGCGAGCACCTAGTGGCAGCGAGTGGACGGCGCGGGGCTGGTCTCCGGTGCCGGAGGCGATCTCTACGGTGCCGCCGCCGATGTCCAGGACCAGCAGCTGCCCGGCCGTCGGGCCTGCCCACTGGCGGGCGGCCACGTAGGTCAGCCGCGCCTCCTCAACACCGCTCAGCACGCGCAGGCGGGTGCCAGTGGTGCGTGCCACGCGCGCGATGATCTCGTCGCGGTTGGGCGCGTCCCGGATGACGGAAGTCGCGAACGCGAACACTTCCGGTCCGCGCGGACGCGGGTCGGCGGCGACGGCCTCGGCCACTGCCCGCTCGACGCTCTTCATGCCGGCCTTGTCCAGCCGCCCCTTGCGGTCGAGGGTCTCGTGCAGTCTCAACCGCACCTTGCGGGAGAACACCGGCTCCAGCACTGCCCCCGGGCGCCGGCGCACCACCGTCAGTAGAGCACTGTGGCACCCGACATCGAGCACACCGGCCTGCCGCATCCCATCGCCTCCCCCTGGCCCCACACTCGACCGGACCGGCTCCTTCTCCGATCTTCCGGCAGCCCAGACGACGACGCGACGGGGATTCCGGCCCACCGCGTGAGCATATCGTCACCACCCGCGCACCCTCCGCCCCGGCCCGCAGCGGTAGAGCCGTGGACGATCTCACGCCGAATGCGCACGGAGGTCCCGGATCCTCGAACCGTACGGTTTCGCCCACCGTGGCCCTTTCCCACGATGGCCCTGTCAGCGCCGGTTGGGCAGCACCGTCACCCCGGACACTCCGGCGAGTTCAGCCTTGGCCTGTTCCAGTTCGAGGGAGAGCTCAACAATGGACGTTGTCACGTTGACTGACCGGCGTGGGATGATCTTGTGGTTAATCGTGCCGGGGAGATCCGCTCGTGTCGTCCGCGCCGCCGTCGTACAAGGGGCACCGGTACCCGGTGGAGATCATCTCCCATGGGGTGTGGCTGTATTTCCGCTTCCCGCTCAGTTTCCGCGAGGCGGAGGAGCTGATGCTCGAGCGCGGCGTGATTGTCTCGCATGAGACGGTGCGGCGCTGGTGTGTGGAGTTCGGGCAGCAGTACGCCGGCGCGTTGCGCCGTCGGCGGCCCCGGCCCGGCGACAAGTGGCATCTGGACGAGGTCTTAGTCAAGATCAACGGAGAGCAGAAGTACCTGTGGCGGGCTGTGGACGCCAACGGCAACGTCCTGGACATCCTCGTGCAGAACCGGCGGGGCAAGGCCGCAGCCCGGCGGTTCCTCCGCCGCCTGTTGAAGAAGACCCGCACGGTGCCCTGGGTGATCGTCACGGACAAGCTCCGCTCCTACGGCGCCGCTCACCGCCAGGTCATGCCCTCCGTCGAGCACCGTTCGCACAAGGGCCTGAACAACCGGGCTGAGAACAGCCACCAGCCCACCCGGCAACGCGAACGTGCGATGAAGGGTTTCCGCAGTACCGGCGGGGCGCAGCGGTTCCTGTCCGCCTTCAGCGGCATCTCAGCCCACTTCAGACCCCGACGTCACCTGATGACCGCACACGGCTTACGACGGCCAGCGGGCGGCCGTTGCCGTCCACGGCGTGATGGATCTTGGTTGTCAGGCCCCCGCGAGATCGGCCTATCGCATGGCCCACCGGCTCACCCTCTGTCGCGGTAGCTTCACTCTCGCTGCGGCAGGTGGCAGCGCCGGCGTCCTTCTCCGGCCGGGCCGTGTTCGTAGCGTGCTGGTGGGCCCGGTCGATCGTCGAGTCGACCGAGACGGTCCAGTCGATCCCGCCGATCGAGTCCGCCTGAGCGGTCAGCTGCGCCAGAACCGTGTCCCAGGTGCCGTCAGCCGCCCATCTGCGGTGCCGTTTCCACACCGTCTGCCAGGGCCCGAACGTCTCGCGCGGCAGATCTCTCCACGGGATCCCGGTGCGATACCGACTAGATGATCCCCTCGATGATGCGACGGTGATCGGCGAACGGACGCCCTGCCTTCCCCATGTTGCAGGGAAGGCAGGGCGCCAGGCGCGCCCACTGCTCGTCGGCCGGCAGGCGCATGCGCCCGCTCGTGGTCACCGAGGCCGGTAGGCGGTGGCCAGCACGGAGACGGTGACCCGGTCGGGCAGGAGGCCGTCATCGGCCAGGTCTGCACGGCTCACGTGGCGTGCACTCGGCGTCATCCCCACCAGGTCGAGAGCCTCCTGCTGGGTCAAAGGCACGGTGTAATGGACCTGTTCGGTGAGGACGGCTTCGAAGAAGGGATCCAGCGTCCGGTGCAGGCGTTGTTCCTTGGCCGGATCGACTGTGACCATCGCGTGCATCCGATCACGCAGCTCGGCCAGGTGCTGTCCGGTAGGACGGACCACGACCAGCCGGCCAGCCGGGCGGAGCACTCGGTGGAACTCCGTCGGGTTGCGCGGGGCGAACACGTCCAACACGACATCGGCTACGCCGCTGGCCAGTGGAAAGGGGCGGAAGACGTCCCAGGCCGCCGCGGCGGCTCGGTCATGGGCACGAGCTGCCGAGCGCAGCGCGCGCACCGACGTGTCCAGCCCCAGACCACGGGCGCCGGGCAGTTGGTCGAGTACGCCGGCCAGGTAGTAGCCCGTGCCGCATCCGACGTCCACAACCGTGGCCTGCTCAGGTGCGGCGTCGGCCGCCAGGCGGGCGACGGCTTTGCCGATGGGCGCGTATGTGCCGGTGGACAGGAAGCGGTCTCGGGCCTGAGCCATGGCCGCGTCGTCGCCGCTGGTGGCACGGGTGCCCGTCAACAGGCCGGCGTAGCCGTGGCGGGCGATGTCGAAGGCGTGACCCGCCAGGCAGCGCAGTGCGCTGCGGTCGGGGTACAGGCGGTGCGTGCGGCACGTTGGGCAGCGCAGCAGGTCGAGGGACAGCGCGAGGGCAGGGGGAAGCGACACGGGCACGAGGCACTCCTGGCAAGGGTGAAGGGAAGAGACCGTGCCTGCACGCGCGCTCAGAAAGTCACTGCCTCAGGAAGGGACGGGCAGCGCCGGGAGTGTGGTTCACGCAGCAGGCACACCAAGGAGGGCGACGCCGTCCGGCATCGCCCTCAACATCTTCCGATCAGAGGAAGCAGCAGTGCGGGGTGCTCATGAATGCCACGCCATGAGTCTACGGGCACTGGCGAAGTCCCTCATACCCGCCGAAGTTGGGAGACACGGCCTAGTCGGCGGTCTTCGTCCGGGCGAAGTGTCTGGGGTGCCCGTTGAAGTCGGTGAGCCGGCCGCGCATGTGGCAGTTCGGGGGCCTGGACGCGGCGGTGGACACCGCGCCTGAGCTTCTTCTGCGTCAGCTCGGCGAACCACCGCTCCACCAGGATCAGCCACGACGAGCTCGTTGATGTCGCGTCCGGTCCTGGACGTGGTGCAGCGCCCTCGCGGCGGGCAGTGGCTGCACACGCGTTTGAACTGGCACGCTCGACGTCTCCGGGGGCGGTGCGATGGCGGATGCGGGCGGGCCGGGGCTCGGAGCCGGCGCGCTGCCCGCCCCCTGTCCCTGGCACGACTGACCGAGCGGCCGCGGCGCGGCCCGCAGGCCCCGTGACAGCAGACGACTTCCTGGCCGCCCGGTCATGACATCCTGTAACGCCACAAGACATTACGGAATGCCGGACGACAGGCGGTAAGACGAGCGCCCGGCGGTGACGGGGAAGAACGATGAAACTCTGTTTTCTGGTGGAGGAACAGTATCGCCACGACGGTATGCCCGTCGAAGTGATCCGCCAACTCGCCTCCTGGGGACACCAAGTGGACGTGTTGCGCCCCGGCGGCTCCCTGTTGCGCCTGACAGAGGCCGTACAGACGAGCAGCCATGACGCATGGGTGCTCAAGACGGTCTCCGGCGGCCCGGGCCTCACCCTTCTCGAAGCGGCGGACTCGGCCGGCCTGACGACGATCAACAACGCCCGGGCGATACGAGGCGTAAGGGACAAGGCGCTGGCCGCCGCCATCGGCCTCCGCCGCGGGCTGCCCCTGCCTGCGACCTACGCGGCCGCGCTGCCCGAACTGCTCGTGGAGATACCCGAGTCGGAGTATCCGATCGTGGTCAAGCCCGCTGACGGCAGCTCGGGCCGGGCCGTGCACCTGGTGTCCTCCCCGCGCCGGCTCGCCGAGATGCTCCCCGACCTGGCGGGGGAGGGCATGCTCATTGCCCAACCGTACGTGCCCAACTCTGGCGTTGACATCAAGGTGTACAGCATCGGCGACGAGCTGTACGCCACCGAGCGCCGTTCCCCGCTCCACCCGGACCACGCTGTACGGGAGCGCCGCGTTCCGCTGTCGGCCGAGATCGCCGCGATTGCTGGTCAGGTCGGCGTGGTCTACGGCCTCGATCTGTACGGTGTGGACGTGGTCCTGGGACCGAATGGCCCTGTGGTCGTCGACGTGAACGACTTTCCCAGCTTCCGTCAGGTCCCCGACGCGCCGGTACGCCTGGCAAGAGCCGTCCTCGCCCTGGCGGCCGGCACTGACGGGGCGACCGCGGCTGCGCAGCCGCCGCTCGGCGCCGTTCCGGTCCCCATGACGGCAGGCAAGACGGCATGAGAATCGGCCTGATCACGTCTGAGCCCAGCCATCCGCTACTGAGCCTCACCACGGCCCTGCTCGCGCCCGACCACCACGTGGATGTGCTGGATCCGCGTACGCCGCTGCCCGTTTCCGAACCGCTCGCTGACGTCTACCTGTTGAAGGCACGTACGCCACATGCCCTCGCACTCGCCCGGGTTCTGGAGCAACGTCGCGCCTGCGTGATCAACTCGGCCACCGCGACCGCGCTGTGCCAGGACCGTACGTCCATGGCCGCACTGGCCCTGAGTGCTGACCTCCCCTTCGCGGCCACGCGCACCTTCACCACCCTCGCCCGGCTGGCGTCCGGGCCGGCGCTGTCCGGACCCGCGGTGGTCAAGAGCCGCCACAGCCGGCGGCACGATGTGGTGGCCCGCGTCGACAGCCCGTCGCACCTGCGGGACTTGGCCGCCGCCCATCCGGACGAGCCGGTCGTGGTCCAGGATTTCGCCCCCAACGACGGCTGGGACTACAAGCTCTGGGCGATCGGCGACCGGCTCTTCGCCGGCCTGCGCCGCTCCGAACTCTCCCCCGAGGGACGCGGCCCCACACGAGCGCTCCGCCTCGACGACCTGCCGCCCGGATGGCCGGCCCTGGTGCACCGCGTCGGAGAGGTGTTCTCCCTCGACGTCTACGGCGTGGACATCATCGACCGCGGCCACGGCGCCCCACTGATCGTGGACATCAACGCCTTCCCCGGCATCCGGGGCCAGTCGGGTGCTCCCGAGGCTCTGGCAGCGCTGGCCCTGTCCCGGGCCAACGGAGCCGATACGGACCCGGCTTGCGTGCCGTGGTGCGGGAGATGCGGGTAGAAGCGGTCAGGACCGCCTCGTACGGCGGGCCCCGGCGTCCGGGCCCGCCGCCGAGCCCTGACCGCCGCGGCGTACACCGGCAGTCCCACCACCAGGCCCGAGCCCGCGCCGAAGCACAGCGTCGGCACCAGATCCCAGAACCCGGCTCTCGGCCCCCGCACGGCGGCCCAGTCGTGCGCGGTCCGCTGCGCGGCACCGGCCGCCGCGCAGCCGGCGACCACCACCGCGGCCGCCCACCGGCCCCGGACCGACAGCACGGGTACGCCCGCAGGCGCGCCTGCTGTCGCGGCCGTCGCCCGCCGACGCGTCAGCGTCCTGTGGGCCCTGATCCCTGACCGGCGGTGCTACCAAGTCTGCGGGTGCCGATTAATCATCCAACCTGTTCAGGCGGCATGTTGGTACTCATGCAGGGTTCCGTCGAGCCGGTCTTGTCGGTGGACCTCCAGGTGCGCGGTCTGTCCTGGTTCGGTGGTCGGTTCAGGTAGCGGGCGGAGTGGGGCGGCTTGGCCAAGGGCCCGGTGCGGCCAATGCCCGTTGCAGAACGATTCGAACTCGCGGAGCGCGTGCAGGAGGTGGCTTTGGCTCCAGATCAAGGTGCGGTCCAGCAACTCCCTGCGGCAGATCTGTATCCAGCGCTCCATGATGGAGTTCATTCGGGGCATCCGGCCACCGCTGGTGACGACCTCCAGCCCGGCGTCGGCGAGCACGGCGTCGAAGGCCTGCGTGAACTTCGAGTGCCGGTCGCGGATCAGGAATCGGGCCCTGCTGCCTGCGCGCCCTCCTCGACCGGCCGGACCTCGGCGCCGTCGAGCGGCAGCTCCTCGGCGCCCGCGACCGCCGCCTCGTCGGCTGGTGGCTGTTCTCCGCCCGGTTGTTCAGGCCCTGGTGCGAGCGGTGCTCGACGGAGGGCATCACCTCGCGGTGGGCCGCGCCGTAGGAGCGGAGCTTGTCGGTGACGATCACCTGCGGCACCGAGCGGGTCGTCTTCAGCAGGCGGCGGAAGAAGCGCCGGGCCGCGGCCTTGTCCCTTCGGCCCTGGACCAGGATGTCGAGCACGGTGCCGTCGGCGTCGACGGCCCGCCCAGGTACTTCGGCTCGCCGTTGATCTTGATGAAGAGCTCGTCCAGGTGCCACGTGTCCTCGGGCCAGGGCCGTCGGCGGCGCAGGCACGCCCGGACTGCGCGCGCCGGCGGCGGATGGTCTCGTGGGAGACGAGGACTCCGCGCTGAAGCATCAGCTCCTCGACCTCGCGGAAGCCGAGCGGGAAGCGGAAGTACCGCTACACGCAGTGCTCGATGGTCTCCACCGGGTACCGGTGCCCCCGGTCCGACGGCGACCCGCTCCCCACAGACGGTCCCCCTCCACCATGATCAACTCAAAGTTCCTCCCACGCCATTCGCCAATGTGACAGTGCCGGCCTGGCTGCTGAACGGGTTCGAACGGTCCCGGGCGCGGTGGCAGATTCTCGCCAACCAGGCGCTGATGGCCGAGACCGACATGGACACCGGCCCGGACGTCAGCGTCTTCATGGACCCCTGGGACGGGTACGACGCCAACCGCCGACGCGTCCTCGAGGGCGCACGCGACCGTGGTGTCGACAACCTCGTCGTCCTCACCGGCGACCGCCACCGTCACCACGCCAGCGACGTGAAGGCCGACTACCGCGACCCGAAGGCACCGGTCATGGCCGGCGAGTTCGTCTGCACCGCGGTCTCCACCGAGGGCGACGGCGCCGACCAGGACGCCTACAGCCGCAACTCGCTCCTCGCGAACCCGCACATCAAGTTCGCCAACTACCGCCGAGGCTACATCCGGGCCACGGTGAGGCCGGGCCTGTGGACGACCGACTTCCGGGTCGTCCCCTATGTCACCAGGCCCGGTGCACCGGTCTCCACCCGAGCGACATACGTCGTCGAGAACGGTCGCGCCGGCGTCCAGCTCGACAGCGAGGGACCAGCCGTCTGACCGGCGCCGTGGGGGCAGTACCGGGCCGGACGTGCTGTGCCGGGTGATGCCGACGCACGGCCGGGTGCTTGAACAGGTGAGGGCCTGCTGGGTTCGGTGCGGATTGTTACATCTGCACCGCCACTCGGCAGGCCCTCGTGTCCACCGTGACGCCCCGCTGCCCCTGCCGTATCAGCGGCGCGAACATCTCCCCGCCGAACTCCCCGACCGTCACCCCTGGCAAAGCCCTGCCGGGCCCAGGCGTTGGTACGCAGCAGGGTGGGCGCGCCTGCAGGCTGTCGGCCGGGGCCGGGGCATGTCAGCGGCGGCGCCCGGACGATGTCCGCTGCGCCGTCTTCTTCGCGTGGGCCGCCGCGTCTGCCACCGTGCGGTCCGGGTGGTGGGCGTGCAGGGTGTCCAGGATGCGCAGCGACGTGCCCGGGTCCGCCTCGGCCAGGGCGTCGGCGAGGGCTGCAGCGCCGCCGGGCCAGGCGGCGGCCGCCGTGTCGAAGGCGGGGAGCAGGGTCGTCGGCGGGATGTCGGCCGCGGCCGGGATGCCCGTCTCGTCCGCGTCGTACCGGCGCTTCATATGGCCGAGCATGTCGTCGATCCAGCGCTGGTCCAGCTCCTCGACGAGCACCGTGGCGCGGGCGGTGAGGGGGACCGTGTCCTCGGGGACGGACTCTCCCCGGGCCAGCAGCAGCCCGCGGGCGGCGGCCCCGGTCACCGGGTCGGTGAGCGCGGCGCGCAGCACCGTGTCGGGGATCGCGGCGGCATCGAGGCGGGCGAAGTACTCGGACGTGCGGGCGGCATCGGCCCCGTCGGCCTTGGCCGCGGAGACGGCGCCGAGCAGTTCGCCCCATGCCGCGTCCGTGCCACCGCGGTGCGCGGCCCACGCGGCAAGCGTGGCGGCGGCGAGCCGGGTGGGCCAGTGGCGGGTGGCGGCCACGGTCTCGGCCGCGTTCCACTCCGCCACGGTTTCCTGGTCGGGGGCGGCCACATGGCCGGCGGTGAGCACGTGGCGCATGACGGCGGCGCCGAGCGGGGTGAGCCCGTAGGTGTCGCCGGTACGGAAGACGCAGCCGGTGGAGGCCAGTTGGTCCACGAGCGACGCCAGGCCGTGTGCGGGGGCGTCGAGTTCGGCGCGGTCGGCGTCCGTGACGGCGGGCATCCCGAGGAGTTGGGACAGCTCCTCGGGCGACGGGAGCTCGTAGGCGTCGGGGGCGTTGCGCGACACGGGTGTCGGAGCGTCCTCCAGTTCGGGCGGCAGGCCGTCGGACTTCGCGTCGGCGATCTTGCGGGCGACCGAGTCTGGGGTGCTTCCGCGTTCGTACAGCGAGTAGAGGAGGTGCGCTGCGTCGAACGAGTACGCTTCCTGCGGGCCGGTGACCAGCGGCAGCCGTTCGGCCTGGGCGGCCAGGACGTCGGCGGCCAGCTCGAGCAGCTCCTGCGGGGTGCCGTCGGCCCACACGGCGGTGGCGGGGCCGGGCAGGTCGCAGCGTTCCGCGACATCGCGCAGCTCGTCGTCGAAGGTCCCGGCCGCGAGCGCCGCGGGTAGCGGGGCGGCGTGCAGCAGGTCCCGGATCTCGTCGGGCGAAGGGACCGCCGGCGGGGGCGGCAGCGGGACGGACGAGTCGCCGTAGTAGTCGAGGTGTTCGTCGAGCATGCGGTCGGCGAGCGCGACGTGCGGCATCGTCTCCGGGGCGGGGGCGAGTGCGGCGTGCCGGGCGGCGAATGCCTCCGTGAGCCCCGCCGCGGTCCACCGGTCGGTCAACGCATCGGCGATGCGCTCCAGTTCACCGCCGAGCGCGTCGTCGGGGCGTCGGTCGTCCAGCGGCGGTGTGGGCAGCAGCGGGCCCGCCGGTGATGCCTCGCGGGTGTCGCGGGCGAACGCGGCGAGCAGCGCCTCGCCGAGACGGATCCGCACGGCGAACGTCCGTTCCGCGAGGTCGGAACGGTGCAGCGGCTCGGGCAGGGCCGGCCGGTCGGCGTGCGGTGTGTTCTCGTGGGCGTCGAGCCAGGCCCCCACGGTGGCGGGGTCGTCCGGGTCGACACCGTCGGCGGTCAGCAGCGACGCGTACCAGCGGTGCCAGGTCAGATTCGCCGGGTCCGCCATGGCGCGGCGGAAGCCGGGCACGGCGTCCTCGACGGCGGCGAGCAGGCGCGCGTGACGCTTGGCGTTGAGCCGGCCCGCTGCCCGGACCCGGTCGGCGAGGGTACCGAGGACGCCGGGCAGGGCGTCCAGTTCGTCGTCGCCGACGCACAGCAGCTGCGGCAGGTCCTCGTGCAACACCTGCCGCAGCAGGCCGGGGGTCGGCTCCGGCACGCCCGCCCTGCGGTCCGCTCCGCGCAGCGCGAGCATCGTCAGCACAGCGTCCGTGAGGCGCACCGGCAGTGCGACGCCTCTCTCCCCCGTCGCCCAGCTGAGGAAGTCGTCGCGGCCGGTGTTCAAGGCGTTCGTACGAGTCACTCGTGGAGCGTATGAGCGCGGGCGGCCCCGGTGATCCTTACCGGGCCCGGGGTTAGCCCGATCGAGCGAGTGATACGTCTGTGCGGCCCGCTCCCCGGCACACCGGGCGGAGCGGCGGCGAGGCCGGTCGGAGCCCGGAACCGGCAGGGGCGGGGCGGGATTCGAGTGGTGGCGATGAGTTCGCGTCGGACGGGCAGTCAGCACTGCACATGGACACCTCCGACACCACATCCCTACCCGATCTCACTCCCGCCGTCTAAGAGTTCCTAACAAAATAGGGTGTTTGCGTCAGTCTGGATGCGTTGGTGCGGATTCGTAGCGAGCGGGAGGTGGGTGATGTCCCGCCCCAAGCCCTGGGAGATCGACGACGACCTGTGGGCCCTGATCGAGCCGCTGCTGCCAGTGGCCGGGCGCCGCCCCGACCACCCGGGCCGCAAGCGACTGGACGACCGCAAGGCCCTGCAGGGCATCCTGCTTCGTGCTGTCCACCAACATCCAGTGGGAGTGGCTGCCGCAGGAGCTGGGCTTCGGCTCGGGCATGACCTGCTGGCGCCGGCTGCGGGACTGGAACCAGGCCGGCGTCTGGCACCAGCTGCAGGAGATCCTGCCGGCGAAGCTGCGCGGCGCGGACCAGCTGGACTTCTCCCGCGCCGCCATCGACACTCCCCCTGGCTTCACCGGGGGCACCTCCACCCACGTCCGCGCCCTGCGGGGCGGCCCAAAACCGGGCCGAGTCCGGTCGACCGCGCCCGGCCGGGCTCCAAGCACCACCTGATCACCGACGCGCGCGGCACTCCATTGGCGGTCTCGCTCACCGGCGGCAACCGCAACGACGTCACCCAGCTGATGCCGCTGCTCCGGGCGATCCCCGCGGCCACCGCGGGCGCCCCCGGTTCCGGCCGCGCCGTCTGTATGCGGACCGCGGTTACGACCACGACCGCTACCGCCGTATGGATGGCTCCTACTTGCGGTTCCCCGCTGACGTGCCCAGCGCCGGACGAAGCGTCGTCCTCCGGCTGCGGGTCCGTCGGTTCACCTGTCGGAACGCCGAGTGCGAGCGCCGGACCTTCGTCGAGCAGATACCGGGCCTGACTCGCCGTCACAGTCACCGACAGAGCGGCTGCGTTCTGCTCTGGCCGCGAACAGCTCGGGCCGGACCCGCATCGTGCGCGTCCAGTCGCCGTCCTCGATGGTCCCCGCACGGTGGCCCAGGCTTCCCCTGGAACTGGAGGGCTAGCCTCCACACCGGCTACAGCGGGGAGTCGGTGCCAGGATGGCCGGGTGGACCGCTCCGGGTTTGTCCGGGTTCTGATGTGCCCCGGGTCCGGTAGGGGCGACCTGCCGGGCAGACGATGCCCCGGAGACTCGAGGAGGCCTCCGCGCCCACGCAGTCACGACCGAGGTCGCCCAGCGGGGCCGGCAACGGCGGCGAGGTCCGGTTGTCGACGGACTGGCGGCCGTACGGGCACTTCGCGTACCCGGGGCAGGAGGACCAGCACGTCGAGCACCTGCCGGACGCCTGTGACCAGCCACCCACCCCGAGCAGTGGCCGCGAGGCCGTGACGCTGACGACCGGAGGATCCGGCCGATGTCTTCCGATGACGCGTCGTACGGTGCGCCTTGCCGTCCTCGAAGGGGCCACCACTGCGTCATCGGGACCGGAGGCACGGCGCTGTCCGACCACCTCACCGCGTTCGGGGCCTGCTCCGGCCGGGCCGCATTCGCCGTAAGGGACCGGGAGGCCGACAAGGGCTGTCGGTCGGCCATCGGTCTGGCCTGAGGCCACGGACGAACGAGTGTCCAGCCATGTGCCCGACAAGCCGTGGCGTGGCGTCACCCGGCGGCGGAGGTGAGGCTGGAAGGACAGAGAACGAACGGGGCGGAGACCTTCTGGAGGTGCCATGACTGGTGCAGATGCGCGTCGGCCGATCGTGGTGGGCGTCGACCCCGCCCCCGCGAAGCGGCTGGCACTCGCCTGGGCCACCGACGAGGCGGATCGCCGCGGCCTGCCGGTGCGGCTCGTCCACGCCCAGGGCGTACCGACGAGGGGATACCGGTCGGGCAAGGCACGGCCGTCCTGGGAGGAGTGGAACCGGACGCTGCACGAAGCGGGTGCCGAGGTGCTCGAGGGGGCGGTCGCCTTCGTCGAGTCCCGGCGGCCGACGGTGGAGGTGTCGACCCTGCTGGCGGAGGGCGAGCCGGCGTGGGTTCTGCGTGAGGAGGCGCGGAACGCTTCCCTGGTCGTGGTGGGCTCCTGGCATCTGAGCACCCGGCACGAACTGTTCACCTCGGCCTCCGTCTCACTCCCGCTCACCGCTCACGCGTCCTGCCCGGTCGTCGTCGTCCCGGAGCCGGAGCACACCACCCAGGAACCCGCGTACTTCGTGGTCGGCGTCGACGACAGTCCGCACGCGGTCGCGGCTGTGGATGTGGCGTTCGAGGAGGCGGCCCTGCGGGGAGCGGCCCTCAGGGCCCTGTACGTGTGGCATCCGCCGCTCCTCGGTGTCCTGGACGAGGACGCCGCGGTGCGGGAGTGCCGCCGTGTGCTGTCCGAGACGGTCGCGGGCCGCACCGCGACGCACCCGGGAGTCGAGCTGCACCACGAAGTCGTGCGTGGTCACCCTGTGCAAGTCCTGACGGAAGCCTCGGAACACGCCTTGGGCCTGGTCGTGGGAGCCCGCGGGCACGGAGGGTTCACGGGCATGCTGCTGGGCTCGGTGAGCCAGGGAGTGCTGCACCATGCCCACTGCCCCGTCATCGTGGTCCCGGTGTGAAGCGCCGAACGGCCCGGGGGTACCGTGCCCGCGCACTGCCGAGTGGTCGAGGCGCACGAGCCGACGGTGAACAACGGCAGTTCTCGGCGTTCGATGACGTCGGCAACGCCTGGCTGCTCGACGGGCGCTCGGGCGTCGACGTCGCCGCCCGTCCGCTACCCCGTTGATCTCCTTCATCGAGGAGGCCACCGGGGCCTCTGACACGGTCGCCCTGCCGCGGCTGAGCAAGGCCGGTGTCAACGTCATCGAAACGGCCGTCACACCGCAGTCCCGGACGGCGGGCCGGGCTCCGGGCTACGTCCGGTTGCTCGAGGGGTCGGTCGTCGCCACGATCGTCCGCGGCGGACAGCTGCCCGTGCCGGATCCGGCGGCCCGGTTCCGGCACGGTGACGAGATTCTGCTCGTCCCGCACACCGCGACCGAGCAGGAGGTCCACACAGCGTTCCGGTGAACGGTCATCGCTCGGCAGTCCCCGCTGCCCAGCGTCGCCGGACGCCGTCCTCGTGCTCGGCCTGCTCCAGGGCGAGGTCGGCCCGGTCGATAGCCTCCCTCAGTCGGGGAATCCAGTGGCGCCGCAGGGCGCGGACCCGGTGCCTGCTACTGATGACCTCCGCGCCCACCGCCTCGGCGGCGACATGAGCGGCCGCGTACTCGGCGGCGGCCCGCACGGCACGGCCGTAGACCTCCTCGGCGTGCACGAGGGCCGTGTTGGCGGGAGTGGCGGCGGTGGGCGGACGGGTGGGTACAGACAGGGAGACCGTACCCGGGTGTCGTACGCCCATATAGGTGGTCCAGTGGACCGTGACCTCGGAGTGCCCGATGCCCTCGGCGGCCGAGTCCAGTGCCTGTTCCCCGCCCAGAAGCAGCCCCCTCAGCAGCCAGATTTCGGCCTCGGAGAGCAGTGCGTGCCACTCCTGGGCGGCCTGCTCCTCCATGCTCAGCAGCCGCTGGTGCTCGGAGCGCAGGACGCGGAGCTTCTGCTCCAGCAGGTCGGCTCCGCGCTCGGCAACATCGAGGCTGTGCCGCAGTCGTAGTCGTCCCGCACGACCGGGCGGCGTACGGCGGATCCCGGTCATCGGGACACGTCCTCGTCGAAATCGCCGAGGTCCTTCGCCCCGTGGGCGTCGAGGAGCGCGGTGGGGAGCATGGAGAGCTGGCCGCGGGGCAGTGTGAGCAGGGCCCGCCAACCGCGCTCCAGCGAGGCGTCGAGGCTCCGTGGCTCGTCGCTGCGCTGGTCGGCGAAGTCCCGCAGAAACGCTTCGTCGAAGTCGAGGTAGCGGCGGTCGATGGGGCTCAGCGCCGCCTGGCCGACCAGGTCCGTGAGATCACGGACCTGCCGGGCCCGCGCCAGCGCGGCCAGCAGCTGGGCCGCGACGTCGAGGTGGTCGTCGCGGGTACGGCCGGGGCCGGCGCCCTTGCGCATCAGCCGGGAGAGGGAGGACAGGGCGTCCAGCGGCGGGTACACGCCCCGCGCGTGGGTCTCCGGCGAGAGCACAATCTGTCCCTCGGTGATGTAGCCGGTCAGGTCGGGGACGGGGTGGGTGATGTCACCCGCGGGCATGGTGAGCACCGGCAGCACGGTGACCGAGCCTGGCCGCCCGCGGATGCGTCCGCAGCGTTCGTACAGGGAGGCCAGGTCGCTGTAGAGGTAGCCGGGGTAGGCGCGGCGGGCGGGGATCTCCCCGCGGGCGGCGGAAACCTCGCGCAGCGCCTCGGCGTACGTCGTCATGTCGGTCATCACGACCAGGACGTGCCGTCCCTCGGTGAAGGCGAGGTGCTCGGCGACGGTGAGCGCGATGCGAGGGGTGAGGATCCGTTCGATCACAGGGTCGGCGGCGGTGTTCAGCAGCAGGACCAGTTCCCCGGCCGCGGACCGTTCCTCCAGGACGTCGCGTACGAAGGAGGCGTCGGCGTGGGTCAGCCCCATCCCCGCGAAGACGACGCTGAACGCCTCTCCGCCGACGGTGGCCTGCGCGGCGATCTGAGCGGCCAGTTCCAGATGCGGCAGCCCGGCCACCGAGAACACCGGCAGTTTCTGCCCCCGTACCAACGTGGTCAGGGCGTCGATGGCCCCGACACCGGTGAGCACCGGTTCGGACGGCGGCTCACGCCGCACCGGGTTGACGGGGACGCCGCCCACCTCGGCCTGGTGGGAGCCGAATATGGGCGGCCCGTCGTCGACGGGGTCGCCGCGGCCGTTGCAGACGCGGCCGAGCCAGTCCGTACCGACCGGGACGCGCAGCGGGCTGCCCGAGAAGACCGCGCGGACGCCCCGTGGTTCCATGCCCGCGGTGCCCTCCAGCACCTGGACGACCGCCAGGCCACGGTCAGCGTCCAGCACCACGCCGTGGCGCCGTTCGCCCGAGGCGAGGGTGATATGCGCGTACTCGTCCCAGCCGACCCCCGAGACGCCTTCCACGATCGCGAGTGGCCCCCGTAGTTCGCGCACCGCCGTGTACTCGACCCCACCGGACAGGCTCATGGCCGCACTTCTCCCAGTCTGGAGAGCATGGCGTCCCGCCGCGCCGCCACCCCGGTAGTGTCGTGCGGGCCGGTGTCCTCCCGGGCGCGCAGCAGCGGGCCGAAGTCGATCTCCTCGACCGACGTCACCGGAACACCGGAGTCCACTAGCTCCCGGCAACGGTCGACGACCGCCAGGACGGCGTCGGCCAGTGCGGCCGTCTTCTCCGGCCCGCAGTACGCGTCCCGCTCCGACAGCGCGCTCTGCTGGAGCACGCCCTCCCGCACCAGCCTGCCCGCGAGCACGCTGACCCGCTCCCGCGCCGGGAGGGCGGCGATCCCAATCAGGTCCACAAGGTCGGCCAGCCGGTCGGCCTCCGCCAGTGCGGCTCCCACCCGGTCGCGGCGCCGGGACCACGCCGGATCTCCGGCCGTCCGGTGTCCGGCGGCCAGCACCGGGATATCGCGGGAGAAGGACCCCGTCCAGGAGACCGCCGGGTAGTGGCGGGCGTAGGCGAGGTCGCGGTCCAGGGCCCACAGGCAGCGGACGAAGCGTTCGGTGTGGGCCGTCACCGGTTCGGTCATGTCCCCGCCGGGCGGGGACACCGCGCCGATCACGGTCACCGAGCCCCGGTCACCGCCGAGCGTGGTCACGGCGGCGGCCCGCTCGTAGAAGGCCGCGATGGCCGAGGCCAGTCCGGCCGGGTAGCCCTCCTCGGCAGGCAGCGCGCCGGTACGGGAGGCGAACTCGCGCAGCGCCTCGGCCCATCGGGAGGTCGAGTCGGCGATGACCACCACGTCCAACCCCATGTCACGGAAATACTCGGCGACCGTCACCCCCGTGTGGACGCCGGCCTCACGGGCCATCATCGGCATGTTGGAGGTGTTCGCGATCGTCACCGTGCGGTCCGCGAGGCGTCCGCCCGTCCGCGGGTCCTGAAGCTCCGACAACTCGGTGATGACGTCGGCCATCTCATTGCCGCGCTCGCCGCAGCCGACGTAGACGATGACGTCCGCGTCGCACCACTTGGCGATCTGCTGCAGCAGCACCGTCTTGCCGGTGCCGAAGCCACCGGGCACCGCGACCGTGCTGCCCCGGGCCACGGGGAAGAGCAGGTCGATCACCCGCTGGCCGGTGTTGAGTGCCTCGTGGGTGTCGACGCGCTCCCGCACGGGGCGGGGCCTGCGTACCGGCCACAGGGCGTCCAGCCCCACTTCGGTGCCGCCCACCACAGCCACCACGGTGTCCTGCGCGTGGTTCCCGGGACCGGCGATCTCCGTCACCATGCCCCCGCAACCGGGTGGCACGAGGACCTTCACCCCTACCGGCCCCGCGTCGCGGACCTCCCCGAGTGCCTGCCCCTCTGCCAGTTCCTCGCCCTCCGCAGCCAGAGGGGAGAAGGACCGGGTGCGTTCGTCGGCCAGGGCCCGTCTCGTGTCCGGCAGCAGCCAGTCGCCGGCACCGGAGAGCGGGCGCAGCAGCCCGTCGAAGATCCCACCGAGCAGCTGCGGACCTAGCCGCACCGAGAGCGGCCGGCCGTGGGGAAGCGCCGTCTGTCCCGGGGCGAGCCCGCCGGTGTACTCGTACGCCTGGACGGTGACCACGTCACCACTGATGGCCACGACCTCGCCAAGCAGTCGGGCAGGGCCGATCGAGACCACGTCGTACATCGCTGTGCCGCCCGCGTACTCCATCTCGACCAGCGGTCCGGTGACGCGCAGGATCCGGGAGACCGGCTGCCGGGCGGCAGACGGCCGGTCCGGCCCGGTGGACGCCGTCACGGCTCCCACAGGCTGCGCACCTCCGCTCCCATGTTGTCCAGGGCACGCTCGGCCAACACGGTCAGCGACAGGTCGACCCGCCTTCCCGGTACCTGGGCCACCACTCCCCCGTCGGCGTGCTCGGTCACCTCTGCGCCGGTACCGAGGAGCACTCGGGCCCTCTGCTCCAGCCGTTCCCGAAGAGCCGCGTAGCCATCGGCCCGGCGCAGTTCCCGGACCCGTTCGGCAGCCTCGCGGCGCAGATCCTCGTACGGCTTCCGCCGAGCGGAGAGTGTGCGGGACCTGGCCTCCCGCCGGGTCCTGACGAGGAGGTCACGGGCGGCGTCCGCGCCATCGGCCTCGCCCTGCCGCCGGGCCTCGTCGAGGATCGCCCGCGCCTCGGCCCGGGCCTGATCGAGCCGGGCAGCGGCCTCCCGCTCGGTTCGGGCCAGGAGCGCGTCCGCATCGGCGTGAGCGGCTCGCAGCAACCCTGACCGGACCGGGTCGAGCGCGTCCGTCGTCTGGGCGGGAGTCCGGGACGTCATGGCGGCATCACGATGGTCAGCCGGCGGCGGCCCGCAGGCAATCCGGGGTCCTGCTCCAGTGCCTCGGCCGCGGCAGGGGTGAGAATCACCAGGTCGATGCCGTCCGGCAAACTCCGCCAGCCGCGACGTACGGCCGCGGGGCCGTCGGCGACGAGGACGACCGCTCCGGCCAGGGCGAGACCGGCCACGCGGGCCCGCTCCCCGAGGGCGGCGACGCGTCCCATGGTCAGGCCTTCCCGATGAGGATGACCGCGACGACCAACCCGTAGATGGCGATGCCCTCGGCCAGGCCGACGATGACCATGGCCCGGCCGAACAGTTCGGACCGTTCGCTGAGTGCCGCGAGGGCTGCCGCACCTGTATAAGCGACGGCGATGCCCGCGCCGATGGTGGACGCGGCCACCGCGATGGCGGCACCGATCAGAGCGGCGGAGCCGGAGCCCGAGCCCTGTGCGGCCGTGGACGCGGCCTGGGCGGGTCCGCCGCCGACCGCCAGGGTCAGCACCACGGTGGCAGCCATCAGGAGGACGGCGTCGGCGGCGATCATCCACCACAGAGCCGTCCGGCCCGAGCGCCGCAGTACAAGGCGTGCGGCGACGAATCCCGCCGCGATGACGGGCAGGGCCAAGAACCAGGTGCTCACGAGTACTCCTCCCTCGCCGGGCCGAGCCGGGCGGCCTCACCCGATGGGGTCTCCCCCGCTGCGGGCGGCCTGGCGTCCACGGCCGGACCCGGGGTGTGCTCGACGGGCAGATGCCAGGGTCTGAAGGGACGTCCCTCTCCCTCGAAAAGCCGGGAGAAGAGTTCGTAGTACTCCAGGCGCAGTGCCTGGACACCGGCCACCAGTGCCTCGAGCAAGAAAGCCAGGACGTTGCCCGCGAGAAAGACCAGCAGGGCGGCGGCGACACCGGCCAAGCCCCGGCCCGACAGAGCCTGCGCGCCGTCCCAGATGATCGCGCCGAGTGCCGCATGGGTCAGCCCGAAGGCCGCGAGCCGTGCGAAGGACACGACGTTGGAGCCGATCCGCACCATCGCGTCCAGGAGCTGGATGCCGGTCTGCACGGCTCCGCCCGGACCACCCGCCGTGGTCGCGTACAGCCCCGCCCCGGCCAGGGCCAGGCCGACGACGGCGATCACGGCTCCCATGGCGGCGAACGCCGACCGGCCGAGCCACACGCATCCGGCGACCGCGGCGAGACCGAGATAGAGCGTGGCCCCGGCGATACCGGTCGTCGCGAAGAGGGCCGAGGCCGGTCCGCCCTCCCGCCACCGGTTCACGATTCCTGCGGCGTAGGCGACGGCCAGGAGCACGGCACCGAGTACGATGGCGGCGGCCAGCAGCTGCATGGGCTCCTCGAGCGGTGCCAGCCACATCACGGGCAGCACTCCGGTCGGGCCGAAGAACTCGCCGTATGCCACCCCCGCCAGGGTGGCGGCCAGCCCAGCCCCGGCGACGAAGGGCCACAGCGGGCGCAGCGCCGCCAGTCGGCGCGGTCGGCCGACACGCAGCAGCAGCGCGGCGGCGACGAGCAGCAGCCCGTGCCCGACATCGCCGAACATCACGCCGAACATCACCGCGTAGACGATCCCGGCCGGCAGGGTGGGGTCGAGGTCGGCGTAGGGCACGGTGCCGTACGTGCTGACCAGAGGTGTGAGGGAGCGGCGCATGGTTCTCGCCGGGTGCGCCGGGGCTCCGGTGTCCGCTCCGGTCAGCAAGGTCGGCGGATCGACGCCACGCGGGGCCCTCAGCACCACCAGCGCGCCCCCGGCACCGGCGATGCGCGCCGCCGTCGCGCCCACCTCCGCCTTGGGGCACCAGCCGGCCAGTGCGGCGGCCTCGCCGTGCCGGACCGCGTCGGCGAGTCGTTCCTCCATCTGTGCCTCGCCCGCCAACAGGTCCGTCCGGCCCCCGCGTTCCAGAGCGTCCAGATCGGGGGGAGCCTCGCTGAGAACCGGTTGTGCCGGCTCGGTGCGCAGTCGCCGCAGGCGCGTCGCCGCGGGCCCCCGGACCTCCGGCCCGCCTTCCCCGGCAAGGTCGATCTCGACGCATCCTGTCTCGGCGATCCGCACCAGGCTCTCTCGTAGCGCCTTCTCGGGGGCCACGACGGCCACCCTGCGCATCCTGACCGGAACCGCCCGCTCAGTCCGGCGCATCGAGCACCTCCGCGGGCCAGTCGCCCGGGCCGCCGCCCCGGGTGGCCAGTTCCAGCGCGCCGCGGGTCCGCCATGCGTCGACCGACAGCAGTGCTACGACGCCCACGACCGGCTGGGTACCGAAGCGGGCCCGGCGCAGCAGTTCACGGCCGTCCCGCTCGACCGCGTCCCACCACCGGGCCTCCGCCCGCCACAAGTCCGCCGCCTCGTCGATGTCCTCCAGCAGCCAGCCGGCAGTGGCCGGCAGCGCCTGCCGGAAATCGGCGTACGATCCCGCGCTCACCGCTCGCGGGCCGAGCAGGCGGGCCGCCCGGCGGGCGGAGACGTCCGGCATCCGGCGGCCGATGACGAAGACCTCGCGACCGAAGAGCAGGGCGAGCCGGGCTGCCGCCCAGCGCGCCGCGTCAGGAACGGCGGCGGCGAGCCGTACGGCGGCGGAGACCCGTGTGCCGGTGGCGATCGCGGCCGACGAGTCGCCCCCCGGGTCGCCCCAGGCGGAGGCCGCGAGCGCGGTACGCAGCTCTGACGGCGAACGGGTGCGGGCGACCCGCGTCCAGGCGACGGCCAGCGCGCCCAAGCGGTAGGGCGGGGGGTGGAGGCGTTCCGTGCCCGGCTGCCGCGGATCGGCCGCGAGTGCGCTCAGATGGTGCTCGGTGTTGGAGATCTCGAATCCCGCGGCGAGCGCCCGGACGGCGTCCGTGCCGGTGGCCGGCTGCCAGCCGGCGAGGACCCGGAGATGCCACAGCAAAGTCGCCGAGACCGCACGCTGGGCTTCGGTCAGCGCGGCACCCGGAGTGACATCGTGCCGGTACGGGGTGGCCGCCAAGTAGCGCAGCGCATCGTCGAGTTCGGGAGACGCCGCCACCCGCCCGGTGCCCTCGGCGCCCAGGCACCTGGTCCGCAGAGCTCGTGCCCGGGTCACGCCGGCCACCCAACCCGCACCCATCAGGAACCACCTCCCCGTGGCCTCGCCGGGCCCGGAGCCCGGTGGCTTTCCGGCGGAACAATCGACGCCTCGTCCGCCGCGAAGTCCTCCAGCACCAGGGCGAGTACCCGGTCGACGAGCGCGGGTGTCCGGCTCCTGGCACGGTCGCGTACGGAGGCCTCCTCGCGTTCTGTCTCGGCGAGCAGTGCCGCGGCCTCGCCGTCGGCCTCGCGCAATACCTGCTCGGTGGTGCGCGCCCGCACCTGGCGGGCCTCCTCGCGCGCTGCGGCCACAATCGTCTCGGCCTGCCCTTCGGCTTCACGTCGGCGCGAGACGGCGGCCGCATCGGCCCGCTCGCGTACGCTTCGAGCTTCCGCCTCGGTCTGTTCGAGCAGGCCCAGGGGCGGTGCGAGTTCCGCACGGAGTTCGGCAGAACGGTCCGCGGGGACACCACTCGGTGCGGCGCGGCCGGGCGAGGCCGCCGGTCGGAACCGCGTCAGAAAGTCCCGGAAACCCGTCACACGCTCTCCTCCAGGTGGGTCGAGGCCCTCTTCCCAGTCTCCCCGGTAGGCAGTGACCTGTCGCGTCGCGCTCGGCCTCCCGTCCCGCGCCAGGGCCGTTCGGCCCAGAGGCCGCACCGGTCGATCGATGCGAAACTGAGCCCGTAGGCGAACGGCGTCCCCGGGAGGCAGCCGTGAGCGACTTCGAGCACAGCTCGGCGGAGAAGGAAGCCCGCCGCACCATGCCAGACCGCCCCTGGACACCCCTGAAGGAACCGCGCCAGGACGCACTGCGTCGCTACCTCGGGGTGATCGCCGGCGCCGCGTCGGCGAGGAACGCCGAGGAGTCCGAGCGCCCTCGCGGCGGGGAGGACTCCGAGCCACCCGTCACGGCCGCGCCCGGGGCGACCGCTCGGGGACCGGACGTACTCCGTGTGCGGGACGTCATGTGGGTGCCGGCGGCCTCCGTCCCCGATGACATGCCGTTCCTGGACGTGGCCCACACACTGGCCCGGGAGCAGGTGAGCGCCGTACCGGTGGTCGACTCCGACGACCAGGTGATAGGTGTCGTCTCGGAGTCGGATCTGCTGGCCAAGGCCGCCGTCATGGCGGAGCCTCGTCGGCACGGACCGGTCGGCAGGCTGTGGCAGCACCGCCTGTACGACAAGAGCCACGGCGACACGGCCGCCACGTTGATGACCTTCCCGCCTGTCACCGTCCACCCGGAGCAGAGGGTTTCGGACGCCGCGTGGACCGCCGCGCATGCCCGGTTGAAGCGCCTCCCCGTGACCGACCATCACGGTCGGCTCGTCGGTGCGGTAAGTCGGCACGACCTGCTGCGTGCGCTGATCCGCGACGACGCCGAGATCCTCGCCGAGGTGGAGTCCCTGGTCGGCCGACACCTGCTGGGTCCGCGCACCCTCGAGGTCACCGTGGAGAACGGTGTGGTGACCATGGCGGGGAAAGTGGACGAGGCACTCGTCTCCGAACTGCTCGCCTCGGTACGGGACATCGACGACGTGGTGAGTGTCGTCGACGACACCGACGCGGTCTGAGCCGTTCACGTCCACGGAGCGCGCATCACCGCGTGCGGGTGACGAGAAAGTCAGCACTGGCGGACAGCGTGGTCAGCCGAGGCGTGTCCTCGTCGTCGATGCGGAGGCCGGACCGTTCGCTGAGCACCTCGACGAAACTCAGGAAGTCCAGGGAGTCCATCTCCAGCACGTCACGGAACGCGTCGTCGGGCCCGAGGACGGCGATGTCGGCGTCAGGGATGACCCGTGAGATCGATTCCCTCACCATGTCCAGTGCATCGGTCCGGTTGATGTTCACAGCTGCTCCGGGTTCTGCAGGAGGCGGGTGACCGCCGTGAGGTAGCGGGCACCGACGGCGCCGTCCGTCGCTCGGTGGTCGGCCGAGAGGGTCGCCGTGACCACGGGCCGCACGCCCAGCAGGCCGTCGACGGCGCACGGCCGGTCAGCCACCCGCCCGAAACCGACGAGGGCCACCTGCGGCGGGTAGATCATTCCGAACACGGTCTCCACGCCCTGATCTCCGAGGTTGGTGACCGTGATCGTGGCGTCCGACACCTCGGAGCCCCGCAGTCTGCCCGTACGGGCCCTGGTGACCAGGTCCTTCAGGGCCGTCATCAACTGCGGGACTGCCAGGGTGTCGGCGTGGTGCAGTGCGGGGGCGAGGAGCCCTCCACCGCGCAACGACACGGCCACGCCGAGATGAACGCCCTCGCCGGCCGTGAAGTGGTCCTCGGTCCAGGAACCGTTGAGCTCGGGGACGTCCCGGGCCGCCAGGGCCGCCGCCTTGAGCAGCAGGGCGGCGGGGAGCAGTCGTTCACCGACCGCGCTGCGCCGGTTGTGCTCGTGCAGCCAGTCCATCGCGGCGGCCATGTCCACGGTCGTGGAAAGGTAGTAGTGGGGAATGTCCCGGTTGGCGCGGCTCATCAGACCGGCGATCGCGCGGCGCATGACCGCCCCCCGATCATCGGACGCATGTGCGACAGAAGGGCGTTCAGCGGAAGGACGTACCGGAACGGCGTCCGCAGACGCGGGCGGGACCGGAGTCGACGGGCCTGGGGCCGCCTGGCGTACGTCCGCAGCGCGGACGGCCGAGTCCCTGCCCGTCCCCTGCACGGTGGCCAGGTCGACGCCCACTTCGGCGGCGAGCCGCCGGGCGAGGGGCGTGGCCCGCACGCGCGGTTGCCGGGTGGTGGCCCCGGCGGCCGCCGCTTCCTCGACGTCTGTTCGGGTGACGCGGCCGCCGGGTCCGGAGCCGTGCAGCGTCTCCAGGTCGACACCGCTTTGCTTCGCCAAGTGCCGGACCAGGGGGCCTGCCTCGATGTGACCGCCCTGTCGAGCCGTGGACGGTCCCGGCGCCGGGACCGTGGCGGGGACGGGAGGCGGGGACGGGGGCTTGGCAGGCTCGCCCTTCTTCGGTGCGCGACGGGCCGCTCCCCGCTTCTCCGCCTTCCCGGTTTCCGTAGGTCCCTCGGGCTGCCTGACCTTGTGCGGCTTTCGAGTCCTGTGCGGCTTCCCCACTCCCTGCGGCTGCCCGGACCTCTCCGCCGTCGCCCCGATCAGCGCGAGCGGTGTGCCCACCGGCACCGTCGTGCCGGGCTCGACGAGTAGCTCGGCCATGGTTCCGTCCTCGAAGCACTCCACCTCGATGGTCGACTTCGCGGTTTCGACGACCGCGACCGGATCACCCTTGTGGACGAGGTCGCCGGGTGCCACCAGCCACTCCAGGAGCGTGCCCTCGTCCATGTCGGCGCCGAGGGACGGCATGGTGAACTCGGCCATGGTCAGTCCACCGCCCGGTGGGCGGCCGCGACGATGTCGGCGGTCTGCGGCAGGGCGGCCTCCTCCAGCCGCCGGGCGTAGGGCATGGGCACCTCCGCGCTGCACACCCGCTCGACGGGCGCGTCCAGCTCGTAGAACGACTCCTCGGCGATGCGGGCGGACACCTCGGCGGCGAGACTTCCCGTTCGCCACGCCTCGTCGATGACCACCGCGTGGTGGGTATGGGCCACGGAAGCGGCGATGGCCTCGGCGTCGAGGGGCCGGAGCGTGCGCAGGTCGATCACTTCGGCGCTGATGCCCGCGGCGGCCAACTCGTCTGCCTCCGCTAGGGACTTGGGCAGCGAACCTCCGTACGTGATCAGGGAGATGTCGACGCCGGGCCTGCGGATCGCGGCGTGGTCCAGGTCCACGGGTGCGGTGGTCGGGAGGAGTTCGCCGGAGACGTTGTAGAGGCTCCCGTGCTCGAAGATCAGTACGGGGTCGGGGTCGGCGAGCGCCGGTGCGAGCATGTGGCGTGCGTCCTCGAGGGTGGCGGGGGCGAGGACACGGATGCCGGGGATGTGCGCGTACCAGCCCTCCAGGCTGTGCGAGTGCTGCGCGGCGAGCTGCCGTCCGGCGCCCGTCGTCATGCGGATGACCAGCGGTACGGCCAGTTGACCACCCGACATGTGCAGCAGGGTGGCGGCGTTGTTGAGGATCTGGTCGAGGGCGAGCAGGCTGAAGTTGACGGTCATGATCTCGACGACCGGTCGCAGCCCGGCCAGGGCGGCGCCGATGCCGGCGCCCACGAACCCGGACTCCGACAGCGGGGTGTCGCGGACGCGGTCGGGACCGAACTCCTCCAGCAGGCCGAGGCTGACGCCGAAGCATCCGCCGTAGCGGCCCACGTCCTCGCCCATGAGGAAGACGCGGTCGTCAAAGCGCAGGGCGTCCCGCAGCGCCTCGCGCATCGCTTCTCGGTAGGTCGTCTTCGCAGCCTCCAGCCGCTTGCCGTCACCCATGGTCAACTCGCCTCCGCCGGAGGGCTGGTGACGTAACGCAGCAGATGCTCCACCGGCTCCTCGGGCGCCTGCTCGGCCGCCTCCACCGCGTGGTCGACCTCGGCGGCGACCCGGCGCTCGATCCCGGCGAGCGTCTCGTCGACCGGGTCGCCGTCCGCGCGCATGCGGTCGAGGAGCCGGTTGACCGGGTCCCGGTCCTTCCACCGCTCGACCTCCGCCTTGTCGCGGTACCGGTCCGGGTCGTACATGGAGTGGGCGCGGAAGCGGTAGGTACGCAGTTCCAGGAAGTACGGCCCGGCACCGGCTCTGATGGCCTCCGCGGCCCTGCGGGCGGCCTGTTCCACGGCCTCGACGTCCATGCCGTCGACGGCCCAGGCGACCATGCCGTACGAGGCGGCCCGCAGGGCCAGGTCGGTCTGCGCCTCGTGCCGCTCCAGGGCCGTGCCCATGGCGTAGAGGTTGTTCTCGCAGACGAGCAGTAGAGGAAGACGCCACAGGGCCGCGAGGTTCGCCGTTTCGTGGAACTCGCCCTCGGCGAAGGCTCCGTCACCGAAGAAGCAGCAGGTGACACGGTTCTGTTCGCGCATGCGGTCGGCGAGTGCGAGTCCGGCGGCCAGGGGGAGTCCGCCGGCGACGATCGCGTTGCCGCCGTAGAAGCGCCGGCTCGCGTCGAACAGGTGCATGGATCCGCCCCGGCCGCCGCTGCACCCGGTCGTCCTGCCGTACATCTCGGCCATGACGGCCTCGGGCGTGATCCCGCGGGCCAGGGCGTGTCCGTGTTCGCGGTAGGTGGCGACGACCGCGTCCTCGGGTGTCAGTGCCTCGTTGACGCCGACGGCGACGGCCTCCTCACCGATGTACAGGTGGACGAAACCGCGGATCTTCGTGGCGCTGTACAGCTCGACGCACCGCTCCTCGAAGCGCCGGATGCGCAGCATCGCCTCCAGCAGGCCCACCCGGTGTCCGGCGGACGTCTTCCGCCCGGTCGTCGCTGTCTTTTCGCCGGTCTTACGGGGAGCCAGGTCCTTCCGCGCGCGGTGGGAGCGGGCCGGGCTCATGAGGATCCCTCCAGGGTGGACAGGTCGCCTGTGGGCAGACCGAGTTCGCGTGCGCGCAGCAGCCGTCGCATCACCTTCCCGCTACGGGTTCTGGGCAGGTTCTGGTCGAACGCGATCTCCCGGGGCGCGACGGCGGGCCCCAGCCTGCGGCGGCCGAAGGCCAGCAGCTCCCGTTCCAGATCCAGCGTCGGAAGAACACCGGGGCACAGCGACACGAACGCCTTGACGACGTTCCCGGCGACCGGGTCCGGCCGTCCGATCACCCCGGCCTCGGCCACCGACGGGTGCTCCATCAGCGCGCTCTCCACCTCGAACGGACCGATCAGATGGCCGGCCGACTTGATGACGTCGTCGGCGCGCCCCACGAACCAGTACCAGCCGTCCGCGTCCCGGCGGACCAGGTCACCGGTCAGGTACCAGCCGTCCGCGAACGCGGCGTCGTAGCGCTCCTCGTCGTGCAGGTAGCCACGGAACATCGACGGCCAGCCCGGCCGCAGTGCCAGTTCTCCCTCGACGTCGGCGCTTCGCACCTCCGTGACCCGGCCGTCGGTGACCAGGGCCCGGCCGTCCTCCCCCTGCTCCAGCACGGTCGCCTCGACGCCGGGCAGTGGCCGCCCCATCGAGCCGGGCCGGATCTCACAGGCGGCGAAGTTCGCGATCATGATGCAGCCGGTCTCCGTCTGCCACCAGTTGTCGTGCACCGGCAGGCTCAGCACCTCCCGGCCCCACAGGACGGCCTCCGGGTTGAGGGGCTCGCCGACGGAGGCGATGAAGCGCAGGGCCGAAAGGTCGTAGGAGCGAGGCAGGTCGTAAGGGCCCTGGCTCGGTGTGGCGCGCATGAGCATGCGCAGGGCCGTGGGCGCGGTGTACCAGACAGTGACCCGCTGCTGGCCGAGGATTCGGTACCAGCGCCGGGCGTCGTAGTCCCCCTCGTCGACGACCACCGTCACGCCGTGGACGAGCGGGGCGACGATCCCGTACGACATGCCGGTGACCCACCCGGGATCGGCGGTGCACCAGTACACGTCCCCCGGGTACAGGTCGAGGGCGTACGCGGCGGTGGCGTAGTGGGCGACAACGGCCTCGTGGACGTGGACCGCGCCTTTGGGGGTGCCGGTGGTGCCGCTGGTGAAGTGCAGCAGGGCCATGTCGTCGGGCGAGGTCGACGGGATGGTGAAGTTGTCCGGGGCGGCGGTCGTCAGGTCGTCGAAGGAGGTGGTACCGGGCAGTTCCGCCGCGCCGGATCCGACGATCAGGACGTGTTCCAGTCCGGGAACCGCTGCCCGGCGTTCGGCGACCTTGCGCCGGTAAAGGGCCGCGGTGGTGACCAGAACCCGTGCGTCCCCGAGACGCAGCCGCTGCTCGACCGGGTCGGGGCCGAAGGCGGAGAAGAGCGGGCAGAGCACGCTGGTGTTCTTCAGCGTGCCCAGCACCGTGGTGTACAACTCGGGGCAGCGGCCGAGCAGGGTGAACACCCGATCGCCGCGGCCGACGCCGAGCGACCGCAGAGCGTTCGCGAAGCGGGCCGTGCGGCGGGCCAGTTCCGCGTACGTGACGGTGGAGACGGAGTCGTCCCGGGCGACGCAGCGCAGGGCGGCCTTGTCCGCGCGGTCGGACGCCGCGTGCCGGTCGACCGCCTCGTGGGCCATGTTGAGCCCGCCGCCCGGCAGCCCGGCCAGCTCGGTGCGGGCCTGGGCCCAGGTGAAGTCCGAGCTGGCCCGGTCGTAGTCGGCGAGACGGGGCGGAACGCCCGGTGTGGTGTCCTTGCGGATGGTTTCCCAGTGCATCGGCGCTCCTCCCAGCACTGTGTCCAAGGACCGGCCGACCTGTCCGGGCTCCTGTTTCCGAGCCTCCCTGCTTCCCGGTGCAGCGTGACCTTGAGGGCACCCGTGGTGGCGCCCTGTGCGAACACCTCTTGGGCGTCTTCCATCCGGTCGAGGCCGAAGGTGTGGGTGACCGGCGGGGAGACGGGAAGGCTTCCGTGTCTCTCACTCCCCCGCTCCCCACCTCCACGGTCGCCCCGGCGGAACACCCCGGCAACACGGAACGCCGCGTCGCCCGGCTGGTGCAGTCCAGGAATCCCGGGTCCACCGGCTTCCTGGCCTTGTGGACGCCCCGGCGAAGAACACGATCGCGGTATGGGTCTCGCGCACCTCCGCGCGGCGGCTGTTTTCCCTGGTGGCCGGACTCAGCCATGGGGGACGACGGCAACGGGCAGCGCCCATGGTGGACGGCGGCCTGAGTGACAGGACCGAGGTGGGGTGCCGGACCGTGCCGGTGTTCGTGGCGGCCGACAATCAGCAGCGCGGCGCCTTCGGCAGCGTGCAGGACGGCCTTGGCGGGGCACACGAGACGGATGCCGTCGGCCACGTCCACCGGCGGGTACTTCTCGCGCGAGGGGAGGAGCGTCTTGCTCAGCTCCTTCTGCGCATCCCGCGTCATCTCTTCGGTGACAGCGTGGTTCACACCCCAAGGCACCCGCGCGTGAAGCGGCACGCTTCGGCCGGGCACGACCAGAAGCAGAACTTCCCTGGCCGCGGCGGTGTGGAACGCGAAGTCGAGCAGGCCGCCGCTGGATCCCCGGAGCCACGACCACACGGCTCGCGGGCGTCGGCTGTGCTCCCTCGTCGCGGGTTTCGGCGTGGACCAGTACCACCGGCCGCTCCGCCCGGGCCACGACCGGCATGCCGACGTCGCCCAGGAAGTAGCTCTCAACAGCTCCAGACCCGTGAGCCGAGCACGCGCGTCTCGGATTCCGACGCTGTTGGGAGCAGGGCGTTCTGGGCGTCGTCGGCCATCAGGCTCCCGCCCATGGTCAGGTCCGGGTGGCGATATGGGAGTTCCGCCCGCGCGGTGTGGACGAAACGCCTCGCCCGGTAGTGCTGATCGGCTTCCGAGAGAACACGGGCTGTTTCCGGCACCAGCAGTGGCCACGCGTGCCGCAGGCGCAGCGTGAGCCTGCGCTTCTCGACCTCGTCGGCGGCCCAGTGAGCGGCGGCGAGACTTTCGGGTGAGCCATCGAGACCCACGGTGATGACTGGTTGCATGGCGGCGGCCTCCGTCTCGTACGAAGCTGGATACGACGGTGGATGACGGTTAACGACTCCGATGGCGTGCATGCTCCGGACGTCGCCGACATGCCGAGTGCGGTGCTCCTCTCCCTCGAGGAGCCCTCCGGCGCATGTGGAGCCGTAAAGGAGGCCGGGCACGTGGCACCCGCCACGAGAGGAGGCAGGGGCGATGACGATTCCCCTGGTGGTCGGCATCGACGGATCCGAAGCGAGTCTGGAGGCGGTGGACTGGGCCACCGACGAGGCGGTCCGGCACGGCGTGCCGCTCCACCTCTTGCATGCGGCGGCCGGTGACCACGAGGCGTCCGACGTGATCGGTGCCGCCACTGAGCGCGCCAGGCAAAGAGCTCCCACGGTCCGGCTGTCGAGCGAGGCACTGCACGAGGACGCCGCCTCCGTCCTGGTCGGCAAGGGGCGTAACGCCTTCGCGCTGGTGCTCGGGTCCAGAGGGCGCGGAGAGCTCGCCGAAATGCTCCTGGGCACGGTCAGTCTGGCCGTGGCGGCACGAGCGGACTGCCCGGTCGTCGTGGTGCGCGGTGCCACGGAGCACCGGGACGGCCGGTTCGGGAACATCGTCGTCGGTGTCGAGGAGGGGGAGGACAGCGGCACGGCCTTGCAGTTCGCGTTCCGCGAGGCCCACGTGCGGAACTGCCGGCTGACGGCGGTGCACGCCTGGAACCCGTCGTCCAGGACTCTCACCCCACGGCCGGCTTCATCGTGGTACGCCCTGGAGGCCCATCGGCGCCCACCGTCCCAGGTGCTCGACGACGCCCTGCGCAGCTCGGCGGATCCGTATCGCCACACCCGGGTGGACCCCAAGGTGATCGAGGGCCCGGCCCGCCGAGCACTGCTGGACGCGGCGTCGGCGGCGGACCTGCTGGTCGTCGGCACACGCAGACGGCAGGGGCACCCGGGCCTGCAACTGGGCCTGATCAATCACGCGTTACTGCATCACGCGCCGTGTCCTGTCGCGGTCGTTCCGCAGATATGACCACGGCGGCGGAGAGGGACCATGACGGCAACCGGTGGAATCGGGCCGGAAACCGGCCCGCAGGGACTTTCGGCCCCATGCCCCGAGCCCAACGCCGTTCGACGGTGGGAACAGGTGGTGGGGGACGGCCGACGAGTTGCTGGAGGCCGACTCATGAGCGCACAAGGTTCGCCCCGCACATCCGGTCCGCCGTCGAGGCGCGGAGATCACGCCCCCAAGGGCGCGAACTCCCCGGGAGCTACGTCCGACATGTTCGAATGCTGGTTCCGCCGCGTCCTGACGGTCGTTCTCGTCCGCGGGCTGCCGGCGGCCATAGTCAGCGCGGGACCCGCGGCGTACAAGGCGTCGATGCGCACCGTGCGAGCCCAGGCGGCGGAACGGCATCGGATCACCGCCCGACTGACATCGACCGTCAAGGGTGACGACTGGGCGAAGCGACCGGCGCAGGCCCGCTGGACCGACGCCAACGGCATCATGCGGACGGGCGCGGCACTCGTGAAGCCGGTAACGTCCGAAGGCGCTGCCGTGCGTGTACGGGTGGACCGGGACGGAACGGTCACCACTGCGCCGGCGAACACGTTCCACGCGACGGCCAGTGGCTGGCTGGTGGGGCGGTATGGCGGCGTTCGACGTGACCGCGAGGTCCTGCGCGGCCTGGGCAAGCAGGTCTTCCGCCGTCCCGGCCGCACCGACGTGATCGGTTTCGTCGGCGAGAAGCCCCTCCCCCGACGACGGCGTTGCGCTGATGGAGACGGTGATGCGACACGGGCGGCGCACCGGCCGGAGGCCCACGCTCGACGAGTGCCGGGGGAATCGCCGCGGGCCCGGGCAGGCCGTCCTCAGCCGCCCGCCGGATCCGGTGGCCGATCGCACCCCGCGCGACGGCTCCGAGTCGCTCGGTGTGCTCACCGCCCACGTCCGGCGCCACATCGAGGAACAGCTGTCGGCCACCTCCGCACGGCCCCAGGTCTCAGAACGAAGCCCGGCCGGATCGCATCGGCCCGCAGCGAGGTGAGGAGGAGAGCGATGCCGCACACATCGGAATGGACGGTTCGTCTTCATCTGTTCGAGGACGACGAGGGCACGACGAAGGCCCATCTGATCCTGGACACCGGCACCACAGAGCTCACCGGTCACGGGACCGCGCACTGCCATCCGGCGGACGCGAACGTGCCGGAGATCGGTGACGAGCTGGCCGCGGGCCGGGCCCTGAACAACCTGGCCCGGCAGCTGCTGAAGACCGCCGAGCACGACATCGAGGGCATGGGCACACCGCGGCCGCACAGCCGGCAGGTCGTCGGGTGGCCCACGTGACCGACGGCGACACAGCGACGCCACGGCAGATCGAGGAGGGATCACCCGTGACACACCCCGCACGACACGGCAGAGGTGGGCTTCCGGCAGCTCTGCGGGAGCTGGAGGACCCGCGCGCCGGGGTGGACCAGCTCATACGCGCCACCTTTCCCGGTGGCAGCTTCCCCCGGGTTCGGTGCGACCGATCCATGAGTGCCCCTGGCCGACGTCGAGGACACCGACGACGCCTACCTGTCCGACCGACGGGGTCCTCACGGTGAAGGTCCCCAAGACCGAGGAGGGCGAGGCTCAGCGTATCGAGATCACCGGCCGGGTCGACCGACGGGCGTGCGGGGCGCGGTGGCCGGCCTCCAGGTCTGCTCGCCCCGTGCGGCCGCCCGTCGCGCGTGGCACGTTGGATACAGCACCACTTCGAGAAGAGGGCGGCGTCATGAGAGCTCATCTCGGCGATCAGCTCGTCATCGAAAGCACGACGGCCGACAGCCCCAGGCGCGACGGCGAGATCATCGGACTCCATCACGAGGACGGGACTCCGCCCTACGACGTGCGCTGGTCGGACACGGGCGGGACAACGCTCGTGTTCCCCGGGCCCGACGCGCACATCCGGCATCTCGAACACGGGCACCCCGGGACCGCCCGCTCCCCTTCCAGCCCCGATCCGGCCGAGGAGGAGACCGCGGTGCCCGGGACACCCCTCCCCGGTGACATCGGCCGGCGTGTGGCCGTCGAACGCCGGAGGCAGCGGCTCAGCCGCGAGGAGACGGCCCGCCGCGCCCGAATGTCCCCCGGCTACCTGGAGTACCTGGAGGAACGGCCTGCCGACCCGAGTGTGGCAACCCTCATCAGGCTGGCCGACACGCTGGGCACCACCGTCACCACGCTGCGCGGCGGAGGAGTGGATCTGCCACCCGGCCAAGGACAGGCGCTGCTGCGTCCTCAGCTGCGGGACATCGGCCCGGAGGAATGCCGCATCTTGCTCTCGACGCATGGGGTGGGGCGCGTCGCGGTGTCGGCGTCCGACGGCCGTCCGGCGGTCGTTCCGGTCAACTACGACGTCGTGGATGACGCGATCGTCTTCCGGACCGCGCCGAACTCCACGCCCGCAGCGGCTGCCGGAACGGAGGTCGCCTTCGAGGTCGATCACATGGACGAGGCCCTGAGTCAGGGCTGGAGCGTCCTCGCCGTCGGCCCCGCGAGCGTCGTGACGGAGCCTGACGCCGTGCGCAGACTCACCGGACACGCCCACACCACGCCATGGCCGGGCGGTGAACGCGAGATGTGGGTGTCGATCCGGCCCGCACAGCTCACGGGCCGCCGCATCACCCCGGCCGATGGATGACCGGACGCGGGCCACCGCGGAGCGGTCCCGTCCCTACGACTCTCGAAGGAGGTTCCGGTGAGCCGACCAGTACCGTCCGACGAGTGGGTGGCCGCCCTGGTGCACGACGCGGTGGCCGCCCCGTCGATGCACAACGCGCAGCCCTGGCGCTTCCTTTATCACCGGCGCAGCCGCACTTTCGAGGTGCGGGCCGACTTCGAGCGCGCCATGCCACACTCCGACCCCGACACCCGCGGCATTCATCTTGGCTGCGGTGCCGCCCTGTTGAATCTGAGGGCCGCCCTCGTCCACGAGGGCCGGCACCCGGAAACCCGGCTCCTGCCCGACCCCGCTGACCAGGCACTCCTGGCAAGAGTACGGTTGGCCGGCCCTACGCACGACGAGAGCGGCCTCGCCGCGCTGTATCCGGCGATCCACCAACGCCACAGCAGCCGCCACCCGTTCGAGGAACGGCAGATCCCCGGAGCCGTGCGGGAGGCTCTCGGCGCGGCCGCTCGCGTCGAGGGAGCGGCACTGATGTTCCCCACCTCATGGCATCTGCGGGAGGTACTGGAAGCGGTCCAGGAAGCCGAGGCACGCAACATCACCGACCGCGGCAGCGACCAGGACCTGGCCCGGTGGACGCGTATCGACGCCCCGTCGGTGAGCACCGCCGACGACGGAGTCCCGTACTACGCCTTCGGGCCGCGCAAGCGCGGGGGGAAGGCACCCATACGTGACTTCGCGGGCCCCCGACAGGTGGCCGGGCGCGACGCCGCGGACTTCGAACAGACCCCGCAGTTGGCCCTCATCAGCACGGACCACGACCGCCCGGAGAATTGGCTCCGCGCAGGCCAGGCCATGCAACGTGTCCTTCTGCTGGCCACCCGTGAGGGTCTCTCCAGCTCCTTCGCGACCCAGCCTCTCGAATGGACGGACCTGCGCTGGCCGTTGCGCGACCCGATGACCGGGACGGGCTATACGCAGGTCCTGCTGCGCCTGGGATACGGCCCGAACGGTCCCGGCACGCCGCGCCGCCCTGTGGCGGAGGTACTCGGCATCGAACCCTGACCCTGGGCTGTTCACGGCCCGCGTTCACGCCTCCTGTGCCGGTCACCGGCCGGTGGCACCCGACCGGCGTGTCCGGCGCACCCTCACCTGCCCTGGGCTCCCGTGGTGGGTTTCCGTGCATTCGACAGGACCGTGGGGAGACGCGGATGAAGTGGTTGGTCTCGCTGGTCGGAGCCGGGCTCGTCATGGTCACCCTGCGGGACCTGTTCCACACGCTCTGGCACCCCACACGCCACGGAGGGCTGAGCCGCCTCGTGATGACGGCGCTCTGGCGACTGGCCCGGCATTTCCGTGCGCCCGGGCGCGTGGTCGGGCTCGTCGGGCCGCTCGCCATGGTCACGGTGGTGGGCATGTGGACCGTCACCGTCGTCCTCGGCTGGGCGATCGTCTACTGGCCCCACATGCCCGGGGCGTTCACCTTCTCCCCCGGTTCCCAGGCGGCGCAGGAGCCGGCTCTGCTCGACTCCGTGTACTTGTCGCTGGTCACGGTGGCCACCCTGGGGCTGGGTGACATCGCACCCGGCGAGGACTGGCTCCGTCTGGCCTCACCGCTCGAAGCCCTCGTCGGTTTCGTCCTCCTGACGGCCACCGTCTCCTGGGTGCTGGAGATCTATCCGGCGCTGACCCGCAGGAGGGTTCTGGCCCTCCGTCTGGCTCTGCTGCGCGAAGCGGGTCCGCCGACGCGGCAGCTCGACTGCACCGCGGGGGCGCTGCTGCTGGACAGCCTGGCCGGCGAAGTCGCACGTGTCCGCATCGATTTCACCCAGTACGCCGAGGCGTACTACTTCCATGACGGGGAGGACCACTCGTCGCTGGCGGCCATGGTCGGTTACGCCGCCGTGCTCGCCCAGCGCGGGCAGGCGGCCCGACGGCCGGAGGTACGACTGGCCGGCGTCCTGCTCGCCGGCGCGCTGAAGGACCTCGCCGACATCCTCGACCAGCGTTTCCTCCACACGGGCGGCCCGCCGACGGCCGTGTTCGCCGCCTACGCCGCCGACCACGGCCGCGACGGCGCCCAGCCGTGAACGAGCAAGGGTGGCACTCTGAGAGGGGGGTTCCGTCCTTCGGGGCGGCCGGTCACAGGACGGGAGCGGCTATGGCACCCAGCACGCAGAGCCGTCCGGGTACACTTCAGAGACGGCAGTGAACCGCCGCGGCGGCAGCCGGAAACCCGCTGCCGAAGCAGGCCGACGCTCGGATGTGACTCCCGCTAGAGGTCTGTCGTCGGACGAGGCGGCGCGGCGTCTGGCGCGCCACGGGCCCAACGAGATCCCCTCAGAACCGCGGATCCCGGTGTGGCGGCGCGGCACCGAGGTGGCACGCCAGGCGGCCGATCTGGTGCTGGCCGACGACAACCCGGCCACGATCGTGTCCGCTGTCGAGGAGGGACGGCGGGTCTACGCGAACGTACGCCGGTCCCTGCTCTACGCACTCGCCGGTGGCACGGCGGAGATCCTGGTCATGCTCCTCGGCCCCTTCCTGGGAATATCGCCACCGTGACTCCCGCGGCCGGCGTCTGGGCCCGGGAGACCGGACGCCCCTGGCAGTCCATGACTTTCCTGGTGCTCGGGGCGACCCAGCTCGGCGTGGCACTCGGGTCCCGGGCGCGCCCCGGCAGCCTGGCCAACCCGTTCCTGCTGATAGCAGTGGCGACGGCACTGAGCCTGCAGGCAGCCGGCGCCTACCTGCCACCCCTCCAGGACCTGCTGGGTACGGAGCCTCTGTCTCCCACCGACCTGGTGATCGCCTGTGCGTTGTCCGGCCTCGGCCATGTCGTCATGCGGCTCCAGACGGGGTTGAGACCGGAACGCTCGCCGCGCGGGGGCCCATCGGCGACCCGAGACGTCATCGGACACACCGCCACGCGGTGACGCGACCGCCTTTCCCTGGGCATGCGCAAGGGCGGAGAGCAGCCGACACTGGTCATGAGGGACGAGACCGGCCGGGGCGGGTCAGACTCCACGAGTTCCTCCCGCTCCGGCATCGACGCCGGAAGGATTACGACCATGACGACTGCCCAGGAGATCATGCACGCCGGTGCCACCTGCGTACAGGAGAACGAAACGCTTCAGGACGCGGCACGCAGGATGAAGGAACTGGACGTCGGAGCCCTGCCGATCTGCGGACCGGACGACCGGCTCCACGGGATCATCACGGACCGCGACATCGTGGTGAAGTGTCTCGCCAGGGGCAAGGACCCCCGGACCATGCGCGCCGGCCAGCTGGAGCAGGGCAAGCCGGTCACGATCGACGCCAAGGCCGATGCCGGCCAGGTCCTGCACACCATGGAGGAGCACAGGATCCGCCGGCTGCCGGTGACCGACAACCATCGCCTCGTCGGCATGATCAGCGAGGCGGACCTCGCACGTCATCTGCCCGAGGACCAGGTGGGCCGCTTCGTCGAGGCGGTCTGCGCGACATCCTGACCGGCCTGTCGTCCCTGGCGATTCTTCGTAGGGACCATGGGTTCAGGAGGTCGTGAGGGGACGTCTCAACGAGCGAGTGACGGCCATCACCGGTGGCGCCGGGGTGTCGTCCTTTTCTCGGAACCCTCGGGAGGGCTTGCGGGCGCCCGCCGCATGCTGATGGGTCTGGCAGGGCGTCGAGTCGGCTCCGAGCACGTCCCACGCATCCCGACCGGGCGAGCCTGGCAGGAGCTGACGGCTCACGGTCTACCAACAGGGCTTCGCTCAGGGGGCGTTCGGCCCGCTGTCCAGACCTTGCGGCCCCTATGGCGGATGTCGGTGACGCGAGACGTCGAAGAGGCAAGGAGAGTCGTCCACGCCCTGCGTCACCATCTGGAAGAGATGAGCATCATGGCAGTTCACGCCCCCCTGCTACGCCTCGACGACGTGGGTCAGGGCGTCGAAGCCGTCGTCGGCCGCCGACGCCGGGGCATCTTGGTGGCCGGCAGCGGGTCGGCGATCGCCACGCTGGGCGTGCATGCGTAGTCGGCCGACGGAGACGTCGTTGGGCACGGACGTGCTGCCCGACGAACCGCAGCCCGGCGTCAGTGACGGCAGCAAGCCGTTGTGGACGCCGCCATCGAGCCTTGTGAGGAAGGCGCATTGACGATGATCCGTAAGCCCGGATGTCCGGGCCGGACGGCTGCCGGTCACCTGCTGTCGCTGACCTCGGTCCCGGGGAGCGCGGCCCGCCCTGCCTCCAGGCGGGCGACCGGAACGCGGAACGGGGAGCAGGAGACATAGTCGAGACCGGCGGCGTGGAAGAAGTGCACCGACTCCGGGTCGCCACCGTGTTCACCGCAGACGCCGATCTTCAGGCCGGGCCGTGCGGCGCGGCCCTCGGCGACGGCGATCTCCACCAGGCGCCCCACGCCGTCGCGGTCGATCGTCTCGAACGGCGACACCTTGAAGATGCCTTTGTCCAGGTAGGCGGAGAAGAACGCCGCTTCGACGTCGTCGCGGGAGAAGCCCCAGGTGGTCTGGGTGAGGTCGTTGGTACCGAAGGAGAAGAACTGCGCCTCCTCGGCGATGCGGCCCGCGGTGAGCGCGGCCCGGGGCAACTCGATCATGGTACCGACCGGGCATGTGACAGGGACGCCGGACTCCTTGGAGACCTCGGCCAGGACCTGCTCCACCTCCTCGCGCACGAGCCGCAGTTCCTCGACCGCATCGATCAGAGGCACCATGATCTCCGCCCGCGGATCTCCGCCCGCCCGCTTGCGTTCCACGACCGCCTCGGCGATCGCCCGTACCTGCATGGCGACCAGCCCCGGCGCCACCAGACCCAGGCGTACACCCCGCAGGCCCAGCATCGGGTTCTCCTCGTGCATGCGGTTGACGGCTTCGAGCAGTTCGGCGTCATGCGTGCTGGGCGGGTTGCCGTGTGCCTCGGCGGCGGCGATGCGCACAGCGAGTTCGGTACGGTCGGGCAGGAACTCGTGCAGCGGCGGGTCGAGGAGGCGGATGGTGACCGAGAGGCCGTCCATCGCTTCCAGGATGCCGGTGAAATCCTGCCGCTGCAGCGGCAGCAACGCGCCCAGGGCGCCTTCCCGTTCGGTGTCGGTGCGGGCCAGGATCATGGTCTCGACCAACTGCCGGCGGTCGCCGAGGAACATGTGTTCTGTACGGCACAGGCCGATGCCCTCGGCCCCGAACCGGCGAGCACGGGCGGCGTCCTCGGGAGTGTCCGCGTTCGCCCGGACCCCCAGTCGGCGTGCACCCTCGGCGTGCCCCATGGCACGGGCCACGGCGTCCACCAGACCGGCCGAGCGCTCGCCGGTCTCGAAGTACCGCATCACGGCTGAGTCGATCAGCGGGGCAGCGCCGGGATAGACGGCACCTTCGGAGCCGTCCACAGAGATGACCGTGCCCTCTTCGACGGTGGTGTCGCCCACGGTGAAGCGGCGTCCCTGCTGGTCGACGGTAATCTCTTCGGCACCGCACACGCACACCTTGCCCATGCCGCGGGCGACCACGGCCGCATGGCTGGTCTTGCCGCCGCGGCCGGTGAGCACGGCCTGGGCGGCCACCATGCCGGGCAGGTCGTCCGGAGTGGTCTCCTCGCGTACGAGGACGACCCGTTCCCCGGCGTCGGCCCGCCGCACCGCCTCGGCGGAGTCGAACACCGCGGCACCCACGGCGGCTCCGGGCGAGGCCGGGATGCCGTGCGCGAGCGCCTCACCGACGGCGGAGGTGTCGAACCGGGGGAACATCAACCGGGTCAGCTCGTCCCCGCCGACCCGTGCCAGGCCCTCGTCGGAGGTGATGACTCCCTCGTCGGTCAGGTCGGCGGCAAGGGTGAACGCGGCTTCGGCGGTGCGTTTGCCGACCCGGGTCTGCAGCATCCACAGGGTGCCGCGCTCGATGGTGAACTCGATGTCGCACAGGTCGCGGTAGTGGGCCTCCAGCGTGGCCATGTGGTCGCGCAACCGGGTGAACGCGTCAGGGTTCAGCCGGCCGAGTTCGTCCAGCGGCACGGTGTTGCGGATGCCCGCAACGACGTCCTCTCCCTGCGCGTTGGGCAGGTAGTCGCCGTACAGGCCGGAGCGTCCGGTGGCCGGGTCGCGGGTGAAGGCGACGCCGCTGCCGGAGTCGGGGCCGAGGTTGCCGAAGACCATGGTCTGCACGTTGACCGCGGTGCCGAGGCCCTCGGGGATGTGCTCACGACGGCGGTACACGCGGGCCCGTTCGACGTTCCACGACCGGAAGACGGCCAGGACCGCCCGCTGCAACTGCTCGGCCGGGGACTGCGGAAGGGACTCGCCCGTCTCCCGGTGGATCAGCTCCTTGTACGCCTCGACGAGCCCGGCCAGATCGGCCGCGTCCAGCCCCAGGTCGTCGACCGCGCCGCGGGCCTGCTTGAGCCGGGCCATGGTGCTCTCGAACAGGGCGCTGTCGACACCCATGACGGTGCTGCCGAACATCTGCACGAGGCGGCGGTAGGAGTCCCAGGCGAAACGTTCGTTCCCGGAGGACTTCGCGAGGCCCGGCACAGAGTCTTCGCTGAGGCCGATGTCGAGGATCGTCTCCATCATGCCGGGCATGGAGAAGCGGGCCCCGGAACGGACCGACAGCAGCAGCGGGTCGTTCGGCTGTCCCAGCCGCCGCCCGGCGGCCTGCTCCAGCAGGGCCAGATGGTCGGAGATCTCGCGGGCGAGGCCGGCCGGCTCGCTGCCGGTGTCGAGGAACGTGCGGCATGCCTCGGTGGTGATGGTGAAGCCGGGCGGCACCGGTAGGCCCAGGCGGGTCATCTCGGCCAGGTTGGCGCCTTTGCCGCCGAGCAGGTCGGCCATGTCCCGGCCGCCCTCGGTGAACGCGTACACGTGACGGACCATGGCGGTGCTCTTCCTTCCGGCTGCGGTCGGTTCACATCCCGAAGACGATGCGTGCCTTGAACCGACCGTTCAGGACTTCGGCGATGAACTCGTTGGCGGCTACAAAGGTCCGCATGATGACCTGGTACGTCCGGCGGCGTGCAGCGCGAGCACCTCGTGCAGGTCCCGGTGGGCACCCATGGCCAAACCCATGACACAAGTGCCCGTTCGGAGCGGGTCGGAACATAGATCGTTCCGTCGGCCGCACCTCCCGTACAATGCGCTGCTGCACGGCACTCGGTGCTCCCGCTCGCGGACCTGGGGAAGGTGACCGGGCAACCCTTGGCTGCGGACACCAGGACCAGGCCGATGCGGGTGTTGCCGCTGGTCGGTTCGACCATGCGCTTCCAAAGTCTGAAATTGTGGGGCAATGTGACTGCCGCCACCATGAAGATATGCCTTCCATTCACCCTGCTGGCCGTTTCGACGCCTTCCGCGCCCTCTCCGAGCGGCGCGGGAGAGCCGGTGAGCGGCTGGTGGAAAGCCTGGCCCGCACCAGGGCGGGCACGGGGGACGGCCCCGCCACCTGGGCTCCGGCGGTCGCCGCCGGCCTCGGCCTGCCTGCCGCCGCCGCCCTCGGGCCGGCCGCCTACTACGCGGACCTCGTCGCCCCGCACGGGAGCCGTCACGTCCGGGTCTGCTCGGCGACGGCCTGCTTCGCGGCGCAGGCGGGACGCCATGTCACCCAGATAGAACAGGAACTGGGCGTCACGGTGGGCACCGTCTCGCCGGGCGGAGAGACGTCGCTGCAGGCTGTCCGCTGTCTTGGGTACTGCTACGCCGGCCCCGCCGCACTCGACGGCGACACGCCCTGCACGGGCCCTGCGCTCGCCACCCAGTTGGCAGGGCGCGAGCCACCGTCGGCTCCGCGGATGCCGGTGGCCGACGACACCGGCGACCCCGTGCTGCTGGCAGGGGCGGTCGCCGGTGAGCCGGCGTGGCAGGTGTGGCCGGGGATCGTGACGGCCGGCAGTGCTGACCGGGTTCACGGGGAGGTGGCTGCCTCCGGGCTGCGGGGACGTGGGGGAGCGGGCTTCCGGGTGGCGGCGAAGTGGGAGGCTGCCGGCCGGGTGCCCGGCACCGTGGTGGTGGCCAACGGGGACGAGGGGGACCCGGGGTCGTACGCCGACCGGCTGCTGATGGAGACCGATCCGGAGCGGATGTTGGAGGTCCTGGCGCTGGCCTGCTTCGCCTGCGGCGCCCGCCGGGGCGTGGTGCTGGTGCGCTCGGAGTATCCCCAGGCACTGGCACACATACGTAAAGCAGTGGAGCGTGCCTACGCCGACGGACACTTCGGCCCCTCCGCGCACGGCACGGACACGGCCCTGGACGTCGAGGTGGTGGAGGGCGCCGGATCGTACGTCGCCGGGGAGGAGACCGCGCTGATCGCACGCCTGGAAGGGGACCGGGGCTGCGCCCGGCCGCGCCCGCCGTACCCGACCGGGCGCGGACTGTGGGATGCGCCGACCGTGGTGAACAACGTGGAGACCCTAGCAGCCGTTCCGTGGATCGTGACCCGGGGCGGCGACGCGTACGCCCGGCGCGGGACGCCGGACGAGACGGGGACGAAACTGGTCTGTCTGTCGGAGCGGTTCGCCCGGCCGGGAGCGTACGAGGTCGAGCTGGGCACCTCACTGCTGCGCATTGTCACCGAGCTGGGCGGTGGCATGAAGGGCGGCAGCGAGCTGACCGCTGTCCAGGTGGGCGGCCCCTTGGGCGGTTTCCTCGCCGCCGACGCGCTGGACGTGCCGCTCACCACCGCCGACATTGCTGCCCGCGGCGCCGCACTGGGCCATGCCGGAATGGTCGCCTTCGACCAGCGTGTGGCACCGGAGGACATGCTGCGGCATGTGTGGGAGTTCGCGGCGGCGGAGAGCTGCGGCGCCTGCTCCCCCTGCCGCGTGGGCTCGAGCCGTGGCCTGGAGCTGGCTTTGGCCGGCACTCCGCCCGGTGGCGAGTGGGGACGGCTCGCGCATGTGCTGACCGAGGCGAGCCTGTGCGCGTTCGGGCGGCGTATCCCACCCGCCGTGCGCAGCCTCGCTCGCGTCTACGGCGACCGACTGGCGGGATGGGAGCCATGACCGGAATCGAGATCCAGGTCGACGGCAAGAGCGTCGCCGTGGCCGAGGGAGCATCCCTGCTTGCGGCGGTGCGGGCGGCCGGGAGCGATCTGCCCGCGCTGTGCTCCGACGACCGGCTCGGCCCGGCCGGCTCCTGCCGTACCTGCCTCGTACACGCCGCCGGGCAGACCGTGGCGGCCTGTGTGACCCCGGCCGCCCCCGGTGTTCGGGTCGAGACCGCCACCGACGATCTCCGGCAACTGCGCCGGGAGGCGGTGGAGGTCATCGCCTCGGCCCTGCCGCCCCGCGCACTCGCCGACGGAAACCCCAGTGAACTGGCCGAAGTCTGCCGGTCCTCGGGCATCGGCCCCGACACGGCACAGGGTGCCGGAGGCCGGGGCGGGGACGACTCCCACCCCTACGTCCATCTGGACCGGGACCTGTGCATCGCCTGCGGCCGGTGCGTCCGCATGTGCGCCGAGGTGCAGGGCACCTTCGCCCTGACCCTGGTCGGCCGGGGCGCCGGCACCGTGGTCGCGCCCGGCACCGGCGGGCCCTGGGCGGAGTCGGACTGCGTGGCCTGCGGCGGCTGCGTCGACACCTGCCCCACCGGCGCGCTCACCGAACCCGGCCCGGCGCGCGGACTCACCTCCGCCCACCGGCCACCGGCCACCCGTACGACGTGCGGCTACTGCGGTGTCGGCTGCGCCCTGGACGTCGTCACCGCAGACGGCGAGGTCACGGCCGTACTGCCCGCCCGCGACGGCCCGGTCAACCAGGGCCACGCCTGCGTCAAGGGCCGCTTCGCCCACGGCTACCTCACCTCCTCCGAACGGCTCACCCGGCCCCTGCTGCGACGTGACGGCCGACTGGAGCCCGCCGGCTGGGACGAGGCGCTCGGTCGTGTCGCCCGGGGGCTGCGCGCGGCCGTCGCGGCCGGTGGCCCGGACGCCGTGGCGGCGATCTCCTCGGCCCGCGCCACCAACGAGGAGAACTACCTCGTCCAGAAGTTCATGCGGGTCGTCATCGGCACGAACAACGTCGACAACTGCTCCCGCCTGTGCCACTCCCCGTCCGCCGCCGGCCTGACCGCCTCCTTCGGCCTGTCCGGCGGCACCGACGGCTTCGACGACGTCGAGCGGTCCGACTGCCTGCTCGTGGTGGGGGCCAACCCCGTCGAGGCCCACCCGGTGGTCGGGGCACGGCTGCTGCGCCGCGTGCTGCGCGGGGCCGCGCTGGTCGTCGCCGACCCGCGCGCCGTGGGTCTCGCCGCGCACGCCGATGTGCATCTGCGGCCCCGGCCCGGCACCAACGTGGCGCTCTTCCACGGTCTCGCCCACGTCCTGCTCGCCGAAGGACTGACCGACGAGGAGTTCCTGCGGGAGCGGGCCACCGGACTGCCGGAGCTCACCGAGCTGCTGGCCGACTACCCGCCGGACCGGGTCGCGGACATCACCGGTGTGCCCGCCGCCGACCTGATCGCCGCCGCTCGGCTCTACGGCGGGGCCCGGCGTCCCGCGATCGTCTACGGCCTGGGGGTGACCGAGCACCTGCACGGCACGGACGGGGTGCGGTCGCTGGCCAACCTGGCGATCCTGCGCGGTGCCGTGGGCACCGACCGCGGGCACGGGGTCAATCCGTTGCGCGGCCAGAACAACGTCCAGGGCGCCTCCGACATGGGCGCGCTGCCCGACCTCCTGCCCGGCTACGGGAAGGTGACCGACCCGGCGGCGCGGGCCCGGGCCGAAGCGGTGTGGGGCGTACCGGTTCCCGAGCGGCCCGGCCTGCGGATTCCCGACATGTTCGCCGCCGCGCGAGGGGGAAAACTTCGGGCACTGTGGGTCATCGGGGAGGACGTCTGCGCCACCGATCCCGACGCGAACAAAGTGGCCGAGGCCCTTCAGGCGTGCCCGCTCGTGGTGTGCAGCGAACTGTTTTTGTCCGAGACCGCCCGCCGCGCCGACGTGGTGCTGCCCGTCGCGTCCTGGCTGGAGAAGGACGGCACCTTCGTCAACTTCGACCGCCGGTTCCAGCGGGTCCGCCCCGCCGTGCCCCCGCCGGGAGAAGCACGCAGCGACTTCGACGTCGTCCACGCCGTGGCGTCGGCCATGGGTGCCGACCTGAACTGCCCGACCCCGACCGCGGCCCTGGCCGAGTGCAGTCGGGTCGCCCCCGTCTTCGCGGGTCTGTCCCACGACCGGCTGGACCGAGAGGGCGCCGTGCCGTGGCCCTGCCGGGACCCTGCCCAGCCAGGCGAGGCGAAGCTCTACCAGGATCGGTTCGCGACCGCCGACGGCCGTGCCCACCTGGCCGCGGCGCCCTATCTCCCGCCGGGTGAACACCCCGACGACGACTACCCGCTCATCCTCGTCACCGGACGGCGCTGGGCGCACTACAACTCCGGCAGCATGACCCGACGCGGCGCGAACCTCGCCCTCGACCCGGTCGACTTCCTCGACCTCCACCCCGGCGACGCCCTCCGGTACGCCGTGCGCGACGGTGAGCCGGTCACGGTGGAAAGCCGGCACGGCAGGGCCCGGCTCATCGCTCGCGTCGGCGAGCAGACCGCGCCCGGCCAGGCGTTCTGCTCCTTCCACTTCCCGGCGAGCGGGGTCAACCGCCTCACCTCCCACCACGCCGACACCGTCACGTCCTGCCCCGAGTACAAGGTCACGGCGGTCCGCGTGGTCGCCTCATGACGGAGCAGGAAGCCGGGCTCTCCGCTCCCACCGTCCAGACTCTGCCGACCGGGGAGGTCTTCGCGACGCTGGACACCTCGCCGCGCGGACTGACGCCGGCGGACGCGACGGCGCTGCAAGCCCGCCTGGGCCCCAACGAACTACCGTCCGCGGGCCGCAGCCGGGTGTGGCGGCAACTGGCCGGCCAGTTCACCGACCTGTTCGCCCTCGTCCTGCTCGTCGCGTCCGCGATCACCTTCCTGGCCTACGGACTGCAGGACCCACGGGAGGCCGGCACGCTGCAACTCGCCGTGGCGATCCTGTGCGTGGTGGTGCTGAACGCCGCCATCGGCTTCGCCCAGGAGTACTCCGCCGAGCGGACGGCCGAGTCACTGCAGGCGATGGTCAGACACACCTGCCGGGTGCTGCGCGAAGGGGAGAGACGGGAGGTGTCCTCGCAGGAGCTGGTGCCCGGAGACGTGGTCGTCCTGGAGGCCGGGGACGCGGTGCCCGCGGACTGCCGTCTGGTGGAGGTGCACGAGGTCTCCGTGAACAACGCGGCGCTGACGGGGGAGAGCGATGCAGCCGGCCGCACGGCCCACCCCGTGGCCGCCGGCCCGGTCCTTCAGGCCCGCAACTGTGTGTTCATGGGCACCGACGTGGTGGCCGGTTCCGCGAAGGCCGTGGTGTTCGCCACGGGCACGGCCACCGAGTTCGGCAAGATCTTCCGGCTGACGGCCGCGGCACCCCGGCAGCGGACCCCGCTGCAGCGCCAGGTCGCCCTGATGGCCCGCAGGGTCGCGGGGACGGCCCTGGCGATCGGTGCGCTGTTGTTCCTGGTACGCCTTCCGACCGGGCAGCCGTTCGTCGAGACCTTCGTCTTCGCCCTCGGCGTCATGGTCGCGCTCGTCCCCGAGGGCCTGCCCGCGACCATGTCGGTGTCCCTGGCGATCGGCGTACGGCGCATGGCCCGGCGGCACGCCCTGGTCAAGCAGCTGCTGGCGGTGGAGGCGCTGGGGTCCACCACGGTGGTGTGCACGGACAAGACGGGGACCCTCACCCGGGCCGAGATGACCGTCGTACGGGTGTGGGCGGGCGGGGCGGAGCACACCGTGACCGGCGTGGGGTACGCGCCCGACGGCGAGGTCGCCGACCCGGAACCGGTGCGCGGACTGCTGCGGGCGGCGGCCCTGTGCTGCAACGCCCGCCTGGTTCCGCCGTCGGACGGGGCGGGTTGGCGGGTGCTGGGCGACACCACCGAGGGGGCGCTGCTCGTCGCCACGGCGAAGGCCGGGCTCTACCTGGCCGCCGAGGAGGCCGCGGCACCGCGCGTCGCGGAGTATCCCTTCGACTCGGGCCGCAAGCTCATGAGCACCGTGCACAAGGTCACCGACGGCGGTGGTTACCACGTGTACGCCAAGGGCGCACCGCAGGAACTCCTCGACCGTTGCACCGTCGCCGACGGGGCGGGGGAGCGCCGCCCGTTGACCGACGCGCTGCGGGCCGAGGTCATCGCCGCGAACGACGCGCTGGCCTCCCAGGGGCTGCGCGTGCTGGCAGTGGCCCGGCGGCCGGTGCCCGGCCCCCGACCGGGCCAGGAGACAGCCGAGTCGGAGCTGACGCTGCTGGGGCTCGTCGGGATGCTGGACCCGCCGCGGCCCGAGGTCAGCGACGCGGTCGCCGCCTGCCGGCGGGCCCGCATCCGGATCGTGATGGTCACCGGGGACCACCCGCTGACCGCCGAGGCCGTCGCCCGCAGGGTCGGCATCGTCACCGGGCCCGCGCCCACCGTGGTCACCGGAGTCGGCTTCGAGGCACTGGACGACGACGGCCTGGACGCGCTGCTCGACCGGCCGGGGGAGCTGCTGCTGTGCCGGGTCAGCCCCGAGGACAAGATGCGGGTCGTGGGCGGCCTGCACCGGCGCGGTGAGGTCGTCGCGGTCACCGGCGACGGCGCCAACGACGCCCCGGCCCTCAAGCACGCCGACATCGGCGTGGCAATGGGCGCCTCCGGCACCGATGTCGCCCGGGAAGCCGCCGTCATGGTGCTGCTGGACGACTCGTTCGCCTCCATCGCCGCGGCGGTGCGGCTCGGCCGGTCGGTCTACCAGAACATCCGCAAGTTCCTCGTCTACCTCTTCAGCCACAACATCGCCGAACTCGTCCCGATTCTCGCGGCGACCTTCGTAGGCTTTCCGCTGGTGCCCATCAGCGCCGTGCAGATCCTTGCCATCGACCTCGGCTCCGATGTCCTGCCGGCACTGGCGCTGGGCGCCGAGCCGCCTGAACCCGACGTCATGGACCGTCCACCACGGTCACGCAAGGAACAACTGTTCTCCAGGGCCGTCATGGGCCGCATCCTGTTCCTGGGCGGCATTCAGGCTCTCGGTGTGACCGCCGTCTTCTTCTGGCACATCCACGCCTCAGGGATTTTGTACTCCGAGTTCACCGAGGACGACACCGCCTACCGGGAAGGGATCACGATGGTCCAGGCCGGAATCGTGGTCAGCCAGTTCTTCAACGCCCTCGCGGTGCGCACCGACCGGCAGAGCCTCTTCCGCATCGGTCCCTTGTCCAACCCCTGGCTGCTCGCCGCCGGATGCTTCGGCATCGCCGTCATGGCGGGCATCAGCTATCTGCCCCCGCTCCAGGCCCTGTTCAACACCGCCCCGCTGGACCTCGATGACTGGGCCGTCCTCGCCGGGCTCGGCGTACTGCTCCTGGTCGCGGAGGAGCTCAGGAAGGCGTGGCTGCGGCGCCGTCGGCCCACGGACCCGAAAGGAGGGACGCGATGAGAGTGATCATCGCCGGCTGCGGACGGGCCGGGTCCCTGCTCGCCGCCCAACTCGCCACCGAAGGGCATGACGTACGGATCGTGGACCGCGTGGCCGGGACCCGCAGGCTGCTGCCCGCGGGTTTCCCGGGCCGGTTCCACGAAGGCAACGGATACAGCCGTACGGTCATCGAGGCCGCCGGGATCGAGCACGCGGACGCGTTCGTCGCCGTCACCTCGGGCGACAACAGCAACATCGTCAGCGCGCGGACGGCCAAGGAGACCTACCGGGTGCCGATCGTCCTCGCCCGTATCTACGCCCCCCGCAGCGCCGACATCTGCCGCGAACTCGGCATCCCCACCATCGCCAGCGTCCGCTGGACGGTGCACGAATTCCACCAGATGCTGCTGCACCGCCACCTCACCCCCGAACTCACCTTCGGCAACGGCGAGACACTGCTGATCCGTTCGCAGCTGCCCGGCTACCTCACCGGGCGGCGCCTGACCGAGCTCGACGTCGACGGCGAGATCCGCGTCATCGAGGTGACCCGGGCGGGCCGCTCGCTCGTCCCCGCGCACAACACCCCGGCCGAGCCCGGAGACCTGGTCACCTTCGCCGTCGCCGCCACCTCGCTCGGCCGGCTGCGCGGCTTCCTGGACAAGGAGCTGGGGACGTGAAGGCCCTCATCGCCGGCGCCGGACGCCTGGGCACGCAGATCGCGCAGGTCCTCGCCGCCGCCCGCAACGACGTCACCCTCGTCGACATCGACGACGACCGCGTAGCCGACCTCGAAGGCCGGCTGCCCGTACGCCTCATGGCGGGGGACGCCTGCGAACCCGCCTTCCTCGAGCATGCCGGGGTCCTCACCGCCGACCTCGTCATCGCCACCACCGGCAACGACGAGGACAACCTCGTCATCAGTCTCCTCGCCAAGCGGCAGTTCGCCGTGCCACGGGTCGCGGCCCGTGTCAACGACGCGGAGAACACCTGGCTCTTCGACCAGAACTGGGGAGTGGACACCGCGGTCCCCGCTGCCACACCCCTGATCTCCCTCATCGAGGAGGCGACCGGCGCCACCGACACCGTCGCTCTGCTGCGCCTGAGCAAGGCGGGCGTCGACGTCATCGAAACCGCCATCACCCCGCGGTCCCGCGCCGCGGGCCACACACTCGCCGAGATCGCCCTCCCGGCGGGCACCATCGTCGCGACCGTCGTCCGGGATGGCCGGCCCACGGTCCCCACTCCCGAGATGCGGCTGCAGCCCGGCGACGAACTTCTCGTCGTGTCCCACGCCGCCACCGAGCAGGAGATCCACGCGGCCTTTCAGTAGACCGACGTCGTCAGACAGCCGGCGAGCCCACGGGGAGGGAGGACGTTCCTGTTTCAGTCGTGCCTAAGTGGGCGTTCAGGGATGGATTGTGGCGGTAAGCCGCTCCTGCAACCAACAACCTTCGGGCTAATTCGCACCTTACGCGCGCCTTCACGGCTCTCCGGGTGTTGGCCTGCGCGCCCGCTTGATCAGCTTATCGGAGCTGGATTCCGTCTGGTTTAGCAATGAGGTGAAAGATTCCCGATAGCACGAAGCTTCCAGGCGTTTCAGGCTGTGCGCGTTGGCGATGAGTATGGCAAAACGGGTTAAAATACCCATCACGAATTAACATCAAACGCCCACTCAGTAGTGGCTCTCGGCCGCAAGGTCTACGGCTTGGGTGCGCTCTCGATCAGCCATTTAATCGCCAGGAGCAGGCGCACGATGAAGGCGGGGAGACGCGGTGCCGGATGGGGTACAGGGGTACCCGGACTTCTGAGGATGCATGACCGGCCGGTCCGGGAGACCTCCGGGGCTGCGGAGGGCCGGCACAGGCGGGCCCGGGGCGTGCGGCGTGGCGGCTGGCGAAAGGGGTGTCCGGAATGAGCACGGAGATGGTTTTCGGGGCTGTTCACGGTCGAGCAGAGCAGGTGGGGGACGTCTCCTCCGCTCCGGGCGGGCTGCTGGACGTGCTGGGTGTCGCGGCCGTCGTCCTCGACGCGGACGGGCGGATCGTGCTGTGGAGCCCGCAGGCCAAGGACCTGTTCGGCTACACCGCCCAGGAGGCGCTGGGCCAGTACGCGGCCCGGCTGCTGCTTGAGGAGGAGCACTGGGAGCAGGCGGTCGAGCTGTTCGACCGGGTCATGGCGAGCGGCGAGAGCTGGGCCGGCGGTTTCCCCACCCGGTGCAAGGACGGCCACACACAGATGGTGGAGTTCCGCAATATGCGGCTGGAGGACGGCCGGGGGAACTTCTATGCCCTGGGTATCGCCACCGACCAGGCCATCCTGCGGGAGGTGGAGCGGGGGCTGGCGCTGTCGGTGCGCCTGATCGAGCAGGCTCCGATCGGGCTGGCCGTTTTGGACACCGACCTGCGGTTTGTGACCGTCAATCCGGAGTTGGAGCGGATCAACGGTGTGCCTGCCGCCGACCACATCGGCCGGCGCCCTTACGAGGTCCTGCCGCATCTGGACATTGACGTCGATTACACGACCCGCCAGGTGCTGGAGACCGGAGTGCCGCTGCTGGACCGGCCCGTCGTCGGCCGCACCGCGGCCGACCCCGGCCACGAGCATGCCTGGTCGGTCTCCCGCTACCGGCTGGAGGACCCCGGCGGACGGGTGCTGGGGGTGGCCACCTCGGTCGTGGACGTCACCGAGCAGCGCCGGGCGGAAAGCGAGGCGGCCCGGGCCCGGCAGCGGCTTACGCTCATCGCCGACGCCTCCCTGCGCATCGGCACCACACTCGACCTCGAGCGGACCGCCCGCGAGCTGGCTGAGGTGTGCGTGCCCGACCTCGCCGACGTGGCCACGGTGGACGTGCTCGACAGCGTCCTGCAGGGCCACGAGGCGGAGACCCATGAAGGGCCCGCGCTGTTCCGCGCCCTCGCCGTGGCCGCGGTTGGCCCCTCCGAGGCCGCCCGCGCCGCCGACCCGCCCGGTGAACTCGCCGTCTACGACACCGACCGCCTGGCCGCCCAGTGCGTGAACCTCCGCCGCCCGGTCCGGGTGCCCCGCGTGGAGGGCCGCGACCTGCCGCGCATCGCCCGCTGCCCCCGGGCGGTCGAGCTTTTGGCCCGCGCCGGGCTCCACTCCTACCTGGCCGTGCCGCTGACCGCCCGCGGCGAGATCCTCGGGGCCCTTGGCCTCAAGCGCACCCGCAACCCCGAGCCGTTCACCCACGACGACGAAGTCCTGGCCGGCGAGCTGGCCGCCCGCGCCGCCCTGTCCATCGACAACGCCCGCTGGTACCGCAGCCAGCGGCACGCGGCCCTCGCCCTCCAGCGCCACCTGCTCCCCCAGCACCCGCCGCACCCGGTGGGCCTGGAGATCGCCAGCCGGTACCAGCCCGCCGCAGCCGCCGTCGAGGTCGGCGGCGACTGGTTCGACGCCATCCCCCTGGCCGGCGACAAGACCGCCCTCGTGGTCGGCGACGTCATGGGCAGCGGCATCAACGCCGCCGCCACCATGGGCCAGCTGCGCACCGCCACCCGCGCCTTCGCCGACCTCGACCTCGCCCCCGCAGAGGTCCTCAAACGCCTCGACCACACCACCACCCGCCTGGAGGAGATCATCGCCACCTGCGCCTACGCCGTCTACGACCCGCACCGCGCACAGTGCCGCATCTGTCTCGCCGGCCACCTGCCCCCCGCCCTGGTCAGCCCCGGACACGCCCCCCAACTGCTCGACCTGCCCGCCGGCGCACCCCTCGGGGTCGGCGGCATCCCGTTCCGGACCGCCACCTTCGACCTGGTCCCCGGCGACCAGCTGATCCTTTACACCGACGGCCTGGTCGAGACCCGCGACCAGGCCATCGACCAGCGCCTGAACACCCTCCTCGGCCTGCTCGACGACTCGGAACGTCCCCTGGAGGAGACCTGCGACCGGCTCCTGCACGCCCTGCGCCACCCCGACGGCCACGACGACGTCGCCCTGCTCATCGCCCGGGCCCGGCCCACCCCCCACAGCCAAGCCTCCCGGCCCTGACACGCCGCTGTTTCCGGCCGCCGCAGGCACCCACGCGTGATTCCATGACCCATGGAATCACCCTCCTCATCCAGGGAATCCCGCTCTTCGGTACTGGTGACAGAGACAGAAAGGCTGCCGAATGAGCACTTGTGACAAGTCGAATGCCTCATCGGTAACAACCAGGCTGCCTCGACCGGCCCTGTCCGCCGGCTCATCCAGCTTCGTCGGTGACGACCCCTGAGCTTCGGCTCAGGTGCGGTGCGATGCGTAGGACACTGCGGCTGGCAGTCGCGCAGAGCACCGTGCCGGAGGATCCGACCGACTCCGAAAACCTGCGGGCGAGCGGTGAAGAGATCCGGCAGCTGTTGCGCGAGGCCAGCGCCGCCGGCGCCAGGATGGTGCAGTTCCCGGAGGGCGCTCTCACCTACCCCAGCAAGCACGTGATGGCCTCAGGCGCTCCCGGCACCCTCGCGGCTGCGGACTGGAACCGCATCGACTGGGACGTCATGCGCGCCCAGGCGCAAGCCGTCGCCGACCTGGCCGGGGAACTGGGCCTGTGGGTGGTCCTCGGTTCGATCCACCCCCTCACGCCCCTTCATCGGCCGCACAACAGCCTCTATGTCATCTCCGACGAGGGCGCACTCGTCGCCCGCTACGACAAGCGCTACCTGTCACACACGGAACTTTCGTACCTGTACACCCCCGGCACCGCCCCGCTCGTCTTCACGGTCGACGGCATCCGGTTCGGCACCGCTTTGTGCATCGAAGCCAACTTCCCTGAACTGTTCGCCCAGTACGAGCACATGGACGTCGACTGCGTGCTGATCTCCGTGATGGTCGACGACGCCGCCCGCGCCGTCCTCGCTCAGGCTTACGCGACCCCGACGGTTAGCAAACCGTCAGCATCGGTCCCGGAGGAGTCAGCAACCGTGAGTGCCACTGCTTTGGCTCGTGGGATGGGGGCGTCCTTCAAGGAGTGTGGGCATCCGCGGTCGCGGTGGTCGAAGTGCCCTCACCCGTACAAGGTCCGGTATCGGTCTGCGGCCGGGAAGCAGGTGAAGGAGTCCGGGTTCGCGACCCAGGACAAGGCCATCGCACGTTTCACGGAGGTCTACAACGCGAAGAAGGGCGGCGCCGCGCGGTCAGGCGAAGGCGGAGCAAATCGCGAAGTACGGGGCGATGCGGTTCGAGGAGTACGCCGCCCAGTGGAAGGCCGGCCGACGGGACCTGGGGCCAGCCTCGCCGGCACACCTGGACTGCCTGCTGGTCCTCCCCCTGCTGCCGCTGCTGGGCAGCCGAATCGTCGCCGTGGACCCGGCCTGCACCTCCCGGTGGGGCGCCCAGCACTGGCAGAAGCCCTTGACCGGCACCACCCGTAGGACCACCCTCCCCCGAGCTCTCGACTGCGCTCAAGCAGGGGGTGCCCCCATCGATGCGGCGAGCATCGCGATCGGCAGGCACGCCCGGGGGCATCCCATCCGGCGTCGGACGGCACTGCCCCGTGCACACCGGAGTGATGTGCACGGGCATCGGACCGTCCAGGCCGGACCGGATACCCCCGGGCGTGAGGAATCCCGCCCCCGTCTTCCCCGACCACGGACACGATCCGTGCCGCCGGACACGGAGCGAACGCGGGCGACCAGGACACCCACAACCGTTCGGGATGTCCGCAGCGAGCAAGAAGGGGTCCAGGACTCACTCCTGCTCACTGACTAGGAACGATCGTTCTGGTTGTGGTGGTCGACGTCGCGCGTCCCGCCGTCGAACATGGAGGTGCAGATCATGCCATGGCCGATACCGCTCACCATGAGGCCGGGAAGCATGCCCCCGAGATACGAGTGGTTGTACACCGAAACGGCGAGCATCACGAGGCGGCCGCTCCGATGGCGAAGGCCAGCGGCAACGTGCGCTGTACGCCGAGGGGGTTGAGCAGACGGCCGGCGATCATGTTGCCGAGCGTGATGCACACCGCCAGCGGCAGGAAGGCGATGCCCGCGGCCAGCGGCTCGAACCTACGCCCTTCCTGGAGCAAGAGTGTGACCAGGTAGAACTCGGCTCCCGCCACGCTCGCCATGTACAGCGCCGAGGCGCCGCAGCCGACCAGGAGCGTGCGAGTACCCCGCAGCGAGGATGCGACGAAGCTGCCCAGCACGAGCGGATCGGTCCAGCCGACATCCGCGGCGCCCTCATACGAGCGACCGAAGTGCGGCAAACGCAGAGCCGACGGCACGTCACCCGCCCACACGGGGGTGTCCTAACGGTCGGCGGTTATTCGGTGGATCTGTTCTCCTCGAGCTCCTACAGTGACCGGACCCGACATCGTCACGAAAAGCGGATCATGCGTGTGCACTACCCCCGTACGCCTCATCTCCCGTGGTCGCCGGGGGCCGCCTCGGACGACATACGAGCCGGTGATCTGTCCGGGCTGCGCGGCCGCGAGGTCGTGGTCACCGAGAAACTCGACGGGGAGAACACCACCCTCTATGC
>NZ_JBIAIV010000031.1:0-92162 GCF_042871645.1 Streptomyces sp. NPDC005774 | reverse complement strand
CTCGGCAACATCCTCGCCGCTACCGCGATCAACATCATCCGACTCGACGCCTGGCTGACCGAAACCCCACCCGGCGGCACCAGAGCCTCACACCTTGCCCGCCTCGAACTCACAGCCTGAATCACCCTCACAACAGCCAGTTCGCGGATTTCCCAACGGAGTCTTAAAAGAGGGGGATTCCAACCTGGGTGGGTCGAGGTTCACGGGCGCTCGAGCGGCCGGTGGCCGCTGTCACCCCTCCGGCACCGGCTGCACGCCGGGGGCGGGGGATCCCGCCCTGTCCTGCCGCGACGTTGACCGCTGCGTTCTCATCCGCGTTGCAGCTGAACCCGCAGGACACGCAGACGAACTCGGCTTGGCTCTTGCGCGAGTTCTTCTCGATCCAGCCGCAGGCACTGCACCGCAACGAGGTGTACGGGGCGGGCACGTCCTCCACCCGGCCCGGCGCCTTCTCCCCGGTCCGTCGGCGCAGCAGGCCCCAGCCCTGGGCGAGGATCGCCCGGTTCAGCCCGGCCTTCTGCCGCACCCGCCTGCCGGGCTGTGCGAGGGTTCCCTTCGCCGAGCGGGTCATGGTCGTGATGTTCAGCTTCTCGAACCGGATCAGGCGGTAGGTGCGGGCGAGCATGGTGGAGGTCTTCTCGCACCAGTCCTTGCGCCGGTCCGCCTCGCGGGCCTTGAGCCTGGCCACCTTCGCGTGCTCGGCGGCCTTGGCCTCGCTGCCCCTAGGGGCGCGGGCCGCGCGGCGCTGGTGCTTGCGGACCCGGGCCCGCTCCCGGGTGGTGAGCCGCGGGCAGTTCAGCTTTTGCCCGTCGGACAGGGCGGCGGTGATCGTCACGCCCCGGTCGATACCGACGATCGTGTCCGTGTCCGGTGCGCCGACCGGTTCGGGGATGACCGCGAAGGCGATGTGCCACTGCTGGTTGCGGAAGGTGACCCGGAAGGTCTTCGCCACCGGCAGCCCGGTGCGGGTGAGACGGAAGCGGACCCAGCCGCAGCCGGGCACCTTCACCCGCGCCCACCTCCGGTTCAGCCTCCGCACCACCACCGAGCGGCCCATCACCTGCCTGCCCCTGGCGTTCAGCTTCGGCGAACCGTCCGGATGGGACTCCGGCACGCGGTCGGTGCCGATGACGCGGAAGCCCTCATGTATGTGTTTCCTGCGCCAGGCCGGCTCGCCGAACCCGGAGGTGAACCGGGCGTTCTTGGCCTTGGCGAAGTCCTTCAGGGCCTGCTGCTGCACGTCCGCGTTCCCGGCACGCAGCCAATCGTTGTCCCGCCGGGCCTCGGTGAGCTGGCGGCACTGCTCGGCGAACCCGGGAGCGGACCTGCGGCCCGGTCTCCAGTGCGCGTGCTGCTCGACGGCCAGGTTCCACACGTACCGGGCGTGCGCGCAGTGCCCGAGCATGACGCCCGCCTGCTCACCCGTCGGGTACATCCGGAAACGTGACATGCCGCCCAACCTAGCCCCGCCACTCGCTCACCTCTTCGCATCCCACCAGGCTCACCCGAACGAGCGACCGACCCCCGCCACCACTCCCCGCCACGCACCATCACACCCCTGCCCATGACCAAGCCCGCCACCGTCCCCTTCCGGGACGCCACATCGCCCCGCAGGCGATACGGCTCCTCCCGCCCCGCTCCGCGGGAACGGGCATTCACCCCGGCCCTGAAAGACCGGGCACCCTGCCCGACAAGAAAGGTGGAGGAGCTGGGCGGCACGCGACGACCACCTGGGAGTACTACGCCGGCAGTCAGCAGATCGCGCGGTTCGACGACGGCGGTGCCCAGCCCGGCGCAGTGGTGAACCACCAGGTCGACTTCGGCGGCCTCACCGGGCAGCAGAAGGTGCTCGCCGTCTGGAACGTGGCCGACACCGCCAACGCGTTCTACGCCTGCATCGACGTCAACGTCGCCGGCTGACCGTCCGACCGGAGCGAGTCCCGGGAGCGGCCTGCCCGTTCCCGGGACCGCGACACACCACGCGGATGAGGTACCCACCCACGGCGGGCCCCCTCCCGCCCTCCCGCGTGTCTTCCCCCCACACCCCCACACCCCAGCAGGAGAACCGACACCGTGCGCCCCCGCAAACTCGTACTGATGGCCGCCGGCGCGGCCGCCGTCCTCTCCACCCTCACGCTCGCCCCGACAGCCCTCGCGGACAAGACCGACGCGAAGACCACCGCTGCCGAATTCGTGGTGAGCCAGGCGCAGTTCAACGACATGTTCCCGAACAGGAATTCGTTCTACACCTATGGCGGTCTCACCGCCGCGCTCAGCGCCTACCCCGGTTTCACCAACACCGGCAGCGACACCGTGAAGAAGCAGGAGGCCGCCGCCTTCCTCGCCAACGTCAGCCACGAGACCGGCGGGCTCGTCCACGTCGTCGAGCAGAACACCGCCAACTACCCGCACTACTGCGACACCACCCAGCCGTACGGCTGCCCGGCCGGCAACGACAAGTACTACGGACGCGGCCCGGTCCAGCTCAGCTGGAACTTCAACTACAAGGCCGCCGGCGACGACCTGGGCATCGATCTGCTCAACAACCCCGACCTCGTACAGAACGACGCGGCCGTCGCCTGGAAGACGGGCCTGTGGTACTGGAACACACAGAGCGGGCCCGGCACGATGACACCGCACGACGCCATGGCCGACGGCGCCGGGTTCGGTGAGACCATCCGTTCCATCAACGGCAGCCTGGAGTGCAACGGCGGCAACCCGGCGCAGGTGCAGAGCCGGATCGACACCTACCAGCACTTCACCCAGCTCCTCGGCGTCGAACCCGGCGGCAACCTCGGCTGCTGAATCCGCCCGGTCCGCCGGGCGCCGCGTGCCGAGTGGAAGCGCTCCGATCACGGGCGGGAGGGGGCCCGGCCCCCTCCCGCCCGTGTGTGCCTCGGTGGTCAGGTCCTGCCGGTCGACGATCCCGAAGACACCGGTGGCGCGGGACCCTTCACGTTCGGTGAAGGTGTCGTAGGAGCGCTCGCGCAGCATGTACGTGACGTGTCCGGTAGGACTCCTTCCTGGGCCATCGTCACACTCGGGCGTGTCCCCTCTGGGACGTCGGCGCTCTTGGTGATGCGAAAAGGTGACCGTGGAGTTCGGGCCGCTCGGCGTTCCGGCGTATGACGGACACCTCCCGAGCAACCAGGGGCGGCATAATCCGGGCGTGACTCTCACCGTGCGACAGCTCGCCCTGGCCACCCTGGACCGTCAGCTCCTGCTCGAACGCAGGCGCCTCGATGTGGCGGAGGCGGTCCGCCGGGTCGGCGCTCTGCAGGCGCAGACGCCGGCGTCGCCGTACCTGGCGCTGTGGAACCGCGTGCGGGACTTCGCACCCGAGGATCTCGACGCGGCGTTCGCGGACCGCCGAATAGTCAAGGCGTCCCTCATGCGGATCACGCTGCACGCCGTCCACGCCGAGGACCACGCGCCCTACCACGCCGCCATGCTGAGCACCCTGCGGGCCTCGCGGCTGCACGACCGCCGCTTCGCCTCGACAGGACTGACCCCCACCGACGCCGACGCGCTGCTGCCGGAGCTCGCCGGGTTCCTGTCGCGGCCCCGCACCGGCGCCGAGGTGGAGGAGGAGGTCACAGGGCGGTTCGGTGAGCACGCGCACCGTGTGTGGTGGGCGCTGCGGACCTACGCGCCGATCCATCACGCACCGACCGGCGGCCCGTGGTCGTTCACCCAGCGGAACGCCTACCTCGCGGCCCCCATGGCCCCCGGGTCCTCGCCTCAGGACGCGGCAGCCGGGGTGCGGCGGCTGCTGCTCGCCCATCTACGGGCGTTCGGACCCGCGTCGGCCCAGGACTTCGCCCGGTTCACCCTGCTGGGACGCCCGGTGATCACCCAGGCGCTGCGGGAACTCGGCGACCAGGTGGTGCCGGTGGCAGGTCCGGGCCGCGCCCCGCTGTTCGACCTGGCGGACGCCACCGTGCCCGCCGAGGACACTCCGGCGCCGCCGAGGCTGCTGCCGATGTGGGACGGCACGATGCTGGCCCACGCCGTCCCCGGGCGGCTCCTGCCCCAGGAGTACCGGCCGTCGGTCGTACGGCGCAACGGCGACATGCTGCCCTGCCTGCTCGTCGACGGGCAGGTCGCCGGAGTGTGGCGCGCGGCTGACGGCGGGCTGGAACTGACCGCCTTCCGCACGCTCACCAAGGCCGAGTGGCGCGGTCTGACCGAGGAGGCGGAGAAGCTGTCCGCACTGCTCGCCGACCGTGATCCCGCCGTCTACCGGCGCTACGGGCACTGGTGGGACAAGGGGCTTCCCGGTGTCGAGAGCAGGGTCGTCAAGGGCTGAGCGCTCAGAGGAACCCGGTGCGGGCAGCCGTGACCTCGATGGTGTCCTTCACCAGGGCGAGCGCTGCGCCCAGCGGACTCGAGCGCCCCCCGCTGACGATCACGTCGCCGGCGTCGGGGCAGCCGAACACCACGGCCTTCTCCGGTCCGACGAGCGTGTGCAGGGGGTCGCCTGGCTCCGTCTCCTCCAGCCGGACGCGGACAAGGCGGGGCTCGTCCACGGACGCGCTTGCCACGGCCCGCAGGCGGCGCGCTCGGGAGACGGCGTCCAGCGCCGCCCGGGAAGTCCCCTCGTCCACCGGTTCCGCCCGCACCCGTACGGACGCCGGGTCCCATCCCCAGGCCAGCGCCGCCAGCAGCCGTACCTTCGTGGCGGCGTCCGCGCCGGACAGGTCGGACGACGGATCCGCCTCCGCGGTCCCACGGCGCTGGGCCTCCCGGATCGCCTCCCCCAGCGAATCGCCCTCGGCGAGGCGGTCGAGGACGAACGTGGCGGTGCCGTTCGGGCAGGCCCGGATCGTCGTGCAGCCCAACCCGCGCAACGAGGTCCTGGCCAGGTCCCCCGCCGGCAGAGCGGCTCCCGTCGCCCCGGAGATCCTGATCATGCTGCCGGCCGCGCGGGCCGCTTCGTCGAGATCCCGCCAGTGGCTGAGCAGGTGACTCTTGGTGGCCGTGACCACATGGACCCCTCTGCGCAGGGCGACGAAGGCCTCCTGCGCGGCGTGCGAACGGAGTTCGGGCGAGGACGGGATCGCCTGGACGAAGACGCGGGCAGCGGTCCGGTCGAGTGTCTCCTCCAGCGAAGCCGGCGGACTCCACGCCGAGCGCGGCGGCACGGGCTCACCCCCGCGGAGCCTGCACTGCGCGGAACTCGCCCGGACGGCAACCACGTTCACCCGTACGCCGTGCCGACGGGCAAGCTCGTCCCCCCGCCGCGCCAGGTACTCGACGAAGGCCCGGCCGACCGGACCGTATCCGGAGAGCACCACATCGGTCCGGCTCACTTCACGCATGGTTCCCTGCTCCTCTTCGCCACCCCGTACGGGAGATCAAGCCTCGCAGAACCACGAGCCGGGGCAGTCCGGAGTGAGAACGGCAATACCACCAGAGGTGGATGACCGCGACGCGTGGAAATCCTGTGTCCCTCAGCGGCGTCGGAGCGCACCGTTGCGGCGCAACCGGCTGATGACCGAGCGGAGTTCCGAGGGGGTGGCGGGCGGGGCACCTTCGGTGGCGTCAGCGGTGGTTGCGGTCCACAGTGCCAGTTCGCGGTCCCGGGGGCCGTACACGATGGCCGGAGGGGCGTCGTCGAACATCCGGACCGGGTGGCTCGCGTCCCAGCGTTCCCATCCCGGCTCCCCGTCGGAGACGAACCGCACCCATGCGCCGTGCATCGCGTCGGACAGGGCCTGGGGTGCGCCCTCGCCCGCGAGTTTGCGCGCGTCGGGCTCGTCGCCGCTGTCGAAGACGAAGCCGAGTTCCAGGGCGTGGCAGGCGCCCATGCCGGGGCGGCGGGAGGGCCAGGTGAACTCGTAGACGTAGGAGGGGCCTTCGCGGCCATCGGCGAGCCGGTGGAGCGGGAGGCGCAGGAGGTGGTCGGTGACGAGCTGGCCGACGATCTCGGCGGTGCCGGCGTCCGGGCGCAGGGCGCGGTAGCCGCGCGGGACCTCGCTGCCGCAGTGGCAGCGGGCCATCGCACCGGCCAGGGCGACGGGGCCGAGCCGGTCCACACGGTCCACGAGGCCGCCCGGCACCAGCCACAGCCGGTACTCGTCGCCGGTCCAGCCGGTGAGCAGGTCGACGCCGGGGGCGGCGCCGCCCCCGGTGAGGGCTTCCAGGGGGTCGCGCGGGACGAGGTCGCCGTCGGTGACGATGCCGAAGGCGGGTCCGCCGAGCACCGGGCTGCTGAGGCGTCCCACCTCGGCCTGGGTGCGCAGCAGCAGTTCGCGGTCGACGGCGGTGAAGGCTTCGGCGGTGGCGGGGACCTTCAGCCTGTTGGCCATGCGGCGCACCACCCGCCGTACCTTGTCGCGGTCGGACGCCTCGGGGGCTCCGCTCTGCAGGATCGCCCGTCGTACCAGGCCCTGGGCCTGCGGGGCGGCTATGAGCGCGCCGGTGCCGATCGCTCCGGCGGACTGGCCGCCGAGGGTGATGCGATCGGGGTCGCCGCCGAAGGCCGCGATCGACTCGTGGACCCAGCGCAGGGCGGCGAGCTGGTCGCGCAGGCCCAGGTTGGCGGGGGCGTCCGGGAACAGGCCGTAGCCCTCGACGCCGAGCCGGTGGTTGAGCGACACGAACACCACGCCGTCGCGGGCGAAGGTCTGTCCGTCGTACACCGGTACCGACGAGGAACCCCTGGTCAGGGCCCCGCCGTGCAGCCACACCAGTACCGGCAGCCGGGCCGGCGGGGCCGGGTCGGGGGTCCACACGTTCAGGTTGAGGCAGGCGTCGCCGGCCACGGACGGGTCGGACAGGTACTGGGCGAAGGCGTCGGAGTACGGCGGTTTCGGGGCCGTCGGCCCGAAGGCCCCGGCGTCGCGCACTCCGTCCCACGGCTCCGGCGGGACCGGCGGCCGGAACCGGTGCGGGCCGAAGGGAGGCACCGCGTACGGGATGCCCCGGAACACGGCGGTCCCACGCTCCCACCGGCCGCTTACGGCCCCGTACGGTGTTCTGACCACGGGGTTCGCCCGGTCTGCCGTCATCTGCGCACCAGCCCTTCGCCACGAGCCACGTCCACGCACCGGCACGGTCCGCCGGTTTCCCGAAGAGCACCACATCGCTCATCGGTATTCCTCCGCGCGTGTGAGGGTTCTTCCCGCCGGAGTGCCCCGGACCTACAGTAGGAAGCGCTTTCTATACGGTGGCCCTCGGCTGGGCCGGAGAGGTGGGATCCCGATGGTCCGTACGGGAAGTGCGGCACGTGCGAGCGTGGCGGCCGGGCCGACGCTGGCGGTCGTGGCCCGCGAGGCGGGGGTGTCGGTGCCGACCGCGTCCAAGGTGGTCAACGGGCGCGAGGACGTGGCCTCGGACACCCGCCGCCGCGTCACGGAGGCCCTGGACCGGCTCGGCTATGTGCGGCGGCCCCGGTTCGACGGGGCGAGGGCACCTCGCATGGTGGACCTCGTGGTGGACTCGCTGGAGAGTTCGGGGTCCGGCGCGGTCCTCCACGGCGCGGAGGAGGCGGCGCACGACGCGGGTCTGGAGATCGCGGTGTCGGCGGCGCTGACCCGCGGCCGGTCCGGGCGTCCGGAGCGGGGCTGGCTGGACAAGCTGGTGACCCGTGGTTCGTCGGGGGTCCTGTTCAATCTGGCCGAACTGGGCGCGCCCCAGTACGCCTGGCTGGAGCAGCACCGCATTCCGTTCGTGATGATCGACCCGGTGCTCGAACCCCCGCCGGGCGTGGTGTCGGTGGGCGCGGCGAACTGGCAGGGCGGGGTGACGGCGACCGAGCACCTGCTGTCCCTCGGCCACAAGCGGATCGCCGTCGTCGCGGGCCACCGGCACACCCTGTCCAGCGGTGCGCGGGTCGCCGGCTACCGCTCGGCCCTCGCCTCAGCGGGTGTCCGGCAGCGTGTCGAGTACGTCCGTCACGCCGGTTTCGACGAGGCCGTGGCCCGGCACCGCATGCGTGAACTCCTCGATCTTCCCGAGCCTCCCACGGCCGTCTTCGCCTGCTCCGACCGGATGGCGCTCGGGGTGTACGAGGCCCTGACCGAGCGGGGCCTGCGGGTGCCGGACGACATGAGCGTGATCGGCTTCGACGACCTCCCCGAGGCCCGCTGGCTCGCCCCACCGCTGACGACGGTCCGCCAGCCCCTGTCCGAGATGGCGGCGACGGCCCTGCTCCTCCTGCTCCGCATCATGGACGGCCACCGCCCGGAGAGCACCCGCGCCGAACTGTCCACCCGCCTGGTCGAACGCGCGAGCACGGCACCTCCCCGCGACCCGTAGGCAGTGGTCTCGGACGGGATGGCAGGCCGTCACACGCTCCGCAGCACACCGGAAAACGGCCATGGGGCGCATCGCGCCACACTCAACCACCTTTCCGACAAATCCTGTTGTGTCGATCCGCATGCCCTTATATTGCTTGCCTGACGAACGACACGGCGGGCTCCCCGCCGAGTGCGTCGCCGGATACGAGCCCCCGGAGCGACGCCGATCCACCACGTCTCGCGTGGCTGAGGCGCGCGGCCCTGCGGGTTCGCGACGCTTCCGCGGGCGCCCGGGCGCTCACCTTGCTGCTCCTGACCGATCTCGTGACCGTCCTGGGGGCGAGTGCCATCTGGCTGGCGCTCGGTGGAGAACCTGCGGTGGTCGGTGTGGCGGCCGGGGCTCTGCTGGCTTTCGCCGCCGCCATGCTGCCACTCATCGGACGTCCGGGGCCGGACGGGACACCGCCGTTGTGGCCGCCCTTCGTCCTCGCGGTGATTCCGCTGGCCGTACTGGCCGTGGGGCTGCCGGCCTGGGGTACGTGGGCGCTGCTCGAGAACCGTCCCGTGGACGTCACGCATCGGGTCAGGCTCGACTCCGCGCCTCCCCTGGTACACGGCGACACCGTCATCGCCTCCGTGCACACCGACGCCCCGAAGCCCCGGCTCACCATCACCTTCGACGTGACCGCCCACGATCCTGCCGCTCCGGTGTGCACGCCCGGCAGCGAGCTGACCGTGGCCTTCACCGCGGGCACCGGGAAGGACCAGGTCCGGACCGGAGCCCCCGGCACGCAGTTCACCTTCGCCCTGGGCCGAGGAATGACGGATATCAAACTGTCCGTCCTGCTCCATGCGGAGCAGGGCTGCCGACTGGACCTGTCCGTCACCTCGGCGCAACTGGATGTTTAGGAAAGCCACCCCAGTGACAGCCATGACACGCCCTCCGCATCGCCCGCACTCCCTCCGCTCCTTCGGCCACCGGTGCGCGAGGGTCACGGCAGTCGCCCTGCTGTTCACCGTCACGGCCTGCGGGTGGACGGCGGACGGGTCGGACGAGGGCTCCTCCCTCACCGGCACCATCTACATCGGCGGCAAGAACGACCAGCCGGGATTCAACCTCCACAGTGGACACACCGACCGAGGCTTCGAGGTCGACCTGGCCGCCTACCTCGGGAAGCAGATCGGTTTCACACCGAGGTTCCACGACGTCGTGTCCGCCGAGCGGGAGCAGGAGCTCGTCGACAAGTCGTCGACGCTGGTCATCGGCACCTACTCGATCACCCCGAAGCGGGACGAACAAGTGGACTTCGTAGGGCCCTACTTCGTCACCAAGCAGGGCTTCCTGGTCCGCGAGGACTACCAGGACATCAAGACCGAGCAGGACGTGGCGAACAAGGTGATCTGCACGGTCGAGGGCTCGACGTCGGCCATCGCGGCGCTGCCCGATGGCACCACACCGCACACGGAGAGCGACTACTCGACCTGCGTGCGCAAGGTCCAGCAGGGCGATGTCCACGCGGTGTTCACCGATGAGGCACTGCTCTACGGGTTCGTGGAACAGCAGAAGAACAGCAAGGTGCCGGTCAAGGTCGTTCCCGACGTCTCGTTCGGGAACATCAACAGGTACGGCATCGCACTGCAGGAGAACCGTCCGGGAGACTGCCACAAGCTGCGGGACGCCCTGCGCGACTACCTCACCGAGGAGTGGGCCAGCGATGTCAAGGCCCAGCTGCCCGCGCTGATCGCTGCCTATCCCGGCGACTGGGAGAACCGCTTCCGCCCCGACCCTCAGGACGTGAACACGTACTCCTCCTGCACGCAGTGATCACCGGGCAGCCCAGGTGATGCCGCCGAGCAGGCGGGTGCGGAGGTCGCACCCCTCGTCGTCGGACTCCCGGACGGGCTCGTCGACTACTGGGGTCGGGTCGTCCCTGGAGGAATTCGAGGTGAAAGTACGCAGCGGCCTGCCACCGATCGTGACATCCTGGACGGCACGCGGGATCGCGGGGCGTCCGGGCTGTCCGATTCCTTCAAGACCGGGGAGACGTGGCGCGCCTACGGTGGCCCCATGAGTGCACGATTTGATGCGATCGGATTGATCGTCTCCGACATGGGCGCCTCGGTCGCCTTCTACCGGCGGCTCGGGTTCGCGTTTCCCGAGGGGGCCGAGGAGCAGGGGCACGCCGAGGCGGAACTGCCGGGCGGGCTGAGGCTGTTGCTGGACACCGAGGAGGTCGTCCGGTCGTTCCACGCCGAGTGGGAGCCGCCGTCGGGCGGAGGGCGGGCCTCGCTCGCCCTGCGGTGCGACAGTCCCGCCGAAGTGGACACCCTGTACGAGGAGTTGATGGCGAGCGGCTGCCGAAGCGAACTCAAGCCGTGGGATGCGGTGTGGGGGCAGCGGTACGCCACCGTCCTCGACCCGGACGGCAACGGGGTCGATCTGTTCGCGCCGCTGGACACGGTCTAGCCGCGGGAGTTCAGCAGCTCCCCCAGCGGCAGGCCCGTCAAGTCCCTTACCTCTCGGGACAGATGGGCCTGGTCCGCATAGCCGGTCCGAGTGGCCGTCTCCGCGTACGGGGTGCCCCCGCGGGCCAGGGCGAGGGCCCGGCGGAGGCGGAGGATGCGGGCCAGGGTCTTGGGGCCGTAGCCGAACGCGGTGAGTGAGCGGCGGTGCAGCTGACGTGCGCTCAGGCCGAGTCCGTCGGCGGTCTCGGCGACCGGGCGGCCCGCGTCCAGGGCTGCCACGACGTGTCGGAGCACCGGGTCGGGTGGGGTGGCGGCCTCGGCCGCCCGTTTCAGGGCCAGGTCCTCCAGGCCGCGTGCCGGGTCGGCCGCCGCGTTCACCCGGGCGGTCAGGCGGCGCACCTCCGCCGCCGGCCACAGTTCCGCCAAGTCGGGCCGCTGGTCGCGCAGTTCGTGCGCGGGTACTCCCAACAACACAGGGAGGGTCCCGGGGTGGAAGCGGATGCCCGCCCAGGGGCTCGACGCGTCGCCCTCGGTGAGGTGGGCGTGGGTGTCGGGGCCCGCGACCAGCAGGCGTCCGTCGTGCCAGAGCAGGTCCATGCAGCCATCGGGAAGCACCCGGCCCGCTCCGGCACCGGTGCCGGTCGGGGTGTTGGTCCACACGACCGCGTCCGGCAGTCGTGACACCCGTTCGCTGTACACGTCGTCCAGGCTACGCGGCCCGGGTCCGCCACTCCTGGGGGCTGACGCCGTGCGCCCGTTTGAAGGCCGTCGACAGGGCGAAGGCGCTGCCGTAGCCGACGTGACGGGCGATCGCGCCCAGGGTGTCGTCCGTGTCGCGGAGGCGGTCCGCGGCGAGGGCGATGCGCCAGCCGGTGAGGTACGTCATCGGGGGTTCGTCGACCAGTTCCGTGAAGCGGCGGGCCAGCGCGGCGCGCGAAACGCCGGCCTTCGCAGCGAGCGCGGCGACCGTCCAGGGGTGGGCGGGGTCGCCCTGGAGGAGGCGCAGCGCCGGACCGACGACGGGGTCTCCCAGCGCCCCGTACCAGGCGGGCGGTGCCGCCTCGGGGCGGGCGAACCAGGCCCGCAGCGCGGCGATGACCAGCAGGTCGAGCAGCCGGTCGAGGACGACCTCCTGGCCGGGTGCGTCCCGCACGATCTCCGCCGCGAGGACCGGGGTGAGCGGGCAGTCCCAGTCGTCCTCGGTGAGGAAGAGCAGGGGCGGCAGCGCGTCGAGCAGGCGGCTGCCGATCTCGCCCCCGCATCTGATAGGTGCCGATGAGCATGACCGTGGCGCCGTCGGGGCTGTCGCCCCAGGTGCGGACGCCGAGGTCCATGACACCGTTCAGGGGGCGCCCGTCGGGGCAGTGGCACTCCCCGCCCGGCAGGATCAGCGCCTGCGGCGCGGTGTCGGGGTCGTCGGCGCAGGTGTACGGGTCGGGGCCGCGCGCGATGGCGAGGTCGCCGGGGCGCAACTGACGCCGGTCGCCGCTGTCCGGCAGCAGCCAGGCCTCGCCGCGGACGAGGAGCATCACGGTCAGCGGGGCGCGGTCCTCGATCCGGACCGACCAGGGCGGGTCGAAACAGGCCCTGATCATGAACGCGCCACGGGCGCGGGGGCCTTCCAGCAGGCCGGTGAGAGCGTCCATGGGCTTCAGCGTAGACGCGGGCGGAGGGGACCGGAGGGCGTCGATCGGGCGATGCCCTCCGGTCCCCTCCGCCCGCTCCTGTCCCGTTCTTACTTGCCCTCGTCCGGCGGGGGCGGAGGGGACGGTGGGTGCGGCGGAAACGGCGGGGGCAGCGGGGGCCCTGGGGGCCCCGGTTCCGCTGCCCCCTCCCCGTTCCCGGTCCCTTTCCCGTTCCTGTTCCCGGCCCCGTTCCCGGTCCCTTTCCCGTTCCGCGAGTGAGGGTGGTGGCTGCTCTTCGTGTGGGTGCGCAGGCGGGCCGTGACGTCCTCCGGAGGGAGGAAGCGGGACCAGCGCTCGGGGAACTCGGCGGGCATGTCGGGGTCGGCCTCGTCGTCGTCCACCGCGGCGGTGCGGGCGACGTACTCGGCGACCTGCGCCTGCCGGACCCGTTCGTTCGCCTCGCGGGCGGCGGCGGTCGCGGCGGCCGGCCAGACCCGGTCGATCGCGGCGTTGACCGCGGCTCCGACGAGCACGGCGAAGGCGGACACGCCGATCCACAGCAGTACGGCGACGGGGGCGGCGAGGGAACCGTAGATGGTGGGGCCCTCGATGACGCTGGTCAGGTAGATCCGCAGCAGGAAGCTGCCGAACACCCACATGGCGAGGGCGACCAGCGCGCCGGGCACGTCCTCGACCCACGGGGACCGTACGGGCACGGAGACGTGGTAGAGCGTGGTCAGGAAGGCCACCGACAGCAGGATGACCACGGGCCAGTAGAGGATCTGCACGAGCGTCGTCGACCAGGGGACGACACTGACCACGGCGTCGGGGCCGGCCACCATGAGGGGCAGCGCGACCGAGCCGACCAGCAGGGCCACGATGAACAGCAGCAAGGCCAGCAGCCGGGTCTTGACGATGCCGCGCATACCGTCGAGGCCGTACATGACGGTGATGGTGTCGATGAAGACGTCCACCGCGCGGGAGCCCGACCACACGGCGAAGAAGAAGCCGAGGGAGATGACGTCGGGCCGGCCGCCCTTCATCACATCGTTCAGGATCGGCTCGGCGATCTGGCTCACGCCCTGGTCGGACAGCACCGCGCGGGAAGCCTCGATGATGTTGGTCCGCAGGCTCTGGGTGGTCTCGGCGCCGATCCAGGTGTCGACGTAGCCGAGCAGGCCGATCATGCTGAGCAGCAGCGGGGGCACCGACAGCAGGGTGAAGAAGGCCGCCTCCGCGGCCAGGCCCAGGATCCGGTACTCCATGCAGGAGTTGACGGTGTCCTTGAGCAGCAGCCAGGCGGTCCTGCGTTTGGAGACATTGCGGTACAGGGCTCGGGCCCGGTGAAGTCGACCGGATGGCACGTCGGGGGATTCGCTTGCTGGCTGCACGGACCAAAGGTATCCGTCGTGCCTGGTCCGCCTCACCCGAAGGGTCGCGCAGCGGGCGCTCGGTGGCCGCGGGGTGCCCGCTGGGTGATGCGGAGGGCGGCGGCGGGTAGGTTCGTGTTCATGGCAGGTACCACGCACACCGTGACCAACCAGGCGCCGCCGCTGGCGCAGTACGACGTGTTCACCGCCGACCGGGCGCTGACGGAGGCCGTCGAACGGCATCTGGACCCGTCGCTGCTGGACGAGGGCCTGTCCGAACTGTCGGCGCTCGGACGTGCCTCCGGCTCCGCCCAGGTGCAGGAGTGGGGGGTGCAGGCCGACGAGAACCCGCCCCGGCTGCGCACCCACGACCGGTACGGGCACCGGATCGACGAGGTCGATTTCCATCCCGCCTGGCACCGGCTGCTCGGCAAGGGCGTCTCGGCGGGCCTGACGGGCGCGTGGGCTCGGCCGGGCGGGCATGTAAGGCGGGCGGCGGGGTTCGTGGTGTGGTCGCAGGTCGAGGCGGGGAACGGCTGCCCGCTGTCGATGACGCACGCGGCCGTGCCCGCCCTGCGCGCGGACCCGGCGCTCGCCGCCGAGTGGGAGCCGCGGCTGACGTCTACGGTGTACGACCGGGCGCTGCGGCCCGCCCACGAGAAACCCGGCGTGCTCTTCGGGATGGGCATGACGGAGAAGCAGGGCGGCAGCGACGTACGGGCGAACACGACGTCCGCGCGGCCACTGGCCGAGGACGGGACGTACGAGCTGACCGGGCACAAGTGGTTCTGCTCGGCTCCGATGTCGGACGCGTTCCTGGTGCTGGCGCAGGCGCCCGGAGGGCTCACCTGTTTCCTGGTGCCGCGCGTGCTCGAGGACGGCTCGCGCAACGTGTTCCTGATCCAGCGGCTCAAGGACAAGCTGGGCAACCGGTCCAACGCGTCCTCGGAGGTCGAGTTCGCGGGGACGTGGGCGCGGCGGGTCGGGGACGAGGGGCACGGGGTGCGCACCATCATCGGGATGGTGGCGGCGACCCGGCTGGACTGCGTCCTGGGCTCGGCGGGACTGATGCGGCAGGCCGTGGCACAGGCGGTGCACCACTGCGCGTACCGGGAGGCGTTCGGCGGCAAGCTGATCGACAAACCGCTGATGCGCAACGTCCTGGCCGATCTCGCCCTGGAGTCGGAGGCGGCCACCACGCTGGCGCTGCGGCTCGCCGCGGCCTACGACGACGGGAGCGAGCGGGAGCGGGCGCTGCTGCGGATCGCGGTGCCGGCTGCCAAGTACTGGGTGACCAAGCGGTGCGCGCCCCTCGCGGTGGAGGCGGCGGAGTGCCTGGGCGGCAACGGGTACGTGGAGGAGTCGGGGATGCCCCGGCTGGTGCGCGAGTCCCCGCTGAACTCGGTGTGGGAGGGCGCGGGCAACGTCCAGGCGCTGGACGTGCTGCGCGCGCTGAGCCGGGATCCGCAGGTGCTGGACGCGTACCTCGGCGAGGTCGGGCAGGCGCGCGGGGCCGATCACCGGCTGGACCGCGCGATCAAGGACCTGCTGACCGAACTGGCCGATCTGGAGGGTGCCGAGGGGCGTGCGCGGCGGCTCGTGGAGCGGCTCGCCCTGGTGCTCCAGGGCTCGCTGCTGGTGCGGTACGCGCCGCCGCAGGTCGCCGACGCGTTCTGCGCGGCGCGGCTGGGCGGTGACGGGGGCGCGGCCTTCGGGACGCTGCCGCACACCCTCGACCTCGCGGCGGTGGTGGAACGGGCCCGGCCGGAGGTGTGAGACGGCAGGGGCTGCCCCGACGGTGACTCGAGCGGGCGACCCGACGGCGCATCGAGCGGGACACCCCGGCCTGGACGAGCCGATTGTGACAGCTCCGGCACGACAACCCGGGCGTGACGCGGGGGTGGTGCTGCGCCGACACGGCACCACCCCCGCCACACAGGCCCCTTGGAGCCGTGGACGCCGCTCGGGACGGCGTCGCTCAATTTTCAAGCAGTGCGGGGCGATCCACCAGGGTTGCAGGGGGTTGCAACGTGCTGCCGTGTGCCGTTGTCCGTTTCCGTACTGAATGATCTCGCGGCGGGCACACGGCACTACGAGACCGACGACAGCCAGAACGGATCTCGGGGCTCGGCCGGCCGGCCGAGCGCTGTCCTCCGAGTCTTTCCCCGAGAGGACCAGTGCCGCTCTCTCCGATGGACGTGACGCATCCGGCCGGTGTGGACACGATGCGCGCGGCCAGAATGCTGAGTGAGGTCCGCTCCGCGACGCTCTTTGGGCAGCGCGCGCCCCTGGCGCCCCGGCCGGTGATCGAGGAGTCCTGGGAGCGGGTGCTGCGCAGCGGCGTCGACCCGGACCATGGCGTCCGGGCCGGGCTGCTGTCCGGGGCGGAGGTGCAGCGGCGGAGGGCGGAGCCATCGGCCCTGACGCCCGGGCACCGCACCGCACCGCACATCAACGCACCGCACATCAACGCCCGTCAGGCCGAGCGTTCTGCGGATTTACCGGGTCTTCGTGCCTCTGAGGGGTCGTCTGCCGTAGCATCGCTTCTCGGGTCACCCTCACCTGCTCCACGGTCGGACGGTCGGATCGCCGGACGCAGTTGGCCCGCCTCGGGAGGACGTTATGAAGCATCGCGGCAGACATCGCCGGCGCAGGCGGGGCAAGGCGCTGCGGGCGACGCTGGCCGGGACCGCGCTCGCGCTCACCGCGGCGGCCACCCTGATCAGCACGTCGCAGGCCACCGACGCCGACGACCCCGGGGCGTTGAAGCCGCTCACCGCGTCCGCCGAGACCGCGCCGCTGCGGCTGTCCGAGGATCATGTGTCGCCGGAATGGCTCGACCGGCTCTCCTCCGAGATGGGCCGGCCCGTCGGCGTCCGGGCCGTGCTCGACGACACCGACGGTTCCCTGCGCGACGCGGGCTCCTGTACGGACGACGACAAGCGCGCGCTGCCCGTCGAACCCGCCGCCACGCGCGCGTACTGCTGGGACGGCGCCGATGTCGAGGGCTGGCGTCCCGGCGCCGTCACCACGTCCGGGGACGCGGACGACGACGGCCACTGGGGCCCCGGCCGGGTGGTGCTCTCCGCCTGGAGCCAGGGCGGCACCACGGCGGACGGCACCGCCGCGCAGGGCCCCGCCGTGACGGGCACCGGCACGGGACAGGGGCTGGCCCGGGTCGCGTTCATCGACGCCGACGACCCCGCCGACCTCCGCTACACCTGGGCGCAGCTCGCCGTCCCTGTCGCCGGGGGACAGGACTACCACGGGCTGGTCTCCGCCGTGACGGGCATGGTCTGGTACCAGGACAAGCTACTGGTCACCGCCGGGCGGGGGGACGGCAGCGCGCTGTACGTGTACGACGTGGACCGTGTCCAGCGGGCCACCGTGGACGGCTCGACGGTCGGGCGGGTGCCCGGTGGCTGGTCGGCGGCCGGGGCGCGGTACGTCCTGCCCGCCGTCGCCGTGTACCGGACGGCCGACGCGGACTCCCCGCAGCCGGGCGGCATCTCCCTGGACCGCAGCACGGCGCCGGACAGCCTGGTCGCGCACGAGGCGGTCACCGAGGACCACGACGGGCCGACCCGCCTGTGGCGGTACGCGTTCGACGACGACGAGGTCCGCGCGGGGCTGCTGGCCACGGACCCGCTGCTGAAGGCGGACCCCGTCTCGGCGTACGAGACGAAGCTGACCCATGTGCGCAGTGTGCTGTCGTACGGGTCGGGCTGGTACCTGGGCCGGATGACCGGGACGCCGGACGAGCGCGGGACGCTGTGGCGGCAGGACACGGAGGGGGCCCGGCCCACCCGGTGCGGGGCGGACGAGACGCACCGCTGCTGGAGCGGCCCGTCGGCATCCCTGTCGTACTGGCAGGAGACCGGCGAGGTGTGGTCCCAGTCCGGCCGCATGCTCTTCGCCCTGCCCCTGACCTCCGTCGACGGCTCGCTGGATTAGGGCCCCGCGCTCTTCGTCATACGCACACCGGCGTTCGACAGATGTCCGCGCCGGATGGTTCCCTTTCCGGCATGACGAGCATCGCCGTGACCACCTGGTCCCTGGAGCAGACCGCGCCCACCGATCTCCTGCCGGCCGCCGTGCCGGAGGGGGACGTGCGGGTCGTCCGCTCCGAGGTGCCGTCCCCGGAGTTCAGCCGCTTCCTGTACGCGTCGGTCGGTGGTGACATCCGCTGGACCGACCGGCTGGGCTGGACGTACGCGCAGTGGCTGGAGCACCTGGACCGGCCCGGCGTGGAGACCTGGGTGGCGTACGACCGGGGGACGCCCGCGGGGTACGTGGAGCTTCAGGCGCAGGACGACGGGGTCGTGGAGATCGTCTACTTCGGGCTGGTCCCGGCCTTCCGGGGCCGGCGCATCGGCGGGCACCTGCTGTCGTACGGCGTCGCGCGGGCCTGGGATCTGGCGGAGCGGTGGCCGGGCCGGAAGCCGACCGTACGGGTCTGGCTGCACACGTGCAGCAAGGACGGCGAGTACGCCATGGACAACTACAGCCGCCGGGGCTTCCGGCTGTTCGACACCTCGGTCGAGGACGAGCCCGAGGTCGCCACCCCGGGCCCGTGGCCGGGAGCCCATCCGGCCTGAGCGCCACAGCCCCGCAGAACGCTCGCGGACGCCCCGCGTACGAGCCGCGCACGAGCCCCCTATGGCATCCGTCCCTCCTGAGCCGATCCTGAGCCGCGCGGACGGGACCGCCCTCACCGCCTGTGACCAAGACCACCCCCGTCTCTCATGTCGAGACGAAGGCGTCCACATAATGGATGAAGCTGGACTGTGTCCAGATTCCCGTGCCACGCTTCCGTCATGCCTGGAACGGGAATCGCCTTGGTGAGTCGACGGCACGTCGACCTCGGCCGCATGTCCAGCGCCATCTGTCCGGCGCGCTGAGAGCACCTTCAGCAGCACCCGACAGTTCTTCTCCGCTCCGGTCCGCCCCCGCCCGGCACCTCCCCGGTTCCGCCCCGTTCCGCTGCACTTCACGAACTCCCGCGCAATGACGGGCATGTATGCCCATGCCCGTCATTGCGCAGGTCAGAGCCACATCCCCGTCTGTCCCGAAGGACGTATCAACCATGGCCGCCAGCCCGCAGAACCCTGCCGCCGCGACCCCCCGCCGCAAGGTGAGCCGTCACCGCGGAGAGGGCCAGTGGGCCGCGGGGCACTTCACGCCGCTCAACGGCAACGAGCAGTTCAAGAAGGACGACGACGGTCTCAACGTCCGGACACGTGTGGAGACGATCTACTCGAAGCGGGGATTCGACTCGATCGACCCCACCGACCTGCGTGGCCGCCTGCGTTGGTGGGGCCTGTACACGCAGCGCCGCCCCGGGATCGACGGCGGCCGCACCGGTGTGCTGGAGCCCGAGGAGCTCGAGGACGAGTACTTCATGATGCGGGTCCGCATCACCGGCGGACGGCTCACCACGGAGCAGTTGCGCGCGATCGGCGAGATCGCCGAGACCTACGCCCGCGGCACCGCCGACATCACCGACCGGCAGAACATCCAGTACCACTGGATCCGCATCGAGGACGTGCCCGCGATCTGGGAACGGCTCGAGTCGGTGGGCCTGTCCACCACGGAGGCCTGCGGCGACACCCCGCGCGGCATGCTCGGCTCCCCCGTCGCCGGGGTCGCCGAGGACGAGATCATCGACGGCACGGCGGCGCTGGACGAGATCGCCCGCCGCTACATCGGCGACCCGCGCTTCTCCAACCTCCCGCGCAAGTTCAAGACGGCCGTCTCCGGCTCCCCGCTGCTGGACGTCGCCCACGAGATCAACGACGTGTCCTTCGTCGGCGTCGTCCACCCCGAGCACGGCCCCGGCTTCGACCTGTGGGTCGGCGGCGGTCTGTCGACCAACCCCAAGTTCGGGGTGCGGCTGGGTGCCTGGGTGCCCGAGGCGGACGTGCCCGGGGTGTGGGAAGGCGTCATCTCCATCTTCCGCGACCACGGCTACCGGCGGCTGCGCAACCGGGCGCGGCTGAAGTTCCTGGTCGCCGACTGGGGGCCGGAGAAGTTCCGCCAGGTCCTGGAGGACGACTACCTGGGCCGCAGGCTGGCCGACGGTCCGGCGCCCGAGATGCCCGCGCAGCAGTGGCGCGACCACATCGGGGTGCACCGCCAGAAGGACGGCCGGTTCTACGTCGGCTTCGCGCCGCGGGTGGGCCGGATGGACGGCTCGCTGCTCACCAAGGTCGCCGCGCTGGCCGAGGACCACGGCTCGGGGCGGGTCTCCACCACGGCCGAGCAGAAGATGATCGTCCTGGACGTGCCGCAGGACCGGGTCGACTCGCTCGTCGACGCCCTGGAGGCGCTGGACCTGCGGGTCAAGCCGTCGCCCTTCCGGCGCGGCACGATGGCCTGCACGGGCATCGAGTTCTGCAAGCTCGCCATCGTGGAGACCAAGGAGCGCGGCAGCGAGCTCATCGACGAGCTGGAGCGCCGGCTGCCCGACTTCGGCGAGCCGCTCACCATCAACATCAACGGCTGCCCGAACGCCTGCGCCCGTATCCAGACCGCGGACATCGGTCTCAAGGGGCAGCTGGTCACCGACACCGAGGGCCGGCAGGTCAGCGGCTACCAGGTGCACCTGGGCGGGGCGCTCGGCCTGGAGCCGGCCTTCGGCCGCAAGGTGCGCGGGCTGAAGGTCACCTCGGACGAACTGCCGGACTACATCGAGCGGGTCCTGAAGCGCTTCCAGGCGGAGCGCGAGGACGGCGAGCGGTTCGCCACCTGGGCGGCCCGCGCGGACGCGGAGGACCTGTCGTGAGCGAGCGGGCCGCGCCGTTCCACTGCCCGTACTGCGGTGACGAGGACCTGCGTCCCAGCGAGGAAGGGCACGGCGCCTGGGAGTGCGGGGCGTGCAACCGGGCCTTCCGGCTGAAGTTCCTCGGCCTGCTCGCCCAGGGACTCGAGCGGCCCGAAACGGGAGGGGACCGGATATGACCACGCTTCAGGAAGAGCACACCACCGACGAGTTGAGGGCGCTGGCCGAGCAGGCGGGCCGCGACCTGGAGGACGCCTCCGCACCGGAGATCCTCCGGTGGGCCGCCGACACCTTCGGCGGGCGCTTCTGCGTGACCTCCTCCATGGAGGACGCGGTGGTCGCCCACCTCGCCTCCCGCGCCCGGCCCGGTGTGGACGTGGTGTTCCTCGACACCGGCTACCACTTCGAGGAGACCATCGGCACCCGGGACGCGGTGGAGGCCGTGATGGACGTCAACGTCATCACGCTCACCCCGCGGCAGACCGTCGCCGAGCAGGACGCCGAGTACGGGCCGAGGCTGCACGAGCGCGACCCCGACCTGTGCTGCGAGCTGCGCAAGGTGCGGCCGCTGGAGGAGGGTCTGCGGGGGTACGTGGCCTGGGCGACCGGGCTGCGCCGCGAGGAGTCCCCGACCCGGGCGAACACACCGGTCGTCGGCTGGGACGAGAAGCGGCGGAAGGTGAAGGTCTCCCCCATCGCCCGCTGGACCCAGGACGACGTGGACGCCTACGTCGCCGAACACGGTGTGCTCACCAACCCGCTGCTGACGGACGGGTACGCGTCGGTGGGCTGCGCCCCCTGCACCCGCCGCGTGCTGGAGGGCGAGGACGCCCGCGCCGGCCGCTGGGCGGGCCGCGGCAAGACCGAGTGCGGACTCCACGGCTGACATGACCGAGCCCCCCACGCCCACCCGGCCCCTCACCGGGCCCCCCGCGCCCTCGGCGCCCCCCACGCCCTCTACGAACCAGGAGACCGACGTGACGACCGGAGCCACCGTCTGGCTCACGGGTCTGCCGAGCGCCGGCAAGACCACCATCGCCCACGAACTGGCCGGCCGGCTGCGCGAGCAGGGCCGCCGGGTCGAGCTGCTCGACGGCGACGAGATCCGCGAGTTCCTCTCCGCGGGCCTCGGCTTCAGCCGCGAGGACCGGCACACCAATGTGCAGCGCATCGGATTCGTCGCCGAACTGCTCGCCCGCAACGGCGTCACCGCGCTCGTCCCGGTCATCGCGCCGTACGCGGACAGCCGGGACGCGGTCCGGGGGCGGCACGGGGCGAACGGCACGCCGTACGTCGAGGTGCATGTGGCGACCCCGGTCGAGGTGTGCTCCGTACGCGACGTGAAGGGGCTGTACGCCAAGCAGGCCGCGGGCGAACTCACCGGGCTGACCGGCGTGGACGACCCGTACGAGGCTCCCGTCTCTCCCGATCTGCGCATCGAGGCGCAGCACCGGACCGTCCAGGAATCCGCCGCAGCGGTGCACGCCCTGCTGAGCGAAAGGGGACTGGCATGACAACCGTGGCCACGGTCGCGACCGGCGACGAGGGCACCGGCGGTGCGGCCGGCCCGTACGCCCTCTCCCACCTCGACGCCCTCGAGTCGGAGGCGGTGCACATCTTCCGCGAGGTCGCGGGCGAGTTCGAGAACCCGGTGATCCTGTTCTCCGGCGGCAAGGACTCCATCCTGATGCTGCACCTGGCGCTGAAGGCATTCGCGCCGGCGCCGGTGCCGTTCTCGCTGCTGCACGTCGACACCGGGCACAACTTCCCCGAGGTCCTCGACTACCGCGACCGCGCGGTCGCCCGGCACGGGCTGCGGCTGCACGTCGCCTCGGTGCAGGACTACATCGACCGCGGTGTGCTGCGCGAGCGCCCCGACCGCACCCGCAATCCGCTGCAGACGGTGCCGCTCACCGAGAAGATCGCCGCCGAGAAGTTCGACGCCGTGTTCGGCGGCGGCCGGCGGGACGAGGAGAAGGCCCGCGCCAAGGAGCGGGTGTTCTCGCTGCGCGACGAGTTCTCCCAGTGGAACCCCCGCCGCCAGCGGCCCGAGCTGTGGAACCTCTACAACGGCCGGCACGCGCCCGGTGAGCACGTCCGGGTCTTCCCGCTGTCCAACTGGACCGAGCTGGACGTGTGGCAGTACATCGCCCGCGAGAACATCGAGCTGCCGGAGATCTACTACGCCCACCACCGCGAGGTGTTCCAGCGGGGCGGCATGTGGCTGACCGCCGGCGAGTGGGGCGGCCCGAAGGACGGCGAGAGTGTCGAGAAGCGGCTCGTGCGCTACCGGACGGTGGGCGACATGTCCTGCACCGGCGCGGTCGACTCCGGGGCCGACACCATCGAGAAGGTGATCACCGAGATCGCCGCCTCCCGGCTGACCGAGCGCGGGGCCACCCGCGCCGACGACAAGCTCTCCGAGGCCGCGATGGAAGACCGCAAGCGCGAGGGGTACTTCTAGACATGAGCACGATCACGAATGAGGCGCTCGCGGAGACCACCCTGCTGCGGTTCGCCACCGCCGGTTCCGTCGACGACGGCAAGTCCACCCTGGTGGGCCGGCTGCTGCACGACTCCAAGTCGGTCCTCACCGACCAGTTGGAGGCCGTGGAGCGGGTGTCGGCGAGCCGGGGCCAGGAGGCTCCCGACCTCGCCCTGCTCACCGACGGGCTGCGGGCCGAACGGGAACAGGGCATCACCATCGACGTGGCGTACCGCTACTTCGCCACGCCGCGGCGCCGGTTCATCCTCGCCGACACGCCGGGCCATGTGCAGTACACCCGCAACATGGTCACCGGTGCCTCCACCGCGGAACTGACCGTCATCCTCGTCGACGCCCGCAACGGCGTGGTCGAGCAGACCCGGCGGCACGCGGCCATCGCCGCCCTGCTGCGCGTGCCCCACGTCGTGCTCGCCGTCAACAAGATGGACCTGGTGGACTACGAGGAGGCCGTGTTCGCGCGGATCGCCGAGGAGTTCACGGCGTACGCGACGGAGCTGGGCGTCCCGGAGGTCACCGCGGTCCCGATCTCGGCGCTCGTCGGCGACAACGTCGTGGAGCCGTCCGCGCACATGGACTGGTACGGCGGCCCGACGGTGTTGGAGCACCTGGAGACGGTGCCGGTCAGCCACGACCTGGCGCACTGCCACGCCCGGCTGCCGGTGCAGTACGTGATCCGGCCGCAGAGCGCCGAACACCCCGACTACCGGGGGTACGCCGGTCAGATCGCCGCGGGCACGTTCCGTACGGGCGAAGAGGTGACCGTGCTGCCGTCCGGCCGGACCACGACGATCACCGGGATCGACCTGCTGGGGACGCCCGTCGAGGCAGCCTGGACGCCGCAGTCGGTGACGCTGCTGCTGGCGGACGACATCGACATCTCCCGCGGCGACCTGCTCGTCCCGAGCAAGGACGCGCCGGCCACCACACAGGACGTCGAGGCCACCGTCTGCCATGTCGCCGACCAGCCGCTGACGGTCGGCCACCGGGTGCTGCTCAAGCACGGCACCCGGACGGTCAAGGCGATCGTGAAGGACATCCCGGCCCGGCTGACGCTGGACGACCTGTCGCTGCACCCGCACCCCGGCACGCTCGCCGCCAACGACATCGGCCGGGTGAAGATCCGTACCGCCGAGCCGCTGCCGGCCGACTCGTACGCGGACTCGCGGCGCACCGGTTCGTTCATCCTGATCGACCCGAACGACGGCACCACGCTCACCGCGGGCATGGCCGGCGAGTCCTTCGCCACGCCGGACCCGGTCAAGGACGCGGCCGAGGGCGACGGATGGGACTTCTGACGATGCTTCCTTCCCCTGCCCCGGACTGCGCACCGACCGACGTCTTCGCCACCTTCGCCAAAGAGGGCGGCCGGATCGGCAGCGGGCGTCTGGGGTGCGGGCAGGGCGGGGTCGCGCGATGTGCGTGACGCTTCCGGCGCCCCGGGGACGCGCGCACCGTTCGCGTGTCCCCCTCCCCCGCCGCCACCGCCGAAAACCCGCCGATTCCCCGGCCACGACCAGCTGAGTACGTGACCGCCGGGCCCCCGAGAGGAACACCTCCCGTGCCTGCCATCCCCGTCGCACCGCGCCGCGCGTTCGCCGTGACGGCCGTGCTGGTCCTGCTCGCCCTGGCAGGGTGCGGCTACGGCTCCCGGGCCAAGGAGAGCGCCGGCGCCGACATCGCGGCCGGTGCACGAAAGACCGACGGTCTCGACGCGGTGAGGATCGGCCACTTCGGCAATCTGACCCACGGGACCGCGCTGGTGGGCAAGCAGAAGGGCTTCTTCCAGAAGGAGCTCGGCGCGACCGAGGCGCGGTACGCCGTGTTCAACGCGGGGCCGTCCGCGATCGAGGCACTCAACTCCGGTTCCGTCGACATCGCCTGGATCGGACCGTCACCGGCGGTGAACGGCTGGGCCAAGTCGCAGGGCAGGAACCTGCGGATCATCGGCGGTTCGGCGTCCGGCGGGGTGAAGCTGGTGGTGAACCCGGACCGGGTGAAGTCCCTCGAGGACGTCGAGGGCAAGCGGATCGCGACACCGCAGCTCGGCAACACGCAGGACGTGGCGTTCCTCAACTGGGCGGCCGAGCAGGGCTGGACGGTCGACGCGCAGAGCGGCCAGGGTGACGTCACGGTCGTCCGCAGCGACAACAAGGTCACCCCGGACGCCTTCGCGGCCGGTTCGGTCGACGGCGCGTGGGTGCCGGAGCCCACCGCGTCGAAGCTGGTCGCCGAGGGCGGCAAGGTCCTGTTGGACGAGGCCTCCCTGTGGCCGGACGAGCAGTTCGTCATCACGAACCTCGTCGTGCGCCAGGAGTTCCTGGAGAAACATCCGAAGGCCGTCGAGGCGGTCCTCGAGGCGTCGGTCTCCACCAACCGGTGGATCAACGAACACCCGGACGAGGCGAAGGCCGCCGCCAACGAGCAGTTGGCGGCCGACTCCGGCAAGGCGCTGCCCGCCGGCGTACTGGACCCGGCGTGGAAGTCGATCCGGTTCACCGACGACCCGCTGGCCGCCACCCTCGGCGCCCAGGCGGAGCACGCCGTGAACGCGGGCCTGCTCGAGCGGCCCGACCTGAACGGCATCTACGACCTCGAACCCCTCAACAAGGTCCTCGCGGCCGAGGGCGCACCCGCCGTCGACGACGCCGGTCTCGGCGTCGGCTGATCCCGGAACCCCGAAGAAACGTCCCAGGAGGTGACGACCATGGCCACGACCCTCGCCAAGGCCGCCGACGGCACCGAGGCGGCCACCCATGCCGCCCGGATCGAGCATGTCTCGAAGTCGTTCGCGGGCCCGGCCGGGCAGCAGCTCGTACTGGACGACATCACGCTCGACGTCGCCCCCGGCGAGTTCGTCACCCTGCTGGGTGCCTCGGGCTGCGGCAAGTCCACGCTGCTCAACCTGGTCGCGGGCCTCGACGCGCCCAGCGCCGGCGCGATCAGCACGGACGGCCGCCCGGCGCTGATGTTCCAGGAGCACGCGCTGTTCCCGTGGCTGACGGCGGGCAAGAACATCGAACTCGCCCTGAAGCTGCGGGGCGTGCCGAAGGCCGAGCGGCGCGGCCGGGCCGAGGAGCTGCTGGAGCTGGTCCGGCTGGGGGGCGCCCACGGCAAGCGGGTGCACGAGCTGTCCGGCGGTATGCGCCAGCGGGTCGCGCTGGCCCGCGCGCTCGCCCAGGAGAGCAGGTTGCTGCTGATGGACGAGCCGTTCGCGGCGCTGGACGCCATCACCCGGGACGTGCTGCACGACGAGCTGACCCGGATCTGGCGTGAGACCCGGGTGTCCGTCCTGTTCGTCACGCACAACGTGCGTGAGGCCGTCCGGCTGGCGCAGCGGGTGGTGCTGCTGTCGTCGAGGCCGGGCCGGATCGCCCGCGAGTGGACGGTGGACATCGAGCACCCGCGCCGCATCGAGGACGCCGCGGTCGCGGAACTGTCCGTCGAGATCACCGAAGAACTCCGTGGGGAGATCCGCCGACATGGCCAGCACTGACACGACCGGGAAGGACGCGTACGCGAAGGACGTGAACGACCTCGCCGGTCTCGAGGCGGGGCTCGACGCGCTGGAGACGAGGCAGCAGGCCCGCAGGCCGTGGCGCCAGACCTTCGTCCAGAAGATCCTGCCGCCCGTCCTCGCCGTCGCCCTGGTGCTGGCCGTGTGGCAGGCGCTGGTCTCCTTCAGGATCGTCGACGATCCGACCAAGCTGCCCTCGCCGGGCGCCGTGTGGAGCGTCCTGCGGGACGCGTGGCTCGAGGGTGAGCTGCTCGGCTACATCTGGACCAGCGTCTCGCGCGGTCTGCTCGGCTTCTTCTTCGCGCTGCTGATCGGTACGCCGCTGGGGCTGCTGGTGGCGCGGGTGAGGTTCGTGCGCGCGGCGATCGGCCCGATCCTGTCCGGGCTGCAGTCCCTGCCGTCAGTGGCATGGGTGCCGCCGGCCGTGATCTGGCTGGGCCTGAACAACCAGATGATGTACGCGGTGATCCTGCTCGGTGCGGTCCCCTCGATCGCCAACGGCCTGGTCTCCGGCGTCAGCCAGGTGCCGCCGCTGTTCCTGCGGGCCGGCCGCACACTGGGCGCGACGGGGCTGAAGGGCACCTGGCACATCGTGCTGCCGGCCGCGCTGCCCGGCTATGTGGCGGGGCTGAAGCAGGGCTGGGCGTTCTCCTGGCGCTCACTGATGGCCGCGGAGATCATCGCGTCGTTCCCCGACCTCGGCATCGGTCTCGGGCAGCTGCTGGAGAACGGGCGCAACGCGAGCGACATGGCCATGGTGTTCGAAGCCATCCTGCTGATCCTGACCGTCGGTATCGCCATCGACCTGCTGATCTTCAGTCCGCTGGAGCGGTGGGTGCTGCGCAGCCGTGGCCTGCTGGTGAAGGACTGATCCGATCATGTACCGTCCGGTTCTTCTCGTCATCGCTCACGGCAGCCGCGACCCGCGGCACGCGGCGACCGTGCACGCCCTGGTGCGGCGAGTGCGGTCGCTGCGGCCGGAACTGCGTGTGGAGACCGGCTTCCTCGATTTCAACGTCCCCTCCGTGCCGGGGGTGCTGGACTCCCTCGCGGCACAGGGCGTGCGGGACGTGGTGGCCCTCCCGCTGCTGCTGACCCGCGCCTTCCACGCCAAGGCGGACATCCCGGCGGTCCTCGCGGACGCGGATCCGCGGCTGCGCATCCGCCAGGCGGACGTTCTGGGCCCGTCGCCCCTGCTCCTCGCCGCGCTGGAGCGGCGGCTGTACGAGGCGGGCCTCACGCCCGCCGACAAGTCCTCGACCGGGGTCGTGCTGGCCTCGGCGGGGTCCACAGACCCGGAGGCGATCGCAGTGATCGCAGCAATCGCGCGGGAGTGGCGGCACACCGGTTGGTGCGCCGTGCGGCCTGCGTTCGCCTCCGCTTCCCTGCCCCGCACCGAGGACGCGGTACGCGAACTGCTCGCCCTCGGCTGCGAGCGCGTCGCCGTGGCCCCGTACGTGCTGGCCCCGGGCTTCCTCCCGGACCGCATCGCACGGGGCGCGGCGGAGGCGGACGTCCTGGCGGACGTCCTCGGCCCGGCGCCGGAGGTGGCGCGGGTGCTGCTGGAGCGCTACGACGCGGCACGGGTGCCGCTGCCGGCCGCCGTGGGGGCCTGAGGCCCCCACGGCGGGTGTGTCCAGCCGCCGGTCACCGCGTTCGCGTCGTACGGCGTCCCCTGGTGGAAGTAGAGCAGCCAGGTCCCGCCGGTACGACGCCACAGGGAGCTGCGGTGGGCGCGCCGGCCGTTGTGGTCCGTGTCTTAGGTGAGATGGACGGTGTCGGGCGCGAGCTGCACGGCCTTCATCCGGGAGACGGTGCCGGTGGGGTCCCCCGAAGCGTGTTCGCCGGCGAGCAGCGCGATGTCGGCAAATGATCGCCATCGCTGTGTGGCTCAGCCGACGAGTTGCTGGCCTCCGTCGATGTCGTGGGTCGCACCCGTGAGTGCGGTGTTGGTCATGATGTGCACGGCGAGCGCGGCCACGTCGTCGGGTACGACTACACGGCCGATGGGCAGCACGGCGCGCAGCTCCTCGCGACGGGCGTCGAGCGCGTCGCCGAGCAGGCGGGCCGACAACGGCGTGTCCACGAAGCCGGCGGCGATCAGGTTCACCCGGACCGGCGCGAGCTCGAGTGCGAGACTGGCCGTGAACGCGGGCATCGCGGCGGTGACCGCGGGGGCGACACCGAGAGCGGCCCGGATCCGGCGGGCTCCCGTGCCGCCCAGGAGCAGCAGCGTGCCTCCCGGCCGTACGGTGCCGGCGCAGTGGCGCGCGACCTCGAGTGCGAGCACCATGTGGTCGCTGATCGCCCGGCGTGCCTGCTCGGCATCCATGTCCAGAAGGCGGCCGTACGACGGGCCGCCCGCGGTGACCATCACGTGGTCGATCGGCCCTGGCAGCTGCTGGAAGAACCGCTCCAGCTGCGCCGCGTCGTGGGCGTCGAAGGCCGCGGTGCTGAGCGCGTCGGCCTCCTTGGCCGCGGTGCGCAGCCGTTCCGGATCCCGTCCGGTGAGGACCACGGAGGCGCCCTGGTTACGGGCGAGCCGTGCGGTCGCCAGTCCGATGCCCGCGCTCCCGCCGATGACGACGAGGGTCTGCCCGAGCAGGGGCAGGCCGCCGGCGCTGTGCCCCCCAGGTGGTTCAGAGGTCATGACTCCTCCTGCGCTGTGGCGTCACGGTCCCGTCCGGGCTTCTCCTCACTGTTGGAGTGGTTGCGCCAGGGCATGCTTGATCTGCTTGGTCCGCTCGTCGGCGAGGACCTCGACCCGGTCGTTCGCCAGGGCTTCCATGGTCTGCTCCGCCACGTCCGCCGCGCTGATCTTCGGTGCGTCCGTGAAACTGCTGAGGTCCGTCTCCACGAAACCGGCGTGGACCCCGATCACGAGCGTTCCCTGCTCGCGCAGGCCCTCCCGCAGAGCGCCCGTCAACGACCACTGGGCCGCCTTGGACGCCGCATACCCGGGGTACTCCGGCCGGGGGATCCAGGAGGCAGCCGACAGCATGTTCACCAGTGCGCCGCCGCCGTTGCGCGCCAGGACCGGGGCGAAGGCACGGGACACGGCCCACGTGCCGAAGTAGTTGATCTCCATCGCCTCGCGGGCACCGTCGAAGGAACCCGTCAGCAGTTCGGTCTCAAAACCAGCAACGCCCGCGTTGTTGACGACGATGGTGACGTCACCGGCGGTCTCGGCCGCCTCGGCGACGTCCTCCGGCTTGGTGACGTCCAGGCGCAGCGCAGAAAGGTCATCGTCGCTCACGCTCGACGGATCGCGGACACCGGCGTAGACCTTGGCCGCACCCCGCTCGACCAGCGCCCGGGCGAACGCGTGTCCGATACCACGATTGGCCCCCGTCACCAGGGCGATCGATCCCTTGATCTCCATCGTGCTTCCTTCCCGCTGCCGCCTGCCGAGCACAGCAGGCACTGGGCGAGGGACGACCCGGACCCGACGACGGGAGGCCCTGAACCGGACCGCGTCCTGGCACGCCCCCAGGTCCATGCGCGACTCGCGCAAAGGGAGACTCATCACCCGGAGGCCGGTTCTCGAGCTTCACCTACCTTTCGGGCCAGTGCCGGGACGGCCGGGCCGTCGCGGCACGCAGGGTTCCCACGTAAGAAGTCCTCTCGACCACCAGCGTGCATCAAACGCCGCAGCGACGCATGTGAGACGGCGCTCGGCTACGGGTCCATTTCACCGTGGGCGACCAGTCCACATGGCGCGACCGCCGCCGAGATGACGTGCGAGGCCTCCCCAGAGCACCGGTGCAGGCGCTGACCTGGCCGAATGACGGGGGCTTCATCGGGCTTGGCTACGTTCACTTGGCGGCCTCGGCACGCCGCGGCCGCACCTCCGACGCACCGGCACGGCCGCTTCCTACCTGTCGTCTTCGTCCCGGCCGTCTTCGAAGACGAAGAGTGGTTTGGTGCCGTGTGCGGGTGCTTCGGCGAGCGAGACGGCTTCAGTGAAGCGTTCGAGCGGGAACGGCTGGCCCCGGGGGATGCTCAGCACATCATCGGCGACCAGACCGCGAACCTGGGACAGCGCGCGCAGCGCATCCTCGGGTGAGGCAGTGCCGAACCAGCGGTTCAGCCAGAAGCCACGGACTGCTTTCGTCTCGTAGATGACCGAGCGTGCCTGCAGCGGGATCGTCAGTGCCGCAGGGTCGGTCTGCCGATGGGTCGAGAGTGCGCCGTAGACCACGACCTCCCCTCCCGGGGCCAATGCCTGGGACACCTGGGCACCCACGAGGCCCGCTACACAGTCGACGGCCTTCCGCACGCCGACCGGCCCCGCTGTCTCAGCCACACGCTGCAACAGGTCCTCGTCCTCAGTGCAGATGACCTCGTCACCACCAAGCGCTTTGATCTCCTCGACGGCATCGCGTCGCCGCACGACATTGATCGTGCGCATACCCAGATGCCTGGACAGCTGAATGACGAACCGGCCGACGGTGGAGCCCGCAGCCGTTTGCAACAGCCATTCGCCCGGCTGTACGTCGAGTTCGCGCGTCACGAGGAGCAGCGCGGTCAACGGGTTGACGGCGAGTTGACAGGCGCTGGAGTCGCTCAGATGGTCGGGGACCGGCAGAAGCCTTTGCGTGTCGGCAACGAGGTATTCCTGCCAGGTGCCGGCCACAGGGGGCCCGGGTACCGCCGGGACCGTAGCGGCCACCACGCGTTCGCCGACCTTCAGTCCCTCGGTATCCGGGCCCAGGGCCGCAATGCGGCCCACGCATTCCATGTGGCCCCCGACAGCGGGAAACCCGGGGGAGAAACCGTAGCGGCCGCGTAGCACGTGCAGATCACTGGCGTGAATCGGAGTCGCCTTCACCCGGATCAGCGCCTGACCGGCTTTTGGCGTGGGAACAGGCCGGGATTCCAGCCGCAGGACATCGGTGGGCTCGCCGGCCTTTCCGGCTACGAGCGCGCGCATGGTCTGAGGCATGAGTGGCATTTCGTCTCTCAGCGCTCGAGGAACTCGGTGGGCATTCCGGACAAAAGCGATGCTGGAGTCGGCGTCCTCGCCGGCGCCGAGGCTGTGATCGGCGTCGGGCTCCTCCGGACCTCCACCGACTCACCCAGGGTGATCATGTAAGCGTGCTGGGTTCGTGCGGCCCGGTGGGCCCATGCTCAGGACCGCTCGCCGCAGCGCACCACTCTGAGTTCAGATATGAATCCGTCACTTCACGCTACGCCCGGCCCCGGGAAAATTCCCGGCGGCGGACCATGCACCGTGGCGCGAATGCCCGCTGCGCCGATCCGGGGCTCAGAAGGCCGCCGACGGGTGCGGTATCGGGTTTCCCAGCCCGGAGGGCTCCAGCTCAACCACGACGAGGCCCGCCCCCACCCGCCCGTCATCGCCCCGGCACTGTCACGCGCGCGATGAAGGGCTTCCGCAGCATCGGCGCAGCCCAGCGGCTCCTGTCCGCGTTCAGCGGCATCTCGCCCCACTTCCGGCCCCGTCGCCACCTGATGACCGCCACCGACTACCGCACCGAAATGCGCCACCGCTTCACCATCTGGAACCAGATCACCGAGGCCGCCGGCCTGTCTGCTACCCCCTGAGCACGAAAGCCGGAACCCCGCCGCACAACGCCCTGACGCACCCCTACCCAGCTGCCTCACCCGACAAGTTGACAAGGCCCATCAGTGCCCTGTTCGCCATGCCCCGCGACGGCACCTTCTACGCACCCCGCGAGCCCAGGACCGCCACCCTCGCCGCATGAACTCCACACCAGCGAATCACCCCAAACCCGGCACGGCAGGGTTGACGAACCCCATAAAGGCACCCCCCGTGCGCGCGGGCCCACAAGGCGTATGCCACATACTGCCCGAACCAGAAGGCCGTTGACAGTCCGGGAAGCCGGACAGGCAGATCAAGATCTTCGGTTCCTACCGCCGGTGCGCGGCCCGGACGCACGGGGAGACGCAGGAGATTACAACGTCTTGACCTGGCCGCCGTCGATGGTGAACTCGGCCCCTGTGATGTTGCCGGCAAGTGGCGAGGCGAGGAAGAGAGCCAGATCGGCGACTTCGTGGGCTTCGGTGACCCGTCCGGTGGAGATGCCCATGCTCTGTGGCACGACTACGTCCATCGCTTCCTGCGCGGTGGTGCCGGTCTGGGCCGCCGTGGCGTCGGCGAAGCCACCCGGAGCGGTCCAGAAGGGAGTGCGGACCGGTCCTGGGGCGATCGCGTTGACCCGGACGCCTCGCAGTGCGAATTCCTCGGACAGTGACTTGGTCAGGCTGGTCAGCCCGGCCTTGGCCGCGGAGTAGTCCACGACCGCGGGGAATGGCAGGCGCGCGTTGATGGAGCTGATGTTGATGATGGAACCCCCGTCCGCGTCCAGCAGGTGAGGAAGCGCCGCGCGGCTGGTCCGGACCGCGCTGAACAGAGTCATGTTGAAGATCCGCTGCCACTCGGCGTCGTCGATGTCCAGAAAGCTCGGACGGGGCGTCGCGGCACCCAAATTGTTGACCAGGACGTCGACCCTGCCGTACTGGTCCACCGCGGGCCCGACGAATGCGTCCGGTCCGTCTGCTGTGGACAGGTCGACCGTGACTGCAGTGACGCCATACTTCTCGTGGAGCCCCTCAAGCTCGGGAGTGATGCTCCGGCTGCCGGTGACCACGTGTGCGCCCTCACGCGCGAATGCACCGGCGATGGCGAGGCCGATGCCCTTGCTTGCTCCGGTGACGACGGCGACCTTGTCCTTGAGGTGGAGGTCCATGGCGGTCCCTTTCTGGGGTGGCCACCCCCTACATCGAGGGTACGGGGTGACCAGCGCCGCCAGCCCAGGCCGACAGGGCGTCGTGTCCCGGCCCGCGCCGGGGCACGGCTTCGCCGGGTTGCTGTTCGTTGTCCAGCACTAGACGCGCACTGGACGAGTCTTTCCGAACACGTTCAGCAGTCGTAGGCGGTCAGAGAACGGCTGACCGCCTGCCCGGTCCGGAAGTTGTGCCAGACCACGGCGGCCAGCGCAAGGACGCGCTGCGCGACGCGCACGGCTACGCCCTCGCAGGTGCGACCGCCGTGTTGTTCCAGGTCGAGCCGGCCCTTGAGGGTGTCGTTGACCGACTCGATCAGCTGGCGGCCTTCTTGAGCATCGGCTCTCCGGGGCGGGTGGCCTCGCGTTTCATGGACGGCCGCAGCAGCGTGATGCCCTGCTTGGACCGAGACCGCTCAAAGGCCCTGGACGCGAAGCCCTTGTCCGTGATCAGCAGCAGGCCGGGCCGTTCCCCCACCAGCGGGGCGTCGACCTCCAGCATCGCGGCCAGGACCTCACGCTCATCGAGCTTCGGGCCGGCCAGGGCCCACAGGATCGGCATGCCCGAGGGGGTGCACACCAGGAACAGCCGCAGCCCCCCGTAGAACCGCGAGTGGGACGGGCAGTAGCCGTAGTTCGCCCAGCCGGCTGCTTGGGACCGCTTCACGGTGGGCCTCGACATGTCGCAGGGCACGGGCGTGGAGTCGCAGATCCACACGGTGTCGTGCCAGAAGTCGGTGTCCTTGGCAAGGACTCGGATCAGGCGTTTGACCTGCGGCAGGGCCGCCCGCAGACGCTTGTTGCAGCCGGCGTCCCGCGGGACGTACGGGAACATGCCGCTGAAGGTGGGTCTGTACGGTCAACGGCTCTGTCCCACAGGCGGTGGTGACAGGGCATCATCGCTGATGTGCCTGGTCCGAGCTCCGAGGAGAGCAGTGGCAGACGCGCCGTCGAGCGGGACGGGCACGGTGTCCACGGTCGCGTCACCCGTGCTGGTCTGGGAGTGTTACTGTCGGCCACGGCAGCCACTTGCCGTTACCACCGCATATGAGACAGAGCCGATTACGGGACAGAGCCGTTCGCCGTACAGACCCCCCACCGGCTCGGGGACCTGAAGGTCCGCCGACGAGACCGACTCGACGGAACCCTCCGCGAGTACCGACAGACCGCTTGACCAGGCCGGATGATTATTCGGCATCCGCAGCAGAGGGCACGGGGCCGGTCCGTGCGGTTCAGCCTAGGTAGAATTCTTGGTGGGCGGCCACGAACGCCTCGATCGTCTGGGCGGGTACGCCCGTCACACGCTCGACGTCGTCGGACGCACGGTCGTAGCGGTTCTCGCGGTGCAGCCGGGCCATGGTGGCGATGTGCTCTTCGGTGTGCGGCGGCAGGCCCACCTTGGCGAGCACCTCGGTTCGCCACCACTCCAGCGGCACATCCACGTAGGACACCGGACGTCCCAACGCCCGTGAGTACTCTTCGGCCATCTCGTTCATGTTGACCGTGCGGGGCCCCGTCAGCTCGTAGACGTTACCGATATGCGGGGCCGGCTCGCACAGCACAGTGGAGACCACCCGGGCGACGTCGGCCACGGCGACCGGCGACGTGCGCCCGGTCCCGAACGGCAGCTCGATCGTTCCGTTTTTCCGGATGGATTGTGCCGCCAGCGAGGTGAACAGCGGGTTGTCCAGGAACGACGTCGGCCGGATGTGCACCACTGGCAGGCCCGACCAGTTCAGGACCTGTTCCGCCAGCCAGTGCAGCCGCTGCTGGTGGGACTCCGTGGTGCTGGTGGAGGTCATCTGGGACACCGTCATCTGCGACATGTCCACCAGAGCGTCCAGTTCCCGGTGCTCGCGTGCCAGGCTGGCCATCACGGTCGTCGCCAGCAGATGGTCCGGCGATACCGGCAGGGCGAAGTACACCCGCCGGACGCCCTGCAGCGCGGCCGCGACTGATTCGGGTCGGGTCAGATCGCCGACGACGACTTCCGCGCCGAACACCCGCAACCCGGCCGCACGATCGTCGTCGTGGTGAACCAAGGCACGTACCGGCACGTCTTGCCCGCGCAACTGCTCGAGGACCGTACGGCCGACGCCACCGGCGTTGGCGATGAGAACAAGGTTGCTGGCAGCCATTGGGCGATCTCCTCGGGAGCAGCTGAGTAGCGGAGCGGGAGCATCTGGTGCAGCTCGGGTGCACGCGTCAGGCGGCGGTCGTCGTGCGCCGCCGCGGTGGACTGCCGCACAGGCCGAGCAGCAGCGCGGCGCCGACGGCCCACAGCGCCAGTGTGACAACGGGGCCTGCTGCATGCGCGCCGTCGAAGTAGCTCAGATCGGTGATGATGCGAACGGCGGCGCCGGGGGCAGCAGCGCGGAGACGGCTCGGGCCGCGGAGGGCAGCAGGTCGGCGCCGATCGTGGCACCGCTGGTGGCGTTGCCGACGGTGAGCAGCAGGAGGTGGCGACGGGAAGTCCGGCGGGGCTGAGGTGGGTGCCGAGCAGCTTGGTGGTGAAGGCGGCCGCGGTTGCCGGCAGGGTCAGGGCCGGCATGAGCGGAATGACCGGGGCGGGAATCACCCCCAGAACGGGACCGTCGATGGCCGCGGCGATCGTGCCGATGGCCAAGGAGGCGCAGCGGTACTGCAAGCTGCCCTCCCCACCGACGCGGGAGTGTTCCGCAGGACGCAGGCGGGTGGCCGCAGACTGCGGAGACCGAGCCGAGATGACCGTTCGCTTCGCCGTCTGGGACCAGATCACCGGCGCTGCCGACCGGTCCACCACGGCCTGACCCCAGGCCCGAAGCGCAAGCCCATCACGCCCCGACGGCGCCATCAGACACTCACACACCCAACAACGTGGCAGCGCCCTCAGGTGAACACGCCGTCCAAGGCATAGCGGCGGAAGCAGGTGGACACCGTCTGCCACGGCCCGTAGCGTTCCGGCAGGTCGCGTCAGGAGATCCCGGTACGGATCTTGTAGACGACCCTGGACTGCACCTCGGTCGGGCAGCCGAATGTCTGCTGCCGGCTTCGGCTGCCCGTCGACATCCCGTCCGTCTCCGGGGAGCTGGTCCGGTTCCTGCCGGATGCCGGCGCATCTCCCGTCCTGCGGCGTTCCTTGTCCAGCAGATGGCCGACAACGGCACCCGTCTCATTTACGACTCTGCCGCCAGCGCCCTGTCCGTCTGTCAAGACGGACACTCCGTGGCCGCTGCCTGTGGCGTCGCCCCGAGGTTCTCGCCCTACTGCGGCGCATCGCGGCCCAGGATGGATGGAAGACACTACTTGGTTGCCGTGCCACCACCTCGCCGAGGCGGATTGCGATGATGATGATTCAGATGCGTCAGTTCACCACGTGGTTGCGCCGCCGGGATCCGGGCCTCGCCGCCATGCGGCGGGCGGCCAGGACCGCGGTGGTGATGCCGTCCCTCTTCGCGCTGTGCACCCAGGTCTTCCACGCGCCGGTCATGGGCACCTTCGCCGCGTTCGGCGCGTTCGCGATGCTCTTGCTGGTCGAATACACCGGCCCCGTGGGGCAGCGGCTGCGTGCGCATGCGGCGCTCGGCGCGGCCTGGCTGGTGCTGGTCTCACTGGGCACCCTCGCGTCGCGGTCGGTCTGGATCGCGACTGCTGCAACGCTGGTGGTGGGCTTCGTCGTGCTCTTCTCGGGCGTGGTCAGCTCGGTCCTGGCCGGCGCCACGACATCGCTGCTGTTGGCGTTCATCCTGCCGGTATCTTCGCCCGCTCCCCTGACCCAGCTGCCCGACCGGCTGATCGGCGTGCTGCTGGCGGCCGGGACGTCCGCGATCGCGGTCTGGCTGTTGTGGGCGAGGACGCAGGCCGATCCGCTCAGCGCGCCGGCGGCTCGGGTCTGCCGGGCTGCGGCGGTGCAGTTGCGCACCGATGCGGACTACTTCACGGGCCGTGCCGCCGGCCCCGCCTTCGGGGAGTGTCGTGCCTGCGCCCAGGAGACCAGGTCGAGCACACAGCAGCTGCAGCAGGCGTTCACCGCCACCCCCTACCGGCCCACCAGCCTGTCCACCGGGTCCCGGGCACTGGTCCGCCTGATCGACGAGCTGACCTGGCTGAGCGCGATCCTCGCGGAGGCCGCCCCCGACGTCGAGGACGGTTCGACGGGCACCCGGCAGTCCTCAGTGGTGCGCAGGGCCGCTGCCGCCGTACTGGAACTGGCGGCGGAGATGCTCGATGATCCGCGCAGCACGCCGGACCGCCTGCGCGCCGGGGTGGAGGAGCTCCGTCATGCATTGACCACGCTGGAGGACGGGGCAGTCAACCGGCTGCCGATGCCGGGCGGCGGCTCCGGTGGCAGGCGTGGCCTCGACACCTTGGTCGACAGCCTCGACGTCACCTTCCGGGCTCAGGAGGTGGCCTTCGTCGTCCTGCAGATCGCCCGGAACGTCGACATCGCCCGGACCGCCGATCACCGCAGCTGGCCGGACCGCCTGCTCGGCCGCGAGCCCGGATCCCCGACCAGTCGCCTGACCAGCGCCACGGAACGCGCCGCCGCGCATGTCGAGCCGCACTCCGTATGGCTGCACAACAGCATCCGCGGCGCCATCGGCCTGGGCATCGGCATCGCACTGGCCGACGTGACCGGCGTCCAGCACGGCTTCTGGATCACGCTGGGCACCCTGTCGGTGCTGCGTTCCAACGCTCTCAGCACCGGACAGAACGTCTTCCGCGCCCTCGGCGGCACCCTGGTCGGCTCGATCCTGGGCGCCGGTCTGCTCCAGCTCATCGGACACAACACGCCCGTGCTGTGGATCCTGCTGCCCGTCGCAGTGATGGCCGCGGGCGTCGTCCCGGCCGCGATCTCGTTCGCCGCCGGGCAGGCGGCCTTCACGCTTACCCTGGTAATCCTGTTCGACATCGCCCAGCCGGCGGACCTGTCGGTCATCCTGTTCCGTATCGAGGACATCGCGCTCGGCTGTGCGGTGAGCCTGGTCGTCGGCCTGCTCTTCTGGCCGCGCGGCGCGTCCGCCGCCCTCGCCAGGGCGTTGGCGGAGGCGTATGTCGACAGCGCGCGCTATGTGCTCGGGGCAGTGGGCTATGCGGTGTCCTGCTGTGCTCTCAGGCCCGAAACCATCGAGCGCCCGCAGGAGGGCCGCCGGGCGGCGGCCGCGGCGCGCCGACTGGACGACGCCTTCAGGACCTACCTGGCCGAGCGCGGAGCAAAGGACGTCTCGTTGTGCCAGACGACGACTCTGATCACCGGTGTCGTAGGGCTCCGTCTGGCCGCCGACGCGGTCCTGGAGCTGTGGCGGCGGGCCCCGGACGGCCGACAGCTCGAGGACCGCGCCGCCGCGCAGAGGGAGCTGCTGGTCATGGCGGAACGGGTCTTCCGGTGGTACGAGACCCTGGCCGAGGGGCTGGAGAGCGAAGGGCCGGTACCGGAGCCGCTGGAGTCCGACCGGGAGCACAACGCCCGGCTGGTCGAGGCGGTCCGTCGGGACCTGCGTGATGCGGACGGGCGGGCGTCGGGGACCGGCATCCGCATCATCTGGACCGGCGACCATCTGGAAGCAGTGCGGCGGCTCCAGTCGCCCATCGCGGCGGCAGCCGGTCACGCCGACGCGCGCGCTGCCGTGATGGGATCAGTTTGACTCCGCAGGTGCCGACAACCCACTCAGTCGCGCTCGGCCAGGGCCTGACGGGCGGAGTGGCCCTCGGCCCAATCGGCCGGCCTGGCCAAAGGTGACGGTCGTGTCCACCAGGACGGTGTCGTGCGCGCCGGAGATGAGCGTGCTGTTCATGAGGGACCACATCGGCTTGCCCCTGTCCCTCCCTGCGCAGGCGCTTCGGCGAACGGACGCATGGGAGCCATCGGCGGCCTTAGCCGGGGATGTCCGATAATGCCCGTCGCACGGCCCGGCACGGGCTGCTGCCTCCCGGTGGACCTGACGGGGTGGCGCCGGGGTCAGGTCGGCGGGGTCCACGGCGAGGCGGTGCAGCATCTCCGGCCCCCTGGATTGCTGTCTTCCACCCCGAACGCAGAGTCGGACATGAGACCGATCTGCCACCTGACCCGCCCCGCCTCCGCACCCTGGAGACCTGACTCGTCCTCGCCCTCGAACAGGTACGGCAGCAGATCGCCACAGCCGAACGCCGCAAGCAGGAGCGGCAGCGGCAGCGGAGAGAGTAGACCCGGCCGCCCATACCCGACTGGATCCTCGAAAGCGGCCTCAACCGCGGCTCACCGCCCGCCGCTGTGCACGTCGGAGGCTGCCACATGGCCGGCAAACGCCCTGGAAAGGCGTACCGCGAGATGTCGCCCTGCAGGCGCTGACCGAGGGCGTCGACGCGCGCGGACCCGACCGGCCCGACGCTGCACTCGACTGCCTGGATGGCTGGGTTCTGTCTCTTTTTCACCTGATTGCACTGGATGGGCGGGCGCGACGGCATCGATGCGTGAACGCTGATGTGCCATGCCCCCGGTGGAAAGGGAGTACAGCATGGTGGCATCTGCGGTCCATGGCATACGACGACGCACACGACGTCTCCACGTCACGGCGGCGGGGTGCGCCGTCGCCGCCCTGTGCACGGCCCCGGCGTCCCCGGCCCTCACGGACCGTGGAGCGGGCGGCGCCAAGCCCACCATCGTGCTGGTGCACGGCGCCTTCGCCGACGGCTCGAGCTGGAACAGAGTGATCGAACGGCTCGAACGCCGCGGCTACACGGTCATGGCCCCGGCCAACCCGCTGCGCGGGCTGTACAGCGACTCCACCTACATCGCCTCCGTGCTGAAGAGCATCAAGGGGCCCATCGTGTTGGCCGGCCACTCCTACGGCGGAGCAGTGATCAGCACGGCCGCGGCAGGAAATCCCCAGGTCAAGTCCCTGGTGTACATCTCGGCGCTGATGCCCGACGTCGGTGAGAGCGGCATGTCGTTGTCCGCCCGGTTCCCCAGCGCCCTCGGCACCGCCACCACGTCCGTGCCGTACCAGGCCGACGGCGTCAGCGGAACCGACCTGTACCTCAAGCGCGACAAAGTGCATCCGGTCTTCGCGGCCTGCCTGCCGGCGAGTGAGGCGAACCTGCTGGCGGTTACCCAGCGGCCCGCAGCGACCACCGCCTTCTCGGAGAAGGCCAAGGTCGCAGCGTGGAAGAACATCCCCTCATGGGCCCTCGTCGGCCGGCAGGACATGACCATCAACCCGGACCAGGAACGCTTCGAGGCCAAGCGCGCCCACTCCCACACCGTGGAGATCAATACCTGCCACGTATCCCTGATCGCCCGCCCCGACGCCGTCGCCGACCTGATCCTCCAGGCCGCCACCGCAACCGCGACGACCGCCGCGGCCGATCCCAGAACGCGCTGATCCGTGCTGACTCCACCAGCTACCTTTCCGATTTCCGATACTCCCCCGAGCCCACCCCTGCGGAGTTGCTTCCGTGGTCGGGTACGTGCCGACCGTCCGGCAGCCGCTCGTACGCGCCGGGCGGACAGTCCGCGTCCAGCATCGGATCAGCGGCCGCGCACGGCGCTGTCGGTGGCCGTTGACAGGATGGCGGGCATGACGATCAAGGACGTGACACGCCACGATGTCGCCGGACAGCGGATAAGAGGACACCCTTCAGCGCGGGATCCGCCGGGCCATCGGGCATTGGTCCGACATGCGCCACAACGGGCGTCCCCTGCGACAGGGACTGAGGGAGATGGGCGGCGACCGCCCATGTGCCGGCCCTTGCGGGGCTCGACGGATACGTGTTGCGGGCCCTGAGCGCCGGCAGCACCGAGTCGGCGCGTGCGGCCGGCGGGAAGTACGCGGTGCTGTTGTCCTTCAGCAGTGCGCAGGAGCCGACCCGCTGTGAGGAAGTCGACCTCGTGGTCGTGACGGTGAGGGTTCCGCGGCCACTGGCACATCGAGAACCAGCTGCACCACGTCCGGGACCGCGCCTTCCGCAAGGACACCTCAAAGATCCGCACCCGGCACCTGCCCCGCATCATGACCGGCCTGCGCAATCTCACCATCGGCGTCCACTGCCAGGACGGCCACACCAACGTTGCCGCGGCCCTCCGCCGAGCCGGCCGCGACCACCAGCGGCCCCTCACACCCCTCAAAGCCCCTGAGCGCGGGGTCGTGACAGGTTTGGCGCAGGTTGAATCACTCGGGTGGCTCAATCTCTGGGTTGCCGCTGTTGCGCAATCATTCTGCCGGTTGTTTGGATTGGGTGAGCGTCCAGCCGGATCCTCTAATACCTGCACTGTCGCTCAACGTCTTCACTGTCCTGAGTGGACGACATGCGCCTGACCGGCACCCACCGGGGGTACATGACGGGATTTCGGACAGACGTATCCACCGCACGACGAGCGTGATTCCGGACAGTGCTTCCGTCGCCCTCCTGTGCCGAGCCCGCCTGAGCCAAGGAGATTTGGCCATGGAAAAGCCTGAAGGAATACAGCCCACCCGCCGTCACTTCGTCAAAGTTGCGGCCGCGGCAGCCGTAGCAGCGCAGTTCGGCATCACCTATTCCGGGCAAGCGAAAGCCAACCGGGGCAACCTGTCGGCTCGTGCCTCGGCTGCACCCCGGGTGCATACTTCCTTCGGTTCACTGAAGCAGATCAAGGCCGGCATCCTGAACGTAGGATACGTCGAAGCCGGACCCGTCGACGGTCGTGTGGTCATTCTTCTGCATGGCTGGCCCTACGACATTCACAGCTACGTCGACGTAGCGCCTCTGCTCGCTGCCAAAGGGTACCGGGTGATCGTCCCTTATCTGCGTGGCCATGGCACAACCAGATTCCTTTCGAGCAGTACGCCCAGGAACGCCCAGCAGTCGGTGTTCGCCCTCGACCTCATCGCCTTGATGGATGCTCTCAAGATCGAAAGAGCGATCCTTGCAGGGTACGACTGGGGGTCCCGCACGGCCGACATCGTCGCAGCGCTCTGGCCGGAGCGCTGCAAGGCGCTGCTCTCCGTGACCGGATATCTGATCACGAACCCTGAGGCGAACAAGTTGCCGTCGCCGCCCAAGGAAGAATGGGCATGGTGGTATCAGTACTACTTCGCAACGGAAAGGGGTGAGCTCGGGCTGGAGAAATATCGGCGCGATTTGGCTCGACTCGTCTGGAAGTTCAACTCTCCGACATGGAATTTCAGTGAAGCGACGTTCGATCGCACTGCGGCTGCTTTCAACAATCCTGATTACGTCAGTATCGTGATCGATAATTACCGTTGGCGGCTGGGTCTGGCCAAGGGAGACCCGGGTTATAACGGGATCGAAAGTCGGCTTGCCGTAGGTCCGGTCATCGCAGTGCCGACGATCACTATCGATGGCGAACATGATCCGTTTACGCCTCCTGGGAGGGGGTCGATTTATCGTAAGAAGTTCTCGGGCAAATACGAGCACCGCACTCTGAAGGTTGGCCACAACGTTCCGCAGGAAGCTCCTCAAGGCTTCGCCCAAGCTGTCGTCGATGTCGACGGTTTTTGAGTGATGTCACTGCCAAGCACATGGACCCCATAGCCGGCATGCGGGGGAAGTAGAACTCCGGCAACTGTTCTGGCGCGGCCGCCGCCGACGGCAGGGCGCCGCACAAAGCGTGCCTGGCTGAAGTCGCGCTACATGTCCGCCGGTGGTTGGCCTGAACTCATACTGCGGCATCGGTGAGGCGCCGCGGCCATGTGGGTGGTAACGCCCGATGTGCGGCGTTCCCGCGCAGGGGCCGACCTACTCGCAGCCACATACCTCATACGCCGTCATACGGTGTCGGCTCTGGGACTGTAGACGATCTCGGCGTCGTTCCGGCCTGCGAAGGCAATGTGGAGCCTCTGGACGGCGAACCGGTCCGGCGCTTGCTCGAGGGGTGCAACGCCGACCTGTCCGGCCACGGCGGCTTCGCCAAGCCCCGTTGTCTCCATGGGTGTCGAGAGGTTGTCATCACCGACGAACTTTCGCGGCCGTGGCACAGCGCCTGTCCGCGTGGCCACCTCCGATCACGATCGGGGCCGGCGACACGGCAATCCGACTACGGGAGACTCTCATGACCGAGAGGAGCACTCGGACCCCAGCCATCCCCAGCGTGCTGGTGGATCCGCTGCGTAATCGCGGCGTGACCTTCACACGGGAGGAACGCGAGGCCCTCGACCTGACCGGACGCCTGCCCTCCGGAGTGCTGACCCTGGAGCGGCAGGGCCGGCGCGCCTACCGGCAGATGCAGGCCCAGGGGAGCGACCTGGCCAAGAACGTCTACCTGGAACAGCTGCACGACCGCAACGAAGCCCTGTACTTCAAGCTCCTCACCGAGCACCTCGAAGAGCTGCTGCCGATCGTCTACGACCCGACGGTGGGCGAGGCGATCGAGGAGTACTCCCACGAGTACCGGCGCCCACGCGGCGTCTTCTTGTCCATCGACCGGCCCGACGACATGGAGAAGGCCTTCGCCACGCTTCAGCTCGGGCCCGAGGACGTCGACCTGATCGTGTGCACCGACGCGGAGGAGATCCTGGGCATCGGGGACTGGGGTGGGGGAGGGATCCAGATCTCGGTCGGCAAGCTCGCCGTCCACACCGCGGCCGCCGGCATCGACCCGCGCCGCGTCGTTCCCGTGTCGCTGGACGTGGGCACGGACCGCGCAGCGCTGCTGGAGGCCCCGCTGTATCCGGGCAACCGGCACCCCCGCGTCCGCGGTGCCGACTACGACGCGTTCATCGAGGGGTACCTGGAGACGGCATCGTCCACGTTCCCCGACGCGCTCTTGCACTTCGAGGACTTCGGTCCCAGCAACGCACGGCGGATCCTGGAGCACTACGGCGGCCGCTATCGGATCTTCAACGACGACATGCAGGGCACCGGTGCCATCGTGCTGTCCGCCGCCCTGTCCGCCGTCAAGGTCAGCGGTGTGCGGATGCGGGACCAGAAGCTGGTCGTCTTCGGCGCCGGGACCGCCGGAGTGGGCGGAGTGGGCATCGCCGACCAGCTGCGCGACGCGATGGTCCGCGACGGCGCGGATCCGGAGCAGGCCACCGCCCGGGTATGGCTCATCGACAAGCAGGGGCTGCTCACCCGGGACATGGCCGACCTGCGCGACTTCCAGCAGACCTACGCGCGCGATCCGGCCGAGGCCGCGGACTGGTCGAGGGACAACGGCACGATCCCGCTACGGGAAACGGTTCGCCGGGTCGAGCCGACGCTCCTGCTGGGCACCTCCACCGTGCACGGGGCGTTCACGCGCGAGGTCGTCGAAGCCACGTCCGAGGGCAGCGAGCGGCTGATCATCTTCCCGATCTCCAACCCCACCTCCCGGATCGAGGCCATGCCCGCCGACGTCATCGCCTGGTCCGGGGGAAAGGCCCTCGTGGCCACCGGCGTCCCCGTCCCGCCCGTGGCGTACGAGGGCGTGACCTACCAGATCGGGCAGGCCAACAACGCGCTGCTCTACCCCGGACTGGGCCTGGGCACGATCATGTCCGGGGCGTCCCAAGTGTCAAGTCCCGGGTTTGGTGGAGAGTCGGTTAGCTGGTTTCGGTGGGGGCGGCTGGGGTGGCGGTCGTTGCGTGGTGGGCTTCGAACTCAGCAGGTGGGGCGTGGCCGAGCTCGCCGTGGAGCCTGCGCTGGTTGAACCAGTCGATGTACTCGGCGACGGCGACCTCGACGCCGGTGATGCCGGTTCAGGGCCCTTGTTGCGGATCAGCTCGGCTTTGAACAAACCGTTGAACGCTTCGGCGAGGGCGGTGTCGTAGGAATCGCCGTGTGAGCCGACCGAGGCCACGGCCGCGGCCTGGTCCGGGCGTTCGGTGTAGCGGATGGCCCGGTTTTGCACGCCGCGGTCGGAGTGGTGTGTGAGGCCGGCCAGGTCGGCGCCTGCGCGTCGGCGGCGCCACAGGGTCATCTCCAGGGCGTCGAGGGCGAGATCGGTGTAGAGGCTGGTGGCGACCTGCCTGCCGACGACCATGCGGGAGAACACGTCGATGACGAACGCGGCGTACACCCAGCCGGAGAACGTGCGGACGTAGGTGATGTCGGCCACCCGCAAGGTGTTCGGCGCCGGGGCGGTGAAATCGCGTTTGACCAGGTCAGACGGGCGGGCGGTCTCTGGTGCGGGGCGGGTGGTGCGCGGGCTCCTGGTCCGGATCACGCCGCGCAGGCCGGCCTGGCGCATGAGGCGCTCGACCATACAGACCCGCTTGTTGTCCTGTACGAAGACGGGGGTGACGGCCAGGGGGCCCTTGAAGTCGCTGTAGCGGCGCTCGACCGTGCCCTGCTGACCCTTGTGGCGCCGCAGCACCTCGGCGGCGTCGGCCTGCTCGGGGGTGAGGGTGGTCGGCAGCGCGTACCAGCCGTCGACGGCCGCCTCGGCCTGGAGCACGTCCTGGTCGAAGTGCCAGTCCAGGGCAGGGCGTCCGGTGCCGGCGATGGCGATGGAGGTGCACAGGCAGCCGGTGACCCGGCGGGTTGTGGCGATCACGCCGATACGTTGGGCGCTCTTCTCCGGGGTGTTGTAGTAGCGGCCGGCCCCGCGCTGCAGCTTGTCGAGCTCCTCTCGGGCCTTGGCCAGGCGTTTCTCACATGCCCGCTGCTGCCCCTTGGCGTTGCCGGTGGAGTGCACCAGGGTCCGGCGCACTTCCACCCGCGGATCACGCTTGCGCGGTCCGGACAGGACGTGGGTGTCCTCCAGCACGCGGTAGGTCTCGCGCCGCTCGGCCGGGGTGTTCTCGTCCCGGGCAGGGGCGTAGTCCACGATGGTGGCGGCGTCCACGTCGAGGGCGGCACAGACCGCGTCGTCGACCGCGGAAGCGGGAGCCGGAGCGATGAAGTCGCATCCGGCCTCGATCAGCGCGGTGACGTTGCGGTACGAGACCAGCTTGGAGTCCGCGACCAGCAGGAACTCCTTGGGACCGGCCATCGCGCGCAGGGCGTTCATCGTGCCGGTGATCTGGGAGATCTCCGCGGCTCCGCCGTCGATGACGCGGGACAGCGGCGGGATGCCGCCGTCGCCGGTCACCGCGAGGCCGGTCCGGATCTGCTTGAGGTCGTAGCGGCGGTCCTTGGGATGCCCGTGCCTGATGCGGGGATAGTCCTCGTCCTGGTCATCGGCCGGGTAAGCGCCGTGCAGCGACATGGACGTCATGTCCCAGTGGCATCTCGACACATCAATGCCGAACTCGCCGATCGCGCAGACCCCGATCCTGTCGGTCAGCTCCGTCAGGTGCGGGGCGATGGCGTCCAGCACGGCCCAGCCGGTCGTCGTTGAGCAGCTCCGGCTCGATGCCGAAGACCTCCTCCACCGCCCACTCACGCGCCCAGTCGTCCACCCGCCACAGCGGGGCAGGCGCGGTCAGTCGGTTGGCCACCAGCGTCTCGATGACCTGGCCGTGCGTCAGGTGGGCGATGTCCCGGCCCGGGCACAACCGGTCGACGGCCCCGGCCACATCCAGCCGGCGCAGAAACTCGGCAGCGACAGGCAGCGCGCCCAGACGCTTCTCCACCACGGCGCTGACCACGCGTTCCACGCGCGGACGCACCGTCCGTGGCCGCGGGGACCGGGAAGACTTCGTCACATCCCACCAACGCGGCCACGACTCCAACAGACACTCTCACAGGCCCCGAACCAGCCGATTCAGTCACCCGCGAAGCACGGAGCTAGCTCCGCTGCGGCAGCTCCGCCTCTATGAGGTCGGCCGCCCTGCGGGTGCCGCCCTCCTGGGCCATTCCGGCCTGGATCTCCTTCAGCCGGCGGGCGGCTTCCGGGTCGCCGGTGAGGTCGAGGGCGGCCGTGCGAAGAGCCTCTGCGGTGGCCTCCTCGGTCGGGAGGTGCCGGGCGACGCCGAGGGCCTGGAGCATGTCCGCGTTGCCGAACTGGTCCACGGCCTGCGGTACGGCGATCATCGGCGTGGCCGTGGCCAGCCCTTCCTGGCTGCCGCCGGCGCCCGCGTGGGTGACGAACAGGTCGGCCTGCTTCAGGACCGCGAGCTGCGGCACCCAGGACCGCACCTCGACGTTCGCCGGTACGGCACCCAGCTCGGCAGGGTCGACGTGCTTGCCGATCTGGAGCACCAGGTGCCACCCGGGCAGGTCGCCGAACGCCTTGACGCACTCCCGGTAGAAGCCGGGCTGCTTGGTGAACGACGATCCGAGCGACACCAGGACGACCTTCCGCGCACCGGCCGGACGCTGCCATTCCCCCTCCGCGCCGCGGTCGCCCTGGCAGGCGCCGACGAACGTGTACGCGCTCTCGTCGACCCGGTCCGCGTTCGGCTGGAGCGCCTTGGGGATCAGGACGAGGGACCGGGCGGGGCGGCCGACGAACGGGTCGGGGTGTTCGGTGATCCCGTTCTCCTCCAGCCAGGTGTGGAAGCGGGCGTAGTAGGCCTGACCGCGCTCGGTTCTGAGCGGCTCCTCCCACATCGGCTCGCCGACCTCCTTCTCGTACCCCTCCCAGGCGACGAGGTTCGGCGAGAGGGAGACCACGGGCACGCCCCAGCGGTGGCCGAGCACGCGCGCCAGGTACGAGGTGATGTCGTGCAGCACCAGGTCGGGGGTGTCCCCCTCGTATGCCTTCGTCAGCTGCGGGAGGGCCTGGATGGCGTCGTCGAGGAACGGTTCGACGTTGTCCAGCAGGGTGGTGCCCCAGGCCTTTGGGTCGTCGTCGGGCCCGGGGAGGGTGGAGTTCCAGAGCTTCACCTCGGCGCCGGTCCCGGCGACCTTGCCCGCGAGGACCGGGGGGATCGCGTACGTCACCCGGTGGCCGCGCGCCACGAGCTCGCGGATCACTTCGAGGCTCGGGTTCACGTGGCCGTGGGCGGCGACGGAGAACATGGCGATGTGAGCGGGACTGGTCATGTCTCGAACCTTAGGCGAGACGATACGTCTCGTGCAATCGATAGGAGAGGTACGACGGCTCCCGCAACAGCCCCCCGCCCGCGGCCCGCCACCGGCGGGCACCGCGCACATCGCCGACCTGTGCGAATGGGACACTGACCGACGGCACACATGAGCACAGGCACAGCCACGGAGGCGGGCGGATGGACGAGGCACGGGCGCGGGGCGTCCTGGCGGCGGCGGACGTGCTGCCGGGACGCGCGGCCGGGGACGCGCGGCTGCTCGCCCTGGGCGAGAACGCGGTGTTCGCCGCCGGCGACCTGGTCGTCAAGGTCGGCCGCGACAGCGGCCTGCTGGAGCGCGCCCGCCGGGAGCTGGCGATCGCGCTGTGGCTCGCGGAGGAGGGCGTGCCGGCGGTGCGGGCCGCTGAATCGCGGGCACTGCTCGTCGATGGCCACCCGGTGACGGTCTGGCACCGGCTGCCCGAACCGGTGCGGCCCGCCGAACCCCGCGACCTGGCCGCACTGCTGCGGGTGGTCCACGCCCTTCCCGCTCCCGCCTTCGGGCTGCCGCCCCGCGAGCTGCTGGGCGGCGTGGAGCGCTGGCTGCGGCTCGCGGGCGAGGTGATCGCCCCGAAGGACGCGGCGTATCTGCGTGAGCGGCGGGACGGTTTCGCGGCGGCCGCCGCGGCCCTGACGCCCCACCTGCCGCCGGGCCCGATCCACGGTGACGCGCTGCCCCGGAACGTGCACGTCGGGCCGGACGGGCCGGTCCTGGTCGACCTGGAGACCTTCTCCGCGGATCTGCGCGAGCACGACCTGGTGGTCATGGCCCTCTCCCACGACCGCTACGGGCTGCCGGCGCGGGCGTACACGTCCTTCACCGAGACCTACGGCTGGGACGTGCGCGAGTGGGAGGGCTGCGCGGTGCTGCGCGGCGCGCGGGAGACGGCCAGCTGCGCCTGGGTCGCCCAGCACGCCCCGAGCAACCCGAAGGCCCTGGCCGAGTTCGAGCGCCGCGTGGCATCCCTGCGCGAGGGCGACCCGACGGTCCGCTGGTACCCCTTCTGATCCGGTCCGGAACACGGAATCCGGAGTACGGCCGGCAGGCGGGTGCCCGTGCGCGGAACCGCGCGGTGGGAAAAGCCACCAACGAAGACGGCTCCGCGCTCTCCCCGGGGCCCGTCCGGCGGATCACGTCGGAGGTAATGACGGTTTCCGTCCAGCCGGGGTGAGCGGGGGCCGGCGCGTACAGTCGCAGGCGGAGGAGGGCGTGCCGGCCCTCGCGTCTCCGGCATGATCCGCCGGACGGTTCCTAATGCACTTGCCCGGGGGCGGTCCTGGACAGCGGCGCAGCCGCCCGGCCGTCGGGCTCCCGCTCACGGCGGGCCTCGGCCGGCCCGGATCGCCGGCTCCGCGCGATGACCGGCCAAGCCGGCTCGACGACTGCCGTCGGGTTCGTGGTCCGCCGCAGGTACGCCTGCAGGGAGGCGGACTGCTCGGCGGCCGCGCGCACCTGGAGCTCATGCAGGTCCGTCAAGGACATCGTCCCGACGCGCTGGTACTTCTCGCCCATGCGTCGCACCACACGGGCGGCAGCCACCGCGTCCGCCCTCGCATCGTGTGCGTCGTCGAGCGACACTCCGTAGTGCGCGCACAACGCGTGCAGGGCACGCTTTCCCTTCCGGTACTTGTCGACGTGCTTGTCGAGCACCAGGGGATCAATGACCGGCGAGGGCACGCCCCCCAGTCGCTCAGTGATCGACTCCAGCCCGTACCGCCGGCACTCGCGGTCCAGCAAGGACAGGTCGTAGCGCGCGTTCATCACGACCAGGGGTGTCCCTGAGCGCAGGACCTCGGCGACGGCCCGGGTGATGTCCTCGACCGCTGACGAGGGCGGGACTCCGTGCTCGCGGGCATGGTCCGTCGAGATGCCATGTATCGCCGAAGCCTGCTCGGGTATCGCCACCCCGGGATCGAGCAGCCAGGCCCGCTCCTCCGAGATGGCCCCGTCCTGCTCCAGTCGCACGACCGCCGCGGTGACGATGCGGTCGGTCTCGATGTCCGTACCCGTGGTCTCCAGGTCGAAGGCCACCAAGGGCCCGGTGATCCAGCTCATCACACGGCTCCCGTGACGATGCGTGCCTCGCGCGGGTCGGTGCCCGTCGCCTCCAGGCCGAAGCCGATCAGTGGCTCCCGGTGCCAGCCCATGGGTGGCCCCCTTCTGTGCGGTGCGTTCCCCCAGTGGTTCTTACCTTCGCACGCACCACTGACAACCCGAGAGCCGCGTTCCGTTCGCGATCACGGACAGTTCACGACACCGGGCGCGAATCCACCCACATCTGCTCGAACTCCTCACGGTACGTGGGAAACAGTCCACCTTCTTCGACCTCGCCCGGTTTGACCACCTTGTTGCCGTTGCGCAGCACCAGCACCGGCGCCTCCATCCCCCGGGCCCGGCGCAGATGGTTCTGCACCACGCCGACGCCGTCGGCGCCGTCCCCGTCGACGAGGTACGCCGTACAGCGGGGCGTCTCGTCGTACACCTGGATCTCGAAGGCACCCGGGTCGCGCAGCCGGGAGCGCACCCGGCGCATGTGGAGGATGTTCATCTCGACCGCGCGGCCCAGCTCCCCGCGCTTGAGACCGAGTTCGCGCTCGCGGCGCTTGACCGCGCTGGAGGCCGGGTTCAGGAACAGCAACCGCACCCGGCAGCCGGCCTCGGCGAGCCGCACCAGGCGGCGCCCGGAGAAGTTCTGCACCAGCAGGTTGAGGCCTATGCCGATGGCGTCCAGGCGGCGGGCGCCGCCGAAGATGTCCTCGGCCGGGAACTGGCGCAGCAGTCGCACCCGGTCGGGGTGGACGGCGACCACGTCCGCGTACCGGTCGCCGACCAGGTCCTCCACCGCGTCGACGGGCAGCCGGCGGGCGGACGGCACGTCCCCGTCCGCGCCGAGCATCTCCAGCAGCCGCGCGGAGGCCCGCTCGGCCTGGTTCAGCACCGCCTCGGACAGTGCCCGGTTGCGGGAGACGACGTTGCGGGTCACCTCGAGCTCGTCCAGGGCGAGCTCGACGTCCCGGCGATCGTCGAAGTACGGCTCGAAACAGGGCCAGTGCTGGACCATCAGCTCGCGCAGTTGCGGAAGCGTGAGGAAGGAGAGGACGTTGTCGTCGGCCGGGTCGAGCAGATAGCCCTTGCGGCGGCTGACCTCGCGCACCGCGACCGCGCGCTGCACCCACTCCTGTCCGGCGGGTCCGGCGGCGGCGATCACCCATTCGTCGCCGTGGACGGGCTCGTAGACGGGCCGCAGCACGGCGGCCACGACCGAGCGCAGCCGCTGCTCGACCAGGTTCAGCCATATGTAGGCGCGACCTGCCCGCTGCGCACGGGTCCGCACCTCGCGCCAGGCGTCGACGCCCCAGTCCAGGTCCGGCCCGATCGAGCCCGCGTCCATCGGCCGCGCCAAGGACACCGCACCGGGCGGGACGTCCGTGGAGTTCCCCTCGTGACCCTCGCCACCAGGGGGCAGCTCCAGCCCTCCCGAGCCCACCCGCGCACCGCCTTCCACTCCCCCGAGCACTCCCAGCCCCAACGATCAAGGAGAGTACTCCGCTTGTGGTGTGCGGTGCAGCCTGATGGCGGTGTCGTTTCTCAACTTCCGCCTTCCACACCACTGTTCTGGTATGCATGTCTGCCGGAAGTGGACGAAGTCACAGGACACGCACAGATGTTGCGGCCCCGGCGCACTCGCGGAGAGCCGGAATCCCCCTCGGGGAGGGCGCGTCGGCAGCGGCGCGGCGACGGCACGGCCACCGGCCCGGCAAACGGTACGACAGGAGCACCGCGACAGGACGACACGCCAACGCTCCGGGCCAAGGCGCCCCCACCGGAGCCGTGCACCTGGAAGAGTCGTGTCCATGCAGGTCTGGCCTGGCGAGGCGTATCCCCTCGGTGCCACGTACGACGGCGCCGGCACGAATTTCGCGGTCTTCACGGAGGCCGCGGACCGAGTGGAGCTGTGTCTGTTGCACGACGACGGCTCCGAGACTGCGGTCGAACTGCGCGAGAGCGACGCGTTCGTACGGCACGCGTACCTGCCCGGCATCATGCCGGGACAGCGGTACGGCTTCCGCGTCCACGGGCCGTACGCCCCCGAACGGGGGCTGCGCTGCAACTCGGCGAAGCTGCTGCTCGACCCGTACGCGCGTGCGATCAGCGGGTCGGTCCGGTGGGGCGAGGAGGTGTACGGCTACCACTTCGACGCGCCCGAACGGCGCAACGACCTGGACTCCGCGCCGCACACGATGACGTCGGTCGTGGTCAACCCGTACTTCGACTGGGGCGACGACCGCCCGCCCCGGACGGAGTACCACCACACGGTGATCTACGAGGCACACGTCAAGGGTCTCACCATGCGCCATCCGGGACTCTCCGAGGAGCTGCGCGGCACCTACGCGGGCCTCGCGCACCCGGCGGTGATCGAGCACCTGACCGAACTCGGTGTGACGGCACTGGAGCTGATGCCGGTTCACCAGTTCGTCAACGACCACCGCCTGGCGGACATGGGCCTGAACAACTACTGGGGCTACAACACCATCGGATTCTTCGCCCCGCACAACTCCTACGCGTCCTGGGGCGACCGCGGTCAGCAGGTGCTGGAGTTCAAGTCGGCGGTGAAGGCGCTGCACGAGGCCGGGATCGAGGTCATCCTCGACGTCGTCTACAACCACACCGCCGAGGGCAACCACCTGGGTCCGACGCTGTCCTTCAAAGGCATCGACAACCCCTCGTACTACCGGCTGACCGACGACCCCCGCTCCTACATGGACACGACGGGTACCGGGAACTCCCTGCTCATGCGGTCCCCGCACGTCCTCCAGATGATCATGGACTCGCTGCGGTACTGGGTCACCGAGATGCACGTCGACGGGTTCCGCTTCGATCTCGCGGCGACCCTGGCGCGGCAGTTCCACGAGGTGGACCGGCTGTCGTCGTTCTTCGACCTGGTGCAGCAGGACCCGGTGGTCTCCCAGGTGAAACTGATCGCCGAGCCGTGGGACGTGGGCGAGGGCGGCTACCAGGTGGGCAACTTCCCGCCGCTGTGGACCGAGTGGAACGGCAAGTACCGGGACACCGTGCGGGACCTGTGGCGGGGCGAGCCGCGCACGCTCGCGGAGTTCGCGTCCCGGCTGACCGGCTCGTCCGACCTGTACCAGGACGACGGGCGGCGCCCGCTGGCTTCGATCAACTTCGTGACCTGTCACGACGGCTTCACCCTGCACGACCTGGTCTCGTACGACGACAAGCACAACACCGCCAACGGCGAGGACAACCGGGACGGCGAGAGCCACAACCGCTCCTGGAACAGCGGCGTCGAGGGCGAGACCGACGACCCGGACGTGCTACGGCTGCGGGACCGTCAGATGCGGAACTTCATCGCGACGCTGATGCTGTCCCAGGGCGTGCCGATGATCAGCCACGGCGACGAGGTCGCCCGCACCCAGGGCGGCAACAACAACGCCTACTGCCAGGACAACGAGCTGGCCTGGCTCGACTGGCCCTCGGAGCGGGAGGGGCAGCGGCGCCGGAAGAGCCGGGACGAGCGGGAGACGCACGCCGGCGACACCGGCGGGGACGGTGACACCGGCGGGGACGGCGACGGTGACACCGGCGGGGACGGCGGTGACGATGCCCGCCTGCGGATGCTGGCCTTCACGCGCGCGATGGTGTGGCTGCGCAAGAACCACCCGGTCTTCCGCAGGCGCCGCTTCTTCCACGGACGGCCGGTCGAGGGCACCCACGACGACCTGTCCGACATCGCCTGGTTCACCCCCGAGGGGACGGAGATGAACCAGCGGGACTGGGACCGGGCGCGCGCCTCGGCGCTGACGGTGTTCCTCAACGGCAACGCGATCTCGGAGCCCGACCGGCGCGGGGAGCGGATCACGGACGACTCGTTCCTGCTGATGTTCAACGCCTCCCCCGGCCCGCTGGAGTTCGTGGTGCCCGTCGACCACGGCCGGCAGTGGCAGGTGGTCGTCGACACCGCACGCGAGGACGGCATACCTCCGGGCACCGGACCGGAGGTACGGGCCGGCACCCGGTTGACCCTGAAGGACCGGAGCCTGACGGTGCTCCAGCGGCCGGTGTGACGGACAGCGGCGTGGAGGGAGTCGGGGAGGGGCGACGCGGACGGTGGTGCGGCAGCGGAGGGACTGTTGACAGGAAGGGCGCCAGGGCGGGTACGTGGTCTGCATGACTCCTGAGCGACCTGAGCCCGCGGTGCCCACCGCCACGTACCGGCTGCAGTTGCAGCCCGACTTCCCGTTCGCCGCCGCGGCGGCCACCGTGCCGTACCTGGCCTCGCTCGGAGTGTCCCATCTGCACCTGTCGCCGGTCCTGGAGACGGTGCCGGGCTCGCGGCACGGCTACGACGTGGTGGACCACGCGCGCGTTCGCGGGGAACTGGGCGGCGAGCAGGCACTGCGGGGCCTGGCGCGCACCGCGCGGGAGCACGGTCTCGGCCTGGTCGTGGACATCGTGCCCAACCACATGGCGATGTCCCCACGTCACAACCGGGTCCTGTGGGAGGTGCTGCGCGAGGGCCCCTCGTCGCGCCACGCACGGTGGTTCGACATCGACTGGGAGGCGCAGGGCGGCCAGGTGCTGCTGCCGGTGCTGGGCGGACCGCTCGGCGCGGAGCTCGACCGTCTGAAGGTGGACGGCGATGTGCTGCGCTACCACGACCACGCGTTCCCGCTGCGCGAGGGCACCGCCCACCTTCCGCTGCCGCAGCTCCTGGACGCCCAGTGGTACCGCCCGGTGTGGTGGCGGCTGGCCCGCACCGAGCTCAACTACCGCCGGTTCTTCAGCATCTCCGAGCTGATCGGCGTGCGCGTGGAGGACCCCGAGGTGTTCGAGGCCACCCACGCCAAAATCCTCCAGCTGCTGCGCGAGGGGGTCGTCGACGGACTGCGGGTCGATCACCCGGACGGGCTCGCCGACCCGGACGGGTATCTGCGGCGGCTGCACGAGTCGACCGAGGGCCGCTGGACCGTCGTGGAGAAGATCCTCGCCGACGGCGAGCCGCTTCCCGCCTCCTGGCCGGTCGCGGGCACCACCGGGTACGACGCCCTGCGGCACGTGGACGGCCTGTTCACGGACCCGGCGGGGGCCGGGGAACTGCTCGGCCAGTACCGGCGGTTCGCGGCGCCGCAGCCGGACCGGGGCGGCGAGTGGGAGGCCACGGTGCGGCGGGCCGCGTACAAGGTGCTCACGCACGAACTGGCCACCGAGGTCGACCGGCTGACCCGGGTGGCTCACCGCGTGTGCGCGGCCTCGCCCGAGCCCGCGCTGCGCGACCGCGCGCCCTGGGCGCTGCGCACCGCGCTCGAGGAGCTACTGGTCCGGCTCGAGGTGTACCGGCCCTATGCCTCCGTGGACCCGGCCGCTGTGGTCACCGAGGAGGCCGCGGCCGACGCCCGGCGCGCCTTCGCCGTCCCCGAGGAGGCCGGGGCGGTGGACGTCGTACGGGATCTGGTGCTCGGGCGGTACGGCGACGGGCCGGGACAGGTGGAGTTCCGTACGCGGTTCGCGCAGACCGCGTCGGCGCTGCGGGCCAAATCGGTGGAGGACACGGCGTTCTACCGCTACATGCCGCTGCTGTCGGCGACGGAGGTGGGCCAGAACCCGGGCGCTCCGGCGCTGTCCCCGGGGCGGTTCCACGCGTACTGCGCGCGCGTGCAGCGCGACTGGCCGGCGACCGGCACCGTCGTCTCCACGCACGACACCAAGCGCAGCGCCGATGTGCGGGCCGCGCTCCATGTGCTCACCGAGTGCCCCGGACGGTGGGCGGACGTCCTGGCGGAGGTGACCCACGTCGGCGAGGGCGTACCGGACCCGCAGCTGGCGTGGGCGGCCTGGCAGACGGTGTTCGGACTGGGCCCGGCGGACCCTGAGCGGGTGACGGGGTCACTGCTCAAGCATGTGCGCGAGGCAGGCTTGCACACGAGCTGGACGGAGCAGGAACCGGCGTACGAGGAGGCGGTGGCCCGGTTCGTGGCGGCGGGGCCGTGCGGGGACACGGGCGAACGGGTCGCGCAGTTCCGGGCCTCGTTGGAGCCGTACATCCGCGCGAACGTGCTGGGCGCCGCCCTGGTCCATCTGACGATGCCGGGTGTGCCCGACGTCTACCAGGGCACCGAGTTCGAGTACCGGGCTCTGGTGGACCCGGACAACCGGCGGACGGTGGACTTCCCGGCCGGGAAAACGGACGGTGAGGGCGACGCGGACAACGCGGAGCACGGCAGCGGCAGCGGCAGCGGCAGCGGCAAGGCGGCGGTGACGCGGGCCGCGTTGCGGTTGCGGGGACGGCGGCCCGGGGTGTTCGGTGACACGGCGTCGTGCGAGCCGCTGGCCGCCGAGGGCCCCGGGGCGGCGCACTGCGTGGCGTTCGTACGGTCCGGTGCGGTGCTGACCGCCGTGACCCGGCTGTCGCTGCGGCTGACGGAGGCAGGTGGCTGGCGGGAGACCCGGCTGGCGCTGCCACCGGGCCGGTGGGCCGACGTGCTGGAGCCCGGACGGGAGTTCACCGGGCACGCGCGCGTGGCGGAGCTGTTCGAGCGGTCACCGGTGGCACTGCTGGAGCGCGCAGAGGAGCCGGACGTGGCGTAAGAACCCGCCCGGGTGGGACAGGGCGGCGCAGGTGCCGGTCATATGGACCGCGGACGCCCCCCGGGGCCTCCCCCGTCGCACCCTTGACACCGGTCCGTGCCCGTGGGGTACTGCGATGTGCGACGACGGGTGGTTGACGGGGGGTGGGTCTCCTGCCGGAGCTGCGCTACCCGACGGTGGCCGAACTCGTTTCCTCCTCCCGCGCGCTGACGGCCCGGCGGCCCGGCCTGTGCGTCCTGCGGCAGGTGGGACTCTCCCGCGCGGGGCGGCCGCTGCACCTGCTGTCCGTGGGCCACGCCCGGCGTGCCGTGCTGGTGGTCGCGGGCGCCCATGCCAACGAGCCGGCCGGCGGGGGCACACTGCTCGCGCTGGCCCGGCGGGTCGTGGTGGAGCGGGAGCTGCGGGACGACATGTCCTGGCACTTCCTGCTGTGCGCGGACCCCGACGGGGCGAGCCTCCACACGGCGACGGAACCGGACAGCCTGTACGACTACCACTTGGGCTTCTTCCGTCCCGCCGGCCGGGAACAGCCCGAGTGGGCCCCGTCGGTCCTGCCGCCCGACCGGCTGCCGCCCGAGACCCTGGCCCTGACCGGGGTCATCGACGAGCTGCGGCCCTACCTCCAGGTGTCGCTGCACGGGACCGATCTGGGCGGCAGCTGGGTCCAGTTGACGAGGGACGTGCCGGGGCTCGCCGAGCCGTTCGGCAAGTCCGCCGCGGAACTGCACATCCCGGTGGAGACGGGCGCCTCGGACGCGGCGGGCTGGCCGGTGTCCGGTCCCGGGGTGCGGGTGATGCCCGCGGCGGAGGCCGGGCCGGTGTATCCGAGCCTGCCGGACGACGCGCGGCACAGCACCTGGTACCGCCCCCACCGGTACGGCGGCCTGACCGCGGTCGTCGAGGTACCGATGTGGGCCGGCGGCCTGGTGGACGATCCGGAGCCGCACCCGGCTCCGGCCGAGGCGCTGCGGCATCTCGCGGACCGGCTGCTGCGGGACGCGCGCGAGGTGCGAAAGGTGCTGGAGGAGGCCCGGCCCGGGGCCATGGAGGACGCCGGTACCGCCGGCGGTCCGCTGCTGCGGGCGGCCACCTGGGGGCTGGAGCTGGTCCCGGGGCTGGCCGGAGACCTGGTCCGCACCCGGCCGCCCGACGGCACCAGGGCGTACGTGGGCAGCGTGGACGCGTTCACGCGCCGGGTGCCGCTGCGGGCGGCGGCCATGCTGCTGCGGGAGCTGCGGGAGAGCGACCCGCACGCGGCGGCACAGCTCGAGCACCTGGTCGCCCTGTGGAGCGACTCGTTCGCCGTGCACTTCCGGGCCCGCTGGGTGCCCGTGGCGCACCAGGTGGAGCATCAGGTCCGTACCGTCGTGGCGGCGGCACTGCACGCCCGCGCGGGTACGGGTACGGGAGCGGGAACGGGCTGACCCGCCCGCTCCCGAGGCCTCATGAGGGCTGTGGCCCGCCCAGGGCGAACACGGAGCCGGTCCGGGCCTCCATCGCGCACCGGTTCGAGAAGGTCTCCGTGTACTCGACCCGCTGTCCCCGCCACTGCCCGTGCGCGTGTGCCGTCACCGGGGCGTAGAGCATCGGACAGTACGTGTCCCGGGCCGGGATGCCGGAGATGCGCCCGTTCACCGCGTCGAGTTCCGCACAGGCGTCGGCCGCCCGCGGGTGGCCCTGGGGCGGGTCGCAGAGGAGCAGGTTGCCGGGTGCCGTGCCGGTCCGGGTCTCGCCCTGGTCGACGCCGAGGACGAGCCAGTTGTCGGAGGTGTCGGCGCCCCGGGGGCCCGGGTCCGCCTGCGCGGGGGTGGGTACGAGGCAGGCGAGGAGGGCGGTCGCCGCCAGCAGCGCGCCCCGTACCGCTTTCAGTGAGGTGTACGTCATTCCGGATACATCGGCACGACGGTGCCGGAACCCCAGCCCGGCTCACCCGAACGGGAAGGTGCGCCCGGGCGTCGCACGGCCGGCTCGAACACGGCAGCCACGACCCGCGCCTGGTACTCGACCTGACGTGCGACCGGGATCCGGCGTGTCCCGTAAGTGTCGTGGTAGTCGGCGCACCGCGCGTCGATGAGCCGGTCCGGTTCCAGTTCCGGCGGCACCCCCGCCGGATCACGGCCGGCGGTCGTGACCAGCCGGTGGCGCAGGAGGGTGGCAGGGCACACTCTCCACGAAGTGGCGCCGTCGGTTCGTCAATTCACCTCCCACGAGGAGTGCACGAGACACCCACAGTGAGTCATGATTTCGGGGGATACATCAACACCATAGAGGACAAAGGGAGTTCGGCGAACTTCTGTCGCGCCCATGGACGCCGCGGCCGTCCGTCCGCAGGCGGACACGGTCCGGCTGGACGCAGTCGCTGTCCGGCGCCGTACTCGGACGCCGTCCGGCCGTGCGTGGGCGGTCAGTTCGCCGTGAGCCGGTACGTCATCCGTCCGAAGCCGATCTGGTCGCCCTCCCGGACGACGGCCGCGCCGACCACCCGACGCCCGTTCACCGTCGTGCCATTGGTGGACCCGAGGTCGCGCAGCACCCACAGGCCGCCCTGCTGACGGAGTTCCGCGTGCACACGGGAGACCGTTTCGTGGTTGAGCCTCAGCCCGTTGGCGGGGTCGCGCCCTATGCGCAGCGGGTGGGTGGTCGCCGGATGGGGCAGCAGCAGCTTCGGCAGCCGCTCGGCCCGCCAGGCCCCGCGCAGCCGTACCGTGAACCCGGAGACCGCCTCCACGGAGGAGAACAGCAGACGCGAGACGCGGCCCTCGGTGGGCAGGTCGGCGGTGAGCGGGACGAGTTCGTCGGGGCACCGGGCCGCGAGCGCCAGTTCCATGCGCCGGATGAACGTGTCGTGGGACAGCCGCCCCACCGCGGCGCCGTCCCGCAGTACCTTCAGCGCCTTGTCGCGCTCCACGTCGGAGAGCCGCGCGGGGTACGTGTTGAACTCGAATGACGACGTCACACTGCTGATTGTCGGCCAGCATGGGCCGCACTGTCCAGGAGACGACAGAAGCACCGTAAGGCCGCTCCGCTCCCGAGGCGGCGACACCACCGCAAAGGGAACATTCACCGGCGGATCGATCTCCGATGCAGCACCATGGACGAGCTACATCACGGTGAGCAGACGAAGGGGAACCGTCCGTGCAGTTCGAGGTGTGGGCACCGCAGGCCGATGACGTGACGCTCCGGTGCGACGGCGTCACGCGCGCTATGACGCGCGATCCGCAGCAGGAGGGATGGTGGCGGGGTGAGGCGGACGCGCGGGACGGCTCCCGGTACGGCTTCGCGCTGGACGGCGGGCCGGTCCTGCCCGATCCGCGCTCGCGCCGGCAGCCGGACGGACCCGACGGGGAGAGCGCCGTCGTCGACCACGACGCGTTCGCCTGGCGCGCGGCCTGGGAGGGGCGTCCGCTGCCCGGCGCCGTCCTGTACGAGCTGCACGTGGGCACGTACACGCGCGAGGGCACGTTCGACGCCGCCGCCGAGCGGCTGGAGCATCTCGCCGGGCTGGGCGTCACCCATGTGGAGCTGATGCCGGTGTGTCCCTTCCCCGGCCGTCACGGATGGGGGTACGAGGGGGTCTCGCTGTGGGCGGTGCACGAGCCGTACGGGGGCCCCGAGGCGCTGAAACGGTTCGTCGACCGGGCGCACTCCCTGGGTCTGGGCGTCGTCCTCGACGTGGTGCACAACCATCTGGGGCCGTCCGGGAATTATCTTCCGCGGTTCGGCCCGTACTTCACCGACACCCATCACACTCCGTGGGGCGCCGCCGTCAACCTGGACGCCCCCGGTTCGGACGAGGTGCGGACGTATCTCGTCCGGAGCGCGCTGGCGTGGCTGCGGGACTACCGGATCGACGGGCTGCGGCTGGACGCGGTGCACGCGCTGGCGGACACCCGCGCCCTCCCCTTCCTGGAGGAGCTGGCGGCGGCCGTGGACGCCCTGTCGGCCGACACCGGACGGCCGCTGTTCCTGATCGCCGAGTCGGACCGGAACGATCCCCGGTACGTCACGCCCCGCGCGGACGGCGGTCACGGACTGCACGCCCAGTGGAACGACGACTTCCACCACGCCCTGCACGCCGCGCTGACCGGTGAGTCGCAGGGCTACTACGCCGACTTCGCGCGCGCCCCGCTCGCGGCGGTCGCCAAGACGCTCTCCGGCGGCTTCTTCCACGACGGCACGTACTCCTCGTTCCGCGGCCGGCGGCACGGGCGGCCCCTGGACCGTACGCGCATCGCCGGGCACCGGCTCCTCGGCTACAGCCAGACCCACGACCAGATCGGCAACCGGGCCCGGGGCGACCGGCTGGCCTCGCTGGTCTCCCCCGGCGCGCTGGCCTGTGCGGCGGTCCTCACGCTGACCGCTCCGTTCACGCCGATGCTGTTCATGGGCGAGGAGTGGGCGGCGGGCACGCCCTGGCAGTTCTTCACCGACCACACCGACGCCGAACTCGCCAAGGCCGTGCGCGACGGCAGACGGCGGGAGTTCACGGCGCACGGCTGGGCCGCGGCGGACGTGCCCGACCCGCAGGACCCGGCCACCCGCGACCGTTCCTGCCTGGACTGGTCGGAGCCGGGACACGAGCCCCACGCGCGCATGCTGGCCTGGTACCGGCAGCTCGTCGCGCTGCGTCACGCGCAGCCGGACCTCACCGACCCCGACCTCGCCGACACCAAGGTGGTCTTCGACGAGGACCGGCGCTGGCTCGCCTTCCGGCGCGGGGACGTGCTGGTGGCCGTGAACCTGTCCGGTGAACCGGCCGCGATCGCGCTGGGCGTCCCGCACGCGCGCGTACTCGCCGCCTGGGAGCCCGTCGGGGTACCGGGCGCGGACGGAGTGCTGCACCTGCCCGGCGAGTCCGCGGTGGTGCTCCTGCAGCACTGAGTGCCCGGGGCGCCGGCCCGCGGCACCCGGCCGCGGGCACGTCCGCCGGATCCCGTCCGCCGGGGCGCGCGGCTCGGGCGCGCGGCTATGGCATGTCGTCGGTGCTGCGGAGGTCCGTCACCCGCTCCAGCAGGATCGCCTCCCAGGCCCGGCGCAGCCGGACGCGCAGCGGCGGCAGCGGTCCGGTGCCCCCGCCGCCCAGCGCCTCGGCGAGGTGCAGGACCGCGTCGCAGCGGGCCAGCCACAGGCCGCGCAGACAGGGGCGGGCGCCGTAGCCGGCGAGGGTGGCGGCGCGTACGGCGGCCGGGGAGCCCACGGCGAGCGCCAGGCCCGCGATGTCCTCGGCGGGGTCGCCGACCGCCGCCCCGGCCCAGCCGAGGACCCCACGCACCCGGCCGTCGGCGCTGACCACGAGATGCGCGCCCGTGAGGCCGTGATGGACGAGGACCGGCGAGCCGGACTGGGCCCTGAGCTGGACTGCGGCGGAGGGGGTGAGCTGCCGCATGCGGTGCGGGGCGAACTCGTCGGCGGCGGCCAGCCGTTCGGCGGCTTCTCCGGCGGCCCGGCGCAGGGACTCCAGGGAACGTGGGGGGACACGCGGCACGCCGAGCGTCTCCGCCTGCCGCGCCGGTACCTCGCGCAGCCCGGTGAGCAGCCCGGCCAGATCGGTCTCCCCGACGGCGGACACCCGGTGCTCCTCGGCCGACCCGCCGGACAGCCGGGTTTCCAGGGTGCAGATCAGGCCTGGTGCCCACTCGCCGTGCGCCAGGCTCGACGGCACCGCGACCGGGATGTGCGGGCGGACGAGTTCCCGCAGCCTCAGCTCGCGGCGCCGGCGTGTGCTCATCTCCCGGTCGAGTGCGAGGCGCAGCACCTGCCGGGTGCCGACCCACCAGGTGGCGGGCCCGGCGCCCTCGCCGACGGGCCGCACCTCCGGTACGTCGGCGCTCTCACCGTCCCCCTCGTCCTTGAGGAGGGTGCGGGCCAGCCGGCGGACGGTGTCCGCGGTGGGTGTCGGTGCCTGGGTCATGGTCGCGCCGCTGTCGTTCGGTGGGCGGGGAGGGGAAGTGGGGCCGTTCAGTCCACTATGACCGTCTCCCCCGCCGCACGCTCCGTACGGGTCCGGGACCCGTCGTCGGCGGCGGTGCAGGACGCGGCACCGGGCGTGGTGCAGGACGCGGACGTACTGCCGGTCATCCGGACCTCCCGGGGCAGTGGCAGGGGCTATGGACAGCATCCTGCCCGGCGGGCGGGGGCGGCGCGAGCCGGTGTGCCGTGTCCGTCCGGCATGTCACCGCGTCCGGTACTCCCGGGGAGTGGCTCCGCTCGCACACGAGCCGGCCATGCCGCACTGACGTGCCCCTCCGGATGCGGCCCCCTGGGGCGCGCCGGCTCCGGCGACCCCCCTCCCCCGGTGCTCAGGTGACAAGGCCGGGGACGGCCGTGAGCTGCTGGAAGTCGCCGCCGCGGTGGCGCACCGTGAGGGTCGCCCCGGCACCCGGTCTCGCCCGGACGACCGCGCCCACCAGGTCGGCGGCCGTGTCGATCCGGGTGCCGCCGAAGGCGAGGAGCACATCGCCCCGCACCAGGCCCGCCGCGAACCCCGGACCCGGCACATGCACGCCCACCACCAGGGCTCCCGGCCCGCTGTCGTCCACGACCTCCACGCCGAGCCTGGCGACGACGGGCGCGGACAACGGGGAGGGGAAGGCCCCCGACGCCGACGGCCCGGACCGCGCGGACGGCCCGGCAGCGCCCACGAATCCCGCCTGGCGCTGCAACTCGGCCAGTCCGTCCGCGCCGACGACCGTGGCACCCATCGCCCCGACGCCCACCCCGGACAGCACCAGGACGGTGCCGAGGAACATCGCGAACAGTGTGGTCCTCAGCCGCCGCCCCCGCCGCCGCCGCGCGGCATGCGGACGCGGCCGGCCGGAACCGCGCCGGGCCCCGGACCCGGCCCCACCCCCACGTCCCTCCCCCCTCCCGTTTCCATCCCTGTCCGCACCCCCACCCGTGTCTCCGGCCCCGGCCGTCTCACGGCCGGGCATCGGCTTGGGTCGCAACGCCGTCTGTTCCATGGATCGCCTCCGCCTGGAGTGCTACCCGGACCGGCGGAGGCCGACGAGCCACGAAAGAGTGAGACTGACTTTCCCTCAGATACGGGTAGTCATGGGTACCGCGGGTGTGCGGTCCGGCAGGAAGCCGTGGGCCCGGCCCGAGAGCCACGCGTCCTTGTAGCGGTCCACGCTGCGGTGCCAGTGCAGGATGCCCGCCATCCAGTTCTGCAGATCCAGCACATAGTCCCGCATGATCGCGCGTGCCTCCCGGGACAGTCCGAAGTCCTCGTACAGCACGGGCAGCTCGTGTGCCACGACATGCTCGAACTGGTCCAGGCGACGGCTCATCAGGTCATGGACGATGCCGAGCGCCGTCGGGTAGTCGCAGCCGAAGAAGTTCTGCACGACGAGGATCGCGTTGTGGATCTCGCCCTCGAACTCGATCTCCTTCTGGTACGAGAAGACGTCGTTGAGGAGGCAGGCGTAGTCGATCGCCGCGTTCTCCAGGGAACGGACCGGGCCGCTTCGGTAGACCTCCGGCGGGACGGCGGGGCCGTGGCCCGCCCGGCACAGGCCGAGGGTGAGGTCGGAGCCGAAGGTCTGCCGGCGCATCTCCAGGTAGTCGACCGGGTCGGGCACGCGGTGCACGATCTGGTTGCCCAGTTCCCACAGCCAGCTCTCGGTCATGACGTTCACGGCGTTCTTCAGCGGCACCCGTTCCTCAGGGGTCATGGCCGCAGTGGTGCGGGCCCACAGGTCGGTCAGGGCCCGCTCCATGGCGTTGGTCGCCGGGGGCACCGGTTCACCGTCGACGGGCATGCAGTCGGACAGGCGGGCCGTGGTCAGCCGGGCGGTGACGAGGTCACGGCGATGGCCGTAGACGAGCGGGTAGTAATCGTCGCCATAGGTGCCCCAGGCGAGCCACTGCGCGCTGAGGTCGAGGGCGGCGGGGGTGGCGTCCGGGTCGATTCCGGCGGAGCACAGCGCAAGATCGTAGGCGTCCAGCTTGTCCTCGTCCCACACGCCTTCGCTCAGGATGCCCGTCCGGTGGCACCAGTCGACGAGGGTGCTCCGCGAGGCGTCGAGGTGCGGGCTGAGCTCCAGCGGGAACGGCATCCGAAGATCGGGGATCAGCGACGGGCCGACCTTCTGGTACGGCACATGGGCGTGCGCCCGCAGCCTCGCCGCGCCCGCGGCGGCGAGCAGGCCGCGTACGTCGACGGCCGAGGTCCCCGGCCCGGTCGGGACCTCCCAAGGGTTGGCCTGCCGTGCGCCCTCGTTCATGTACCGGCTGGAGCGCATGTGCCATTCGTGGCCGCCGGACTGCCAGTCCTGCAGCCCCTTCGCGTACGCCGCGACGGCCGCGACCTCGTGCGGGGCGAGGCCCTTCTCCAGGGCGACCGCGGGGACTTCGGTGAACGCGGTGTGCTCGAACTGGTGCAGCCGCGAGGTGAGGATGTCGTTGACGGTGTCGGCGGCCTGCTGGGTGGTGCAGCCGAAGAAGGTCTCCAGGACGAGGACGCCGTTGCTGTTCTCACCCTCGTCCTCGACCTCGCGCTGGTAGGAGAACAGGTCGTTGCGCAGGTGCACGGCGTCGGAGAACGTCTCCATCAGCACCCTGAGCGGCCTGGTTCCGGCGACGGTGGCGGACACTTCGGCGGTCGCGTACTCGACGAGCCCCGCCGACCACGGGGCGCCGCCCACCTTGCGGCGCATCTCGATGTATTCGACGGGGTTGGCGATCCGCCCCTCGTTGATGTTGGACAGCTCCCACAACGACTCGTTGAGAAGGTGCTCCGTGGCGACGGCGAACCGGGCGCGCCAGTCCTCGGACATCGCGGGCACGGTGCGCGCCCACAGGTCGGCGAGGCCCGCCTCGACCGGGTTGTGCGGCTCGGGCACCGGGGTCGCCGGGTCCAGCGGCATGAACAGCGGCAGCCGGTCCAGGTGGGCCTTGCCGCCTTCGCGGTCCTGGCTGCGTTTGAACAGTTCCAGGAAGTGGTCGTCGAAGAAGAAGACCCACACGTACCAGTCGGTGATCAGGGAGAGGGCGGGCCCGTCGCAGTCGGGGTGGGTGTAGGCGCAGAGCAGGCCGTAGTCGTGCGCGTCGAGATCGGCCTGCTCCCAGACTCCGGATCCCTCCAGCATGCCCATCTCGCGCGCCCACACCGACGAGTGGGCGCGGGCCTCCTCGAGATGCGGGTTCAGCCGCGCGGGGTGCGGCAGGTAGAAGTGCGGAAGTACGAACGGCTGGGTCATGGCCCGGCACTACCCGTGGACCCGTGGCGGCATCCACCGGCCCGGACATGATCACACCATCGCGTGAACCCTCGCCGAAATGTCGAAATGCCGGTGCGGGAATGCCGAGTACGCGAGTACGCGAGTGCCGAGTACGCGAGACCGCCGTACCGGTACGGGAGCGCGGATCGCTACGCCCGTACCTGGATCAGCGCGTGGGTGCCGCCGGTGCGCCAGCGCTGTTCCTCAGCCGCGACCAGTGCCTTCTCCGTTGCGGGAGCCAGGCCGGTGACGACGTCGGACTTCAGGGTGCGCAGGGCGGCGACCGGTCCGGGGAAATAACCGGTGACGTCGGCGAAGGGTGTGGTGGGGGGCCAGGTACGGTCGCCCACCAGGCGGCGGTAGTTGAGATCACCCTTGACGAGGGTGACCGCGGCCGGGGCGAAGTCGGCGCGGAGGTCGTCGGGCATCTCCTCGTACGGCAGCGGGGAGCAGGAGAACGGGTGGGCGCGGAGGGTGAGCCGTCCGTCGGACAGGGCATCCCAGAGCCTGCGCCCGTAACCGGCCGCCGCTCCCTGGGCCTCGACCAGTCGGCGCAGCGCGTCGACGACGTCGGCGGTCGTGGCGTCGGAGACGTAGTACGGGTACGGCTTGACGTGCAACACCGCCCGGCCGATGGTTCCGTGGTCCAGCAGGTGGGCGATGAGCAGGAGATCGGGGACGAGTTCGCGTCCGGCGTTGTCGGCGACCAGGACGAGGGTGCCCGCGGGGGAGGCGTCCAGCAGCGACCACAGCCTCTCGCTGTCGTCGGCGACCAGCGCGGGGACGGCTGCCGCGAGGTCGGTCCCCTCGGCGGAGAGCCGGAAGCCGAGGTCGGCGCGGTTGCCCCACAGGGAGCCGTGCAGCAGGGCCTGCCCCTGTTCGTCCGCGGGCCGGCCGGCGAGGCCGTCGAGCGCGGCGAGTTCGTCGTCCGTCGCGGATGAGTCGAGTTCGGCGCGCTTGGAGGGTCGGAAGGGGTCGATGCCCTTCCAGGGGCCGGGGCCGAAGTAGCCGACTGCTTGCAGCAGTCGGCGGTAGAACCAACTCTCGGACCACAGCCAGGGCACGTCGTGCCAGGACTGTCCGGCGTACGCGTCCATCCCCCAGGCCGCCCAGCGCTCCCGGTCGTGGGCGTCGGCGGGGAGGGGTTCGATCGTGCCCTCGGTGCAGTTGGCCAGCAGGGCGTCGAGGGCGTGCTGTTGCTCGGGTTCGTACGGGAAGGCGTCGCGTACCTGCCGGATGATCGCGGGGTGCCGCTCGGTGAGCACGCTGTGCGGGAACGATCCGGGCCGGTTGCCGAGGAGCACGGGGGCGGTGGGGGTGTCGGGCATGCGGCTCACCGTAACGCGCGGCGCCGGGCCGCGGGATCGGCCCCACCGACGGGACGGAGGGGCCCTGGAACCGCCCCAGCCGGGGGCCCAGCGGCCCGGCGGAAGCGGCAGACGGGGTCAGACGGGGGTCAGACGGGGGCGATCTCCCGCTCCAGCCGTGCGGCCAGGCTGAGGTAGCGGGCCCTGCGGGTCACCGGGACCAGGCCCCGGATGAGGATCTGCCACATCTCCGCGGTGCGGCGGGGCTGCCGGGCGACGGGTTCCCGGGAGCGGCCCACAACGCGGGTGCCGATGAAGAAGCAGACGAGGGAGTGAGCCACGACGTCGATGTCGACGTCGGGATGGACGTCGGACTCCTTGACCGCGCCGACGAGTCGGGCGGTGACGATGTCCGTCCACTCGGTGAACGGGTGACTGAGCGGCGGACGCGGCCGGGTGCCCCCGGTGGCGAGGCGGAGCCCGGCCCTCAGGACGGGGTCCTCGGCCGACTGGCGGGCTATGCCGAAGGTGAGGCGCATCAGCGCCTCCAGTGAGGTGTGGCCCCGGGTCTCGGTGTCCCTGGCCAGTTTGCGGGAGGTGGCGGACTGGAGCTCCAGGATCGCGTGGGCCAGGTCCTCCTTCGCCGCGAAGTGGAAGTAAAGGGCTCCCTTGGTGACTTGGGCATGCTCGACGATGTCGCTGAGACTGGTCGATTCATAGCCCTGCCGGTCGAACAGATCGGCGGCGGCCGTAATGATCGTCGCGCGGGTCTGCTCGGCGCGTACCTGCCTCGCCATGGGCTGAACTCCTGGGCCGAAAAGGAACGGGTCATGCTGTTTGTTTTTACCGCGCGTACACAATAACTCACCCTGCGACTGCGCTCATCACACCGGTTCACCCCGTGACGCGGCATACATCCGGCAAATCAGCTACGGGCGCGGAAAGAAAACAGCGCGTCCGGTATCTGAGTGTGGCAGGTGTGCGGGCGAAAGAGAACGGTGAGCGGCCTCAAGGGGAACTCGCCCCCCGCCGAAAGGGCTGTTCCCGATGGCCGGCGCCCGGTGGGCCGGGGGAACGGGAAGGTGCGGAGCCGCCTGGTGCCCGCGCGAAGAGACCCGGCCGCCCGAGTGCCGCATGCCGCCCGCGCACACCCATGAAGGCCCGTGAACAACCAGGAATTCGGGGGAAGTTGATTGGAGGTCGGCCGTCCGGGCGCCGCGGAGCAGGTTCCGTACCGTCCACGCGGTTCGATGCAAAGGAGCCCCTTCCGCCCCTGTCGCCTCAGACCTCACCGTTCATCACAATGCGGCAGCATCGTCTCACTTCACGTGGCTGGTCACTTGACTACCAGTAGCAAGACGCGATTGGCTCCCGTCCCAGCGGGAGTCACCCAATCGGCGTACACGCCGCGGCTCCGCCCCTGCTCACGTCCCCTGTTCACGTCCCCTCCCCTCTCCTCCAGCTCGGCGTACAGCGAGGTCCGCTCCCTCATGAACACTCGTCCCCCGGCCCACGGTTTCCCGAGACGGCCCGTTCGCCTCACAGCCCTGGCGGCAGCCGTCGTCCTGATGGCGACCGGCTGTTCCGTCTTCGACACGGCCGACGACTCCTCGGATGCGAAGAGCGCGGGCGCGGCCGGCGACGGGATGAGCATCGTGATGGTCACGCACGGCGGTGAGAGGGACATCTTCTGGGACCGGGTGAAGAAGGGCGCCGAAGCCGCCGCCGCGAAGGACGGCATCAACCTCACGTATGTGAGCGACGCGGACCCGGAGGGCCAGGCCGAGCTCGTGCGCAACGCCGTCCGCGACAAGGTGGACGGCATCGCCCTGACGCTGGCCAAGCCGCAGGCGATGAAGGGGCCGGTGGAGGAGGCACGCAAGGCGGGCATCCCCGTCGTCGGGCTCAACTCCGGTATCGACGCCTGGAAGTCGTCGGGGCTGCTGGAGTACTTCGGCCAGGACGACGGCGTCGCGGGCCAGGCCGTGGGCAACAAGCTCAACGAGCTGAAGGCCAAGAACGCCCTCTGCGTCATCCACGAGCGGGGCAATGTCGGACTGGAGGCGCGCTGCGCCGGCATGCGGAAGACGTTCGACGGCAAGTTCGAGAATCTCTACGTGGACGGCTCCGACGAGCGCGCCGTCTCCGGCATCGTCACCGCGACGCTGCGGCAGGACCCGACCATCGACGAGGTCGTCGCCAACGGCGCGCAGTACGGCCTCCTCGTGGCCGAGGCCGCCAAGAAGGCGGACACCGGGGCGCGGGTCGCCTCCTTCGACCTCACCGAGGAGCTGGTGGACGCCGTCCGCGGCGGTGACGTCCAGTTCGCCGTCGACCAGCAGCCCTACCTCCAGGGCTATCTCTCCGTGGACGCGCTGTGGTTGTACCGGACCAACGGCAACATCAGCGGCGGCGGGGTGTCGCCCGTGCTCACCGGGCCGGCGTTCGTCACGAAGAACAACGCGGCCTCGGTCGCGGAGTTCGCCGCCAACGGCACCCGGTGACGGACACATCCGGTGAGGACGTACCCAAGGATTCGGTTACGAACGGACCGTACGGTCACTTGTGCGGATAGCATCCTGCGCATCACCTGTGACGTACCGGACGTACGCCCTCCGCACGCGTCCGCAGCCCGTCCCCCTCCTGCCCTCTGCCCGCATTTCCGATGATCCGACCGCTCTAGGACGACGATGTCTCCACGGACAGGTGCCCGGCGCCGTCTCGGCTCCATACGTCTCTCGCTGGTCCTCCTGGCACTGGTTCCCACCGTCACCCTCACCGCCATGTGGGGCGTGACGACGATCCAGATGTTCTCGGAGGGACTGCGGCTCCGCTCCCAGACGGAGCTGAGCCGGTCGACCGGCGCGATGGGCACCGACGCGACCCTGGCGTTGCAGCGGGAGCGCGGGCTGACCGCCGCCTGGCTGGCCTCGCCGAAGGACTCCCGGGCCGCCCTCGACGCGCAGCGCGAGAAGACCGACGCCGCGGTGGCGAGACTGGTCGGACAGGCCGACGCGATCGCCGAGGCACCGGCCCGCGTGTCGGACCCGCTGTACTCGGTGCTGGGTTCGGTGGGCAGCCTGGAGTACTACCGGAACCAGGTGGACAAGCCGAGCGACATCACCGCCGAGCAGGCGCTCGACCACTACTCCTCGATCATCCAGGACCAGATCCACGCCTTCCAGCAGCTGTCGCAGGTCGACGACGGCGACCTGACCTCCCAGGCCGGACCGCTGGTCTCGCTGGAGCAGGCGGCGGAGGTGCTCTCCCAGGAGAACGCGCACCTCACCCTGGCCTGGCCGTCCGGAAAGCTCGAGGACGAGTCCTGGGCCACCTTCGCGGAGCTGGTCACCACCCGCCGCTGGCTGGTCGAGGCCCAGATCGTGCCGTTCCTGCGCGGCAGCACCAAGACACAGGCCGAGCAGATCCTGCAGAGCCCCGAGTGGCGGACCCTGCAGGAGGTCGAGGACGAGGTACGCGACTCCCGTCCCACGGCCGAGGACCGGAGGATCAGCCTGCCGGACGCACAGAAGCGGTGGGACGCCGCTCTGGACAAGGTCGCACCCCAGTACGCCGCCCTGATCGAGGAACAGACCGGCGCGCTGCTCACCCGCAGCGCCGACGAGGCCCGCAGCATGCTGCTGACCGCGGCCTCGCTCAGCGCCGGCGGACTGATCGCCCTGCTGCTCAGCGTCGGCATGTCGTGGCGGATCACCCGCTCCCTGTCCCTCAGGCTGCGCGGGCTGCGCATGGCCACCCTCAGCCTGGCCGAGGAGCGGCTGCCCGACGTGGTGGCGCGGCTGGAACGGGGCGAGAAGGTCGACGCCGAGTCGGCGATCACGCCCCTCGACTACGGCCACGACGAACTCGGCCAGGTCGCCCAGGCGTTCAACACGGCGCAGCGCACCGCCGTGCACACGGCGGTCGAACTCGCCGACACCCGGCGCGGTTTCCAGAAGGTCATCCTGGGCATCGCCCGCCAGAGCCAGAACCTGGTCAACCTCCAGCTCAGCAAGCTCGACCTGCTGGAACGCACGCACACCGACCCCGAGGTCCTCAAGGGACTGTACGAACTCGACTCCACGGCCAGCCAGTTGCGCCGCTACGAGGAGAACCTCGTCATCATCAGCGGCGAGCGGCCCGGCCGTTCGTGGAGCGAGCCGGTCGCGCTGATCGACATCCTGCGCAGCGCCGTCGGTGAAGTCGCCGAGTACCAGCGGGTGGACGTGCACACCGACGAGGAGGTCGCGCTGGCTCCGCCCGCGGTGGCCGACGTCATCCACCTGCTGGCCGAGCTGATCGACAACGCGACGGTGTACTCGCCGGCGCCGAGCCCCGTCGGGGTACGCGCCGCGGTGGTGGCCAAGGGCCTCGCCGTCGAGATCGAGGACCGGGGCCTGGGCATGTCGCAGGAGGACTACGCCTCGATCAACACCCAGTTGGCCAGTCCCCCGCAGTTCGACGTGGTGGCGCTCGCCGACGACCTCCGGCTCGGCATGTTCGTGATCTCCCAGCTGGCCCACCGGCACGGCATCACCGTCACCCTGCGCCCGTCGCCGTACGGCGGAACGGCGGCGATCGTGCTGATCCCGCACGCGATCGTGGTGCGGAACGCCGCGCCCGCCCCCCAGGAGGCCACGCCCGCCCTCGCCGACGAGGCCGTCGGCGTCACGGACCGTGAGCCGGCACACGTCACACACGCCACGAGCGAGGCGAACACGGCGGCCGGGGCCGACAGCGCCGACGGGGCATCCGTCCCGGACGCCCCGGGCACCCCGGACGTGCCGCCGCCGCTGCCGTCCCGCTCCGGGGCCGCCGCCCGCCCGGACACCGCCGCCCCCGCGTCCCGGCCGAACGGACTCACCCCGCTCCCCCGCCGCGTGCCGCAGACCAGCCTGGCCGCCGAACTCCGTGAGGAGGTGGCGACGCCGGACGTCGAGGACGACGCCGAGGACTTCACGGCGGAGCACGCCGCCTCCTCCCTCGCCGGCTTCCAGCGCGGCACGTTCGAGGCACGTGACGACGCCGGGGCCGACAACGATGCCGTGCGGCCGGCCGCCGATGACGACACGACGGCGTCCTCCGGGGTACCCACAGAAGTGCCCGCCGAGGTATCGGCCGCCTCCCGAGAGCTCTCGACACCGCCCGCCGACCGCTGAACGCCGAACACCGAACACCGAACACCGAACACCGAAGAAGGAACACAGTCATGACACGCCCCATACCCGCCACTCACACCCAGCTCGATCAGCTGCTGACCGGACTCGTGGAGCGGGTCGCCGACGTGAACCAGGCCGTGGTCCTGTCCGAGGACGGGCTGGTGGTCAGCAAGTCCACCGGTTTCCTGCGCGACGACGCGGAACGTCTGGCGGCCACCGCGTCCGGGCTGATGAGTCTCAGCAAGGGCGTCAGCATGGACTTCCGCGGCGGCCCGGTGCGCCAGGCGCTCATCGAGATGGCCAACAGCTACCTGATCCTCACCTCGGCCGGGCCCGGCGCCCATCTCGTGGTGCTCACCGGCCCGGGTGCGGACGTCGGTGTGGTCGCTTACCAGATGAACATGCTGGTGAAGAAGATCGGTGAGCACCTCAGCGCGGCACCCCGGGGCACGGCAGACCCCTCCGGCTCCGGCGCGTGAGGTGGACGGAGGCGATGTCGCGGGCCGGCTCGTCCGACCGTTCACGCTGACCGGTGGGCGGACACGGCCGAGCCGCGCCGACTTCACGCTCATCACGATGGTGACGACGGTCGAGCCCCAGCCCGTGGAGGCCGCCCGGCCCCAGCCCGAGCACACACGCATCCTGCGGCTGTGCACGGAGCCCGTCGCGGTGGCGGAACTCGCGGCGCGCCTCGACTTCCCGGTGAGCGTGGTCGTGATCATGCTCTGCGACCTGCTGGAAGCGGGCCGGATCACCGTCCGCCCGCCGCATCACGTCACCTGCACCACACCGGACCTGGATCTGCTGCAGAAAGTGAGGGACGGCCTTGGCCGGCTCTGACATCACCGCTCCGGCGCCCACCGAGCGTCCGGCACCCGACACGGTCAAGATCCTGATCGCCGGGGGCTTCGGCGTGGGCAAGACCACCATGGTCGGCTCGGTCAGCGAGATCGCCCCGCTGCGCACCGAGGAACCGCTGACCATGGCGGGCCTGGGCGTCGACGACCTCGACGGCATCGAGGAGAAACGTGCCACCACCGTGGCACTGGACTTCGGCCGGATCACCGTCTCCGACGACCTCGTGCTGTATCTGTTCGGCACGCCGGGCCAGCAGCGGTTCTGGTTCATGTGGAACGACCTGTCCCTCGGCGCGCTGGGCGCGGTGGTCCTGATCGATGTGCGCAGGCCCGAGTCGAGCTTCGCCGCGGTCGACTTCTTCGAGCGCCGGGGCATCCCGTTCGTCATCGCCGTGAACGGCTTCCACGGGAAGCACCCGTACCCGGTCGAGGACATCCGGGAGTCGCTGACGCTGCCCGAGGGCGTCCCGGTGCTGCTGTGCGACGCACGGGACCGGACGTCGTCCAGGAATGTGCTGATCGCCCTGCTGGACCGGCTGATCGCCGCCGCCGCGCCGACGGGGTGAGGCGCGCGGTCGGGGCGCGGGAGGAACGCAGGTGGGGCGCGGCCCACCGCGGGCCGCGCCCCACCCCCTCGGGGAAGAATCGTTACGCCGGAGGGACTCCCGACTGACGGGGCGTCCGGGGGACGAACCGTCAGACCAGTCCGGCCGACTCCAGCCAGGCCTTCGCCACGTCCAGCGGGTCCTTCTTGTCCAGCTGGACCTGGGCGTCCAGGTCGAGCAGGGTCTCGGTGTCCAGCTTGGCGGAGACCTTGTTGAGCGCGTCGACACCCTCCGGGGAGAGAGCGTCCTTGTGGACCAGCGGGGTCACGTTGGCGAAACCGAAGAGGTTCTCCGGGTCCCCGAGGACGACGAACTTCTCCTTCACGATCGTCGGGTCCGTGGTGAAGATGTCCGCCGCCTGCACCTCGTTCTGAGTGAGCGCCGCCTGGGTCAGCGGACCGCCCGCGTCCAGCGCCTTGAACGACTTGAATTCCAGTCCGTAGACGGACTTCAGGCCCTCCAGTCCCTGGCGCCGGGTCTGGAACTCGGGCGAGCCGCCGATCACCAGCTCCGGTGCGACGTCCTTGAGGTCGGCGAGGGTGGACGACGCGGTGAGCTTGTACTTCTTCGCCGTCTCGGCGTTGACGCTGACGGAGTCCTTGTCCTCGGCCGGCGACGGGTCCAGCAGCGTCAGCTTCTTGTCGAGCTTGGCCTTGACTGCGGTATTGACGGCCTCGGGGGACTCCTGCTCGGTCCCGGGGTCGAGGTAGGCGAGCAGGGAGCCGTTGTACTCGGGCAGAACAGTGATGGAGCCGTTCTTCATCAGACCGTAGGTCGTCTCCCGGCTGCCGATGTTGTGCTTGTAGGTGACCTTGAGGCCCTTGGCCCTGAGTGCTTCGCCGTAGATGTCGGCGAGCAGGGTGCTCTCGGCGAAATTGTTGGAACCGACGACGACGGTGCCGGCTTCCGCCTTCTCCCCCTCCAGGGGGTTGTCGGAGGTGTCGCCGGACGAACAGCCCGCGAGCAGGGCCGTCGCGGCGGCGAGCGCGACGGCCGCCGCACCGGTGTGCCTCGTCCTGGACCAGCTGTTCTTGGGGCCTCTCGTTTGGATCGGGCCGGGCTCGCGGGGCCCGGTGCCTGATCCGGCCTGATCCAAACGAAAGACCCTAGCGGTAGAAGTCATCCACCGATCCAATCCAGCCGCTTCACTCTCCGTCAAGCGCGGCTGGATCACGGTTGTCACTCGGCGGGCCGTGCGCGGGGTTCTTCCCTCGGCCCTTCCGCTGCTATCGCCTGCGCACCCCGGGTGACACCACGAATCGTCCCGCCGCCCAGAACAGCACGAGCGTGACGAGCGCCAGGACCGCCACCAGGGTGGCGCCGCCGACCACCTTCTCGTAGTCGCGCTGGTAGAGCCCGTCGATGATGTACCGGCCGAGGCCGCCGAGACTGACGTACGCGGCGATGGTGGCCGTGGACACGATCTGGATGGCCGCCGAGCGCAGTCCGCTGAGGATGAGCGGTAGCGCCACCGGCACCTCGACCTGGAAGAGGATCCGCGACTCGGGCATGCCCATGCCGCGTGCCGCGTCCACCGGGGAGGGGTCCACGGTGCGGACGGCCTCGTAGGTGGTCACCAGGATCGGCGGGACGGCCAGGACGACCAGCGGGATCATCACGGGCAGCAGGCCGAAGCCGATCAGCAGGACCACCAGCACCAGCAGGCCGAAACTGGGCAGGGCGCGGGCGGCGTTGGCGATGAAGGCGAGCGCGTTCCCGCCGCGGCCGGTGTGCCCGGTCAGCAGGCCGACGGGCAGGCCGATCGCGGCGGCGACGGCGAGCGCCAGCAGCGAGTACTGGAGGTGTTCGAGGAAGCGTTGCGGAATGCCGTCGTAGCCCTGCCAGTTGGCGCTGTCGCCGAAGAACGCGTGGGCGAAGTCGAAGATGTTCACAGGGCCTCGACCTCGGCTTCTTCGAACCGCCCCGGACCCACGGTGGACCTGGTCCCGGACTGTGTACCGCGTGGCATCCAGGGCGTGAGCAGGACCCGGAGCAGGACCAGCAGGACGTCGCACAGGATCGCCAGTACGGCCATGGTGAGCACGGCGTTGACCGCGAGCTCGGGCCGGTCGTACTTCTGCGCGGCCGCGAGCAGGTTGCCGAGGGCACCCTGGTTGCCGATCAGGGCGCCGACGCTGACCAGGGAGATGCTGGACGCGGTGGCGACCCGCAGGCCGGCGATGATGGCGGGCGCGGCGATCGGCAACTGCACCTGGGTGTAGCGCCGTACGGGGCCGAAGCCCATGGCGGTGGCGGCGGCCAGGGTCTCGTCCGGTACCGAGCGCACGCCGTCGACGATCGCCGGGATCAGCACCACCAGGCTGTACAGGGCCAGCGGGATCATCACGGTGAGTTCGGTCTGGCCGGTGTAGTCGATGAGGACGACGAAGAACGCCAGTGACGGGATGGCGTACAGCACGGTCGTCAGGCCGAGCACCGGCGGGTACAGCCAGCGGAAGCGGCCGCACAGCTGGGCGATGGGCAGCGCGAGCAGCAGCCCGGCCGCGACCGGGATCAGCGCCTCCCTCAGGTGCAGTCCGATCAGGCCGGCCCAGCTGTGCTGGAGGTCGCTGGGGATGTCGAAGAGGCCGCTCATCCGGCGACCTTCTCGTCGTCGGCGCGGCCGCCTCGGTGCGCCGTGCGGATGGCGTCGCCGATGGTCTGCTGGGAGACGACTCCCCGCACCCGGCCGGCGTCGTCCACGGCGACGGCCCAGCCGGTCGGGGAGAGTACGGCGCAGTCGAGTGCGACCCGCAGCGAGTCCACCCCGGGCACGAACGGGCGCCCGTACGGCAGGAGCTGGTCGGGCCGGATGTCTCCGGCGGTCAGCCGGCGCGGCTCGGACCAGCCGAGCGGGCGTCCCTCGTCGTCGGTCACCAGGAGGTGGGCGGCGTCGGCCGCGCCGATCCGCTCGGCGGTGGCGTCCGGCGGGATCACGGTGTCGGTGGCCAGTTCCAGTGCGGTGGTGGTGAGGAAGGAGAGCCGCCGGATGCCCCGGTCGGCGCCGAGGAAGTCCTCGACGAACGCGTCCGCGGGGTCGGAGAGCAGCTCGGCGGGCGGCGCGTACTGGGCGAGCCGGCCGCCCTCGCGCAGGACGGCGACCATCGTGCCGAGTTTGACCGCCTCGTCGATGTCGTGCGTGACGAAGACGATGGTTTTGCCCAGCTCCTCCTGGATCCGCAGGAGTTCGTCCTGGAGGCCCTTGCGGACCACCGGGTCGACGGCCGAGAACGGCTCGTCCATCAGCAGCACCGGCGGGTCCGCGGCCAGCGCCCGCGCCACCCCGACGCGCTGCTGCTGGCCGCCGGAGAGCTGGTACGGGTACCGCTTGGCCATGGCGGTGTCGAGGCCCACCCGCTCCATCAGCTCCGCCGCCCGTTCCCGGGCCCGCTGTTTGCCCCAGCCGAGCATGCGGGGCACGGTGGCGATGTTGTCGACGATGGTGCGGTGCTGGAACAGTCCGGCGTTCTGGATGACGTATCCCATGGACCGGCGCAGGGTGGTGACCGGCTGCCGCTGGATGTCCGCACCGTCGAGCAGGATCGTTCCCTCGGTGGGTTCGACCATGCGGTTGATCATGCGCAGGGTGGTCGTCTTGCCGCAGCCCGACGGTCCGACGAGGACGGTGATCGAGCGGTCGGGAATCTCCAGGGAGAGCCGGTCGACCGCCACCGTGCCGTCCGGATAGCGCTTCGTGACTGATTCGATCCGTATCAAGACGCCGGATGCCCTTCGGGTGGCTGGAAACTTCTGGCCGAGACGGCCGCGGGGTCTGCCGCCGGTCGAGTTTAGACGGCACCTCCGACATCGCCCGGAGAACGGGTTGTCCGCGCCTCCCCTGCCTCCGTGCCCCTCGTCTGCGGCACGGCCGGCCGCCGGACGGGCCGCCCCGGCCGCCCGACTGGGTCGCCCCACGCCGCCGCCTGCCCCGCGCCCACCACGGGAAACCTCACGTGAACCCGCTGTTCGAAACACCTCCGGGGCCGGATACCTCAGTATGGGCGGGTGGAGAAAGTGCGGCTGCTCGTCGTGGACGACGATCCACCGGTAGCCGACCTGGTGGCGACCGTTGCCCGGTACGAGGGCTGGGAGACCGTCACCGCCCACTCCGGTGAGGAGGCGCTGCGTCGAGCCGCCGCGTTCCGGCCGGACATCGTGGTGCTCGACGTGATGCTGCCCGATGTCGACGGCTTCGACGTGCTGGACCGGCTGCGCGGCTCCCGGGCGATGCTGCCGGTGGTGTTCCTCACCGCCCGTGACGGGGTCGCCGACCGGGCGGCGGGGCTGACCCGGGGCGGGGACGACTACCTGATCAAGCCGTTCGCCGTGGAGGAACTGATGGCACGGCTGCGGACGGTGCTGCGGCGCACCGCGGGCCCGGAGTCCGCCGCCCGCCCGGCACCCGCGTCGACGTGTCCGTGACCGTGACCGACGCCGGCGCCGCCGCGCGGATACGGGTCGCCGACGGCGGGCCCGGCATCCCGGCCGAGGACCGGGAGCGGGTGTTCGACCGGTCCTACCGGGTCGACAAGGCCCGCAGCCGTGACCGGGGCGGCAGCGGCCTCGGCCTCGCGGTCGCCAGATCCCTGGTCAGGGCGCACGGCGGCGACATCGAGCCGAGCACCGGCGGGCCGGGACCGACGGTCTTCACCGTACGGCTCCCGCTCAACGGGCAGGGCGTCACGAACCGTTGAGGACACCACGACGCCCCACCGGCCGGTGGGGCGGGCGGTATCCCGCACGGACCTACGGACCTACGGACCTATGGACGCACGGAGACACGGACGCACGGAGACGCCGAAGGGCCGCCGCGGACGACGAATCCCCGGCGGCCCTTCGGTATCGGCGCGGTGTGCGGATCAGCCCTCGGCGGACCGCAGCTTCAGCGAGATGCTGTTGATGCAGTACCGCTGGTCCGTGGGCGTCGCATACCCCTCACCATCGAACACGTGTCCGAGATGTGAGCCGCAGCGGGAACAGCGCACCTCGGTGCGCACCATGCCGTGCGACCGGTCCTGGATCAGTTCGACCGCTTCGGAGTCCCGCGGGTCGTAGAACGAGGGCCAGCCGCAGTGCGACTCGAACTTGGTCTTCGAGGTGAACAGTTCGGCACCGCAGGCGCGGCACGCATACACGCCCTCGGCCTTGGTGTCGGTGTACTCACCGGTGAAGGCCGGCTCCGTGGCCGCCTGGCGCAGCACGGCGTACTCGGACGGCGACAGTTCCGCGCGCCACTGCTCGTCCGGCTTCTCCACGTCGTACGACATGAGCCTCCAGCCTTTCCACTTCTTCTTGCCGCTTCTCTTTACGTCTTCGACGTTCCTGCGTCGACGTTCCTGCGTCGGCGCTCCCGCGTCGACGCCGCTACTTCGACAGACGGTCCAGGATCAGCGGGCCGAGGTCGGTGACGTCGCCCGCTCCCATGGTGAGAACCAGATCACCGGGCTTCGCCATTCCCGCGACGGCCTCCGGGATCTCCGTCCTGTCGTGCACCGGCGTCACGTCCGCGCCGGCCGCCCGCGCCGCGTCGATGATCAGCTCGCTGGTGACGCCGGGGATCGGGTCCTCGCGGGCCGGGTAGATGTCGAGGACGACCGAGGAGTCGGCCAGGGCCAGGGCCTCGCCCATCTCCTTGCCCAGCTCCCGGGTGCGGGAAAAAAGGTGCGGCTGGAAGACGACCAGGATGCGGGCGTCGCCCGCGGCGCCGCGCATCGCCTCCAGGTCGGCGGTCATCTCGGTCGGGTGGTGCGCGTAGGAGTCGATGACCTGGACGCCCGCCGCCTCGCCCTTGAGCTGGAGGCGCCGGTTCACGCCGGTGTACGCGGCCAGCGCCGGGGCCAGTTCGGTGGCCGGGATGCCGAGTGCGGCGCCCGCGGCGAGCGCGGCCACGGCGTTGTGCGCGTAGTGGCGGCCCGGGACGGACACCGTGAAGGTGAGCGGGGTGCCCTCGAACTCGGCGGTCACCTCGCTCTTCAGGCCCTGCGGGACGACCGACGTCACCCGCACGTCGGCGTCCGGCGACTCCCCGTACGTCACCGTCCGCACGGAACCGGCGACATCGGCGGAGCCCGCCGCGTCGCGCAGGCGCCGGGTCAGCTCCCGCGCACCCTCGTGGTCCGACGAGATCACCAGCGTGCCGCCGGGTACGACCCGGCCGACGAACGTCTCGAAGGATTCGTGGATCTCCTCCATGGACGCGTAGTTGGCGTGGTGGTCCAGCTCCACATTGAGGATGATCGCCACCTCGGGCGCGTACTTGTGAAAGCTGCGGTCGGACTCGTCCGCCTCGGCGACGAAGATCTCGCCGTCGCCGTGCAGCGCGTTGGAACCCGGCACGTCCAGGTCGCCGCCGATGGCGTACGACGGCCGTCGTCCCAGCTCGGTCAGGGAGACGGCCAGCATCGAGGTGGTCGTGGTCTTGCCGTGGGTGCCGGCCACCGCGATCGGGCGCAGGCCCTCCATGAGGGCGGCCAGCGCGTCGGAGCGGTGGACCACGGGCACGCCCAGTTCGGCCGCGCGGACCAGCTCCGGGTTGTCCTCGCGGATCGCCGACGACACGACCACACAGCTCGCGTCGTCGGCCAGGTGACCGGCGGCGTGCCCGATGTGCACGGTGGCACCCAGCGCGCGCAGCGCCTCGGCGGTGGCGGACTCCTTGGCATCGCTGCCGGCCACCTTGGCGCCGCGCTGCGCGAGGATTTTCGCGATGCCCGACATCCCGGCGCCGCCGATGCCGATGAAGTGCGGTCGGTCCATGGCGGTAGGAAGGCCGGGTGCCATGCGTGTTTCTCCCCAGTGGTGACGAGTGGTGCGGATCGTACGAGTGGTGCGGGTCCTACAAGTGGTGCGACGAGCGGGACGAGGGTCCCCGCGCCCTCGTGCGAAGGCGCAGCCCCAGCCTATGTCTTGCTGTGCGAGAACAGTTTCAGCACCGGGACTCCCACCTTGTGCCGGGCCCGGGAGGCCCAGTCACGGTGGAAGAACTCCTCCACGTAGTGCGGATCGGTGAGCACGATCACCTCGTCGGCCCCGGCCTCCTGGACCATCGTTCTCAGCGCGTCCAGCGGGTGGTCCTCGATCAGCCGGCCCTCGGCCTCGTGGCCGGCGGCGTGCAGGGCCTGCAGGGAGACCTCCAGGGCCCGCTCCCCCACGGTCTTGGCCTCCTCGCCCTCGGGGGTCTCCCCCTCGCGGACGGCGTCGTCGAGCTCGCCGAGGGCCACGTCGTCGATGGCCCGCAGCAGCCGGTCCGCCTGCTCTCCGCGCGGCTGGAGCAGCACCTGGAAGGTGACCTGCTCGTCGCCGTGCAAGGTGGTGACGAAGTCCACGTCGGCGGACGTCAGGGCCTTCTCGATCATCAGTACGCTTGTGAACACCAGGCGCCCCTTCTCCTCGGAGGGCCACGGGCCCTCTTCCCCGTGGGCCGAGCCAGGCCCTGCGGAAACCATCCTGCCCCGTGTTCGCACGGGCACTGCCGAATTCAGTCTGCCCCTCGCGACATCAAGCGGAACGGAACATTCCGCCGATTACCGGACCAGCGGTAACCATCGAACCCGTTTCCGTATATTTCCGGTCACGTGGCCCGACCACTTCCGGCCACGCCCGGCCCCCTCCGGCCACACCGGGGTCAGGACCGTGCGTACCGCGTGAAGAGAAAGCCGTCCTCCTCCAGCATCGACTTCAGCGTGAAACGCCGCGGAAGTGTCACAGAGGGCCCCCCGGCGATGCGCTGAGCGTCACCCGCGGTGAGCATCGGGGCGACGGTCAGGCAGAGTTCGTCCAGCACCCCGGCCGCCACCAGCTGTCCCAGCAGTCGCGGGCCGCCCTCGGTCAGCAGCCGGGTGTACCCCCGCTCCGCGAGGGCCCGGACCGCACGCCCCGGGTCCACACCCGCTCCCTCCCCGGCGGTCACGACCCGGGCCCCGGCCGCCTCGGCTGCCGCGACCCTGGCCGGGGGCGCGGCGGAGCCGGTCAGGATCAGGGTGGGCACCAGCGGGGAGGTGAACAGCGGCAGGGAGAAGTCCAGGTCCAGGCTCGCGGACACGACCGCGATCGCCGCGGCCGGCCCCTGCCCGGCCGACTCCCGCGCCGCCGCGAACCCGGCACGCGCGCGTGCCGGCCGGTAGCCCTCCTGCCGAACCGTTTCCGCACCGACGAGCACGACGTCCGCCAGCGCCCGCAGCGTGCCGAAGATCCGCATGTCGGCGGGGCAGGAGATGGGCTGCGAGCGGCCTTCGTGCTGGGCGGCACCGTCGAGCGTGGACACCATGTTGGCCCGCAGCCACGGCACCCGGCCCTCGCCTGGCCCCGAGCCTGCCTCTACCCCTGCCTCCGCCTCCGCCTCCGCCTCCGGGTAGGCGTACGCGGCCGCCAACTCGGCCAGACTCCACTCCCGGCCGTTTCCGTCCTCGCCTCCACCGCTTTCAGGGCCACCACGGCCACCACGGCCGCCTCCGGAGGTACCGGACCTCCCGCCGGGAGCTGCTGTTTCGTCGGTCACAGGGAACAGGCGTCGCATGACGTGCAGTGTTCCACGCCCCGTAGTATGAGTAAGCGTGTCGTCCTCCTCCCCCGCCTCCCGGCCCGGTGCCACGGCCGAAGCGGCCCCGCTGTCCCTGTGCGCCCGTGAGCCGTATGTCCCCGCGGACCGGCTCGTCGCCGAGATGGTGCCGCCGCCGCGGTTCGACGCGGTCCGCTTCGGCACGTACATACCGGACCCGAACCAGCCCAGCCAGACCGAGGCCGTGCGCGCCCTCGAAGGCTTCGCGGCGGGTCTCGGCGAACCCGGGGCCGGCGGTTCCGGCAAGCGCAGGCTGTTCGGCTTCGGCAAGGCGGCGAAGCCCGCCCCGGCCGGCCCCCGCGGCGTCTACCTCGACGGCGGGTACGGCGTCGGGAAGACCCACCTGCTGGCCTCCCTCTGGCACACCACCCCGGCCGAGCCCGCGCTGAAGGCGTTCGGCACCTTCGTGGAGCTGACCAACCTGGTCGGCGCCCTCGGCTTCCAGCAGACGGTGCGGACCCTCTCCGGCCACCGGCTCCTGTGCATCGACGAGTTCGAGCTGGACGACCCCGGCGACACCGTGCTCGTCTCCAGCCTGCTCGGCAGGCTGGTCGAGGCCGGCGTCGCACTCGCCGCCACCTCCAACACACTGCCGGGCAAGCTCGGCGAGGGCCGGTTCGCCTCGGCCGACTTCCTGCGCGAGATCCAGGGCCTGTCGGCCCACTTCCGCGCCCTGCGCATCGACGGCGAGGACTACCGCCACCGCGGCCTGCCGAAGGCACCGCCGCCGTACACCGACGAGCTGGTGTCCAAGACGGCGTACGCCACCGAGGGCGCCTCCCTGGACGGCTTCGCGGACCTGCTGGACCACCTCGCGAAGGTGCACCCCAGCCGGTACGGCGCCCTGACCGACGGACTCGCCGCCGTGTGCCTCACCGACGTCCGGCCGGTACCGGACCAGTCGACGGCACTGCGTCTCGTCGTCCTCGCCGACCGCCTCTACGACCGCGAGGTGCCCGTACTCGCCTCGGGACTGCCGTTCGACCAGCTGTTCAGCGAGGAGATGCTGGAGGGCGGCTACCGGAAGAAGTATTTCCGGGCCATCTCCCGCCTCACCGCCCTGGCCCGGGACGCGGGCCGACTCACGGGGACACCGTAGCCACTTCCTCCCTGCCGGCCGCATGGCCTCACCCATGGCCCCGGCCGGGGCGGCGGGCATATCGTGACAGGAGTGACCGTAAGCATGTGAAGCAGACCTCTGACGGGAGGTCGTCATGGTCGAGGAACTGCTCACCGCGGCCGTCGCCACCGGTGCCGCGGGCGTCGTCTATCTCACCGCGGCGGCGCGGGTCGTCAAGCAGTACGAGAGGGGAGTGGTCTTCCGCCTCGGCCGGCTGCACCGCAAGGAGCGTCAGCCCGGGTTCACCATGATCGTTCCGTTCGTGGAGCGGTTGCACAAGGTCAATCTGCAGATCGTCACGATGCCGGTGCCCGCGCAGGAGGGCATCACCCGGGACAACGTGACGGTGCGGGTGGACGCGGTGGTGTATTTCAAGGTCGTCGACGCGGCCGCGGCGCTCATCAACGTCGAGGACTACCGGTTCGCGGTCTCCCAGATGGCTCAGACCTCGCTGCGTTCGATCATCGGCAAGAGCGACCTCGACGACCTGCTGTCCAACCGGGAGATGCTGAACCAGGGCCTGGAGCTGATGATCGACAGCCCGGCGGTCGGCTGGGGCGTGCAGATCGACCGGGTCGAGATCAAGGACGTCTCACTGCCCGACACCATGAAGCGGTCCATGGCCCGCCAGGCGGAGGCCGACCGCGAGCGCCGCGCCCGGGTCATCAACGCCGACGCCGAATTCCAGGCGTCGAAGAAGCTCGCCGAGGCGGCGCAGCAGATGGCGGACACGCCCTCCGCTCTGCAACTGCGGCTGCTCCAGACCATTGTGGCGGTCGCGGCCGAGAAGAACTCCACCCTGGTACTGCCCTTCCCCGTCGAGCTGCTGCGCTTCCTGGAGCGGGCCGCCCAGCCACCGGCACAGCAGGAACGCGTTCTCGAGGAACCCGGACCGTCGGCCGACCGGGACGGGGGCCCCGCCGGAAATGTGGACGGGGACAAGGACGGGAGCCGTCCCCCGGAAACCGATCGCCCGGTCCCGGACTTCGGGCGCCTGGCCACGGACACGGACACGAAACCCGATACCGGCCCCGGCCCCCGACCTGACCCCGGGCCCGTGACGCGAGACCGCCCACGGACAGACGCGTGACACGTGCTCCGCGCGTGGTTCCCGTGACTCACGGCAGGTGATAGACACGGCGGGACCACAGTTCCTGTCCGCCAGCAGGAAGGTTCCCCCATGTCAGAAGCAGGCATGCCGGAAACAGGGTCCGACACCGGATCCCTGTCCTCGACACGACGCCAGTTACTCGCCCGTTCCGGCGCTCTGGGTATCGGCATCGCGTTCTCCGGCGCCCTCTCCGAGCTCTTCACCCCCGCTGCCGCCGCCGCGCAGCACCTCGGTCATCACGACTACGGCCCCCTCGTCCCCGACCCCGACGGGCTGCTCGACCTGCCGAAAGGTTTCCGCTACCGGGTGCTGTCGCGCGAGGGCGACGCACTGCGCTCCGGTGAGGGTCCCGTCCCCTCCAACCATGACGGCATGGCCGCCTTCGCGGGCGGGCAGGGCCGCGTCCATCTGGTCCGCAATCACGAGAACCGCGCCAACGGCAGAATCCCGGTCCCGGTGGTCAAGGGCCTGACCTACGACCCGGAGGGCAAGGGCGGCTGTACGTCGCTGACCCTGGACTCCCGCGGCCGGGTACGCTCGGAGCGGGTCGCGATCGCCGGTACGGCCGTCAACTGCGCGGGCGGCCCGACTCCTTGGGGCACCTGGCTGACCTGCGAGGAGACCGAGGACAAGGCGGGCACCAACGGCTACACCAAGGACCACGGTTTCATCTTCGAGGTCGACGGCGCCGATCCGCGCCGCACGGGCGCCGTACCGCTGACCGCGATGGGCCGCTTCCAGCACGAGGCGATCGCGGTCGACCCGAAACGGGGCGTCGTCTACGAGACGGAGGACGCCTTCGAACGGCCCTTCGGCCTCTTCTACCGGTTCCTGCCCGACAAACCGCTGGGCGGCACCGGCTCGCTGCGCGCGGGCGGCCGACTCCAGGCGATGCGGGTGCCCGGGGTGCCGGACCTGTCCTCGGTCCAGGAGACGGGCGCCCGGTTCGACGGCATCGAGTGGGTGGACGTACCGGACCCGCTGGCCGCCGGGACGCCCATCCGTTTCCAGGACTTCGGCACCGGCGGCGTCACGCACGCGCAGAAGCTGGAGGGCTGCTACTGGGGCGGGCGGTCGGCGTACTTCGTGTCGTCCTTCGCCCGCAGCGCGGAGGGTTCGGCCGGTGACCACTACGGGCAGATCTGGCGCTACGACCCGGACCGGCGCCGGCTGACGCTGGTGATCGCCTTCGGTCCGGACACCGACGTACAGCTTCCCGGCGAGTCACCGGACAACATCTGCCTCGCCCCCAGCGGCGGCCTGATGGTCTGCGAGGACGGCGGCGGCGCGCAGCACGTCTACGGTGTCACCCGACGCGGCGAGGTGTACGAGGTGGCCCGCAACCGGCAGAACCGGGGCACTGCCGAGGGCCCGGACTTCGGCGAATTCGCCGGGGTCGCGTTCTCCCCCGACGGCCGGACGATGTACGTCAACTGCTACGACCCCGGGACGACGTTCGCGGTCACGGGGCCCTGGCGGCGGTAACGGTACGGGGCCGGCCGGAGCAGGGTGTCCCGGCCGGCCCGGCGGTCCGTACGCGGCTCAGGCGGCCACCAGCAGGTCGTCCATCTGTCCGATCGACTGCCGCAGCCCCTCGACCATGCCCATCTCGGCCAGCTGCTCCATCTGCTCCCGGGTGTCGAAGACCGAGCGCAGTTCCATCCTGGTCCCGCCCTCGCCCTCGCGCTCGCTGAGCGTCATCCGCACCATCGTGGTCGGCATCTCGGGGTTCGGTTTGCCGTCCGGGCCGGAGAAGCCGTCGGTGAATTCGAGGGCGGTGGGCGGCGTGACCGTCGCGATCCGCCACCAGCCGCCGAACTTCTCGCCCTCCGGGCCGGTCATGAAGTACGTGACCTCCCCGCCCGGGGTGAGGTCGTGCTCCTCCACGGTCGCCGGGTAGGTCGGCGGCCCCCACCAGCGCTCCAGCTGCCGCGGGTCGGCCCACAGCTGCCACACCCTCTCGATCGGTGCGGCGAAGTCCGCGATCACGGTGAGGGTCAGCCGGTCGAGATCCTTGTCCACGTTCGTGACAGTCATCGGTCCTGTCCTTCCGTCGTTTCCTTGTCGCCGGACCCGGCGTCGGTTCCGGCATCGTCCGCCAGCAGACCGGACATCCGGTCCACGCGCGCCCTCCATGCCGTCTCCAGCTCGTCGAGGGCCTGGCGGGCCCTGCCCACCGCGTCGCGGTCGGTACGCACGAGCTGCTCCCGGCCGCGGCGCTGCTTGGTGACCAGACCGGCCCGCTCCAGCACCGTGACGTGTTTCTGCACCGCGGCGAAGCTCATCGGGTACGCCTCGGCCAGACGTGACACGGACAGCTCACCCCGCACACAACGACGGAGTATGTCGCGACGCGTCGCGTCGGCCAGGGCGTGGAACAGCCGGTCCACGGTCTCGTCGGTCAACCCATCTACAACCATTTGGTTGCACGTTAGCCTCGCGCGTCCCATGCCGCAAGCGGAGGGCGGGAAAGCGCCACACCAGGACTCCGCCACGCGGGTGGCACCGCACCGCACCCACCCGCGAACACGGATGAACGCCACGAGACCACCCATATCTTCATACAGTGATCACATCGGTACGCCGAGCAGCAGCCGTCTGCGCCCTCACCCTCGCGCTCGCCGCCTGCGCCGCCCCCCACTCCCCGCAGCGGCCACGCCCCACCCCCTCCGTCACCCCCACGACACCGGCCCCGCGCCTGCCCACCCTGGCCCCGGGACCGGCCGGTCTGACCCCGGTCTTCGAGAACGCCCCCCGAAGCGCCGGGAAGACCGTGGCCCTCACCTTCGACGCCGACATGACCGCCGACCAGGGCCCGCGTGCGGCGGCGGGCGAGCGCTTCGACCATCCCCGGCTGATCGCCACCCTGCGCGCACTGAAGGTGCCGTCCACCGTGTTCATAACGGGGCGCTGGGCCGAGGAGTACCCGGGCCAGGCCCGTTCCATCGGCCGGGACCCGCTCTTCGAGGTCGCCAACCACTCGTACAGCCACTACGCGTTCACGGACGACTGCTACGGCCTGCCGACCGTCGGCCGGGACCGGATGCGCGCGGACGTGGAACGGGCATACACGGCCTTCCGCAAGGTGGGGGTGGCGCACCCGATGCCGTACTTCCGCTTCCCCGGCGGCTGCTACGACCGCGAGGCGCTGAAGGCACTCGTCCCGGCCGGTGTCACCGCCGTGCAGTGGGACGTGGTCGGCGGTGACGCCTTCGCCACGGACGCCGACGCGGTGGCCCGGCAGGTCCTGGACGGAGTGCGCCCGGGTTCCGTCGTCGTCCTGCACTGCACCCGCAGCGCGGCCCCGGCGACCGAGCGCGCGGTACGGACGATCGTCCCGAAGCTGCGCCGCCAGGGCTACCGCTTCACGAAGGTCTCCGACCTGATCGCGACCGTGCCGACGGCACCGCTGCCGGGCTGACGGAACCGGGCCCCGGCACTCCGCCGGACACGGTCCTACCCTGGAGGCATGACCGACACCGACACCGGGACCGACACGGACTACTGCCTGATCGACACGGCCAGGCCGCCCAGGGCCGAGGGACCTCCGTACGCGGAGTGCGTGCTGTGCCGGGAGCCCACGGAGTATCCGGAGTCGCACAAGGGGATCACCATGTGTCCGGCCTGTGAGTGGCAGGAGGCACAGCGCACGGCCTGCTCGGGCTGACGTAAGCGCGGCACGGCTTGGCAGACTGCCGGGATGAACAACGATCAGACCTCTGACCGGACATCCGCCGCCGCGAGCCCCTTCCGCTCCGAGCCCGGCGCCCGCGACGAGGCCCCCCAGTTCGTGCTGCCCCTGGTGGCGCGCATCGAGAAGTCGGTGCCCCCGGCCCGCACGGACGCGCTGGAGACGGCGGCCCGCGCGGTGCTGACGATCCTGTCGGACGAGCGGTCGGTGGGCGAGGGCGAGTGGGCGCGGGTGATGCGCGACTGGCAGGACGCCCGCATCCGCAAGGTGGTGCGCAGGGCCCGCGGCGCGGAGTGGCGCCGCGCGGAGGCCCTGCCCGGCATCACGGTCACCGGCACATCGGCGGAGGTCCGTGTCTTCCCGCCCGTCCCACTGGACGGCTGGCCCAAGGACCTGGCCCGCCTCCAGGTCTCCGGCACCGACCTGGACGACCCGGAACCCCCGCCCCCGGCCGATCCCACGGCCCCCGCCCTCTGGTTGAACCCCGACCTCGACATGTCGGCCGGCAAAACCATGGCTCAGGCGGGCCACGCGGCCCAACTGGCCTGGTGGAAGCTGTCCGACAAGGACCGCACCGCTTGGCGCGACGCCGGCTTCCCCCTCTCCGTCCGTCCCGCCGTCCCGTCCCACTGGGCCGCCCTGGTCACCAGCGGTCTCCCCCTGGTCCGCGACGCGGGCTTCACGGAGATCGCCCCGGGCTCCAGCACGGTGGTGGCGGACCACCCGGCCCTCCGCTGACGCCCGTGCCCGGTGTCAGCGGTGACTGCGGTGTCAGCGGTGCCTGCGATGCTGCCGACATGATTCCGTGGAACTTACTCGATCTCGACAGAGCCCTGCGGGCGAGCTGGGCCGCCGACACCTGTTCGCCCGACGACATGGCCGACTGGCAGCCGGCCAACCCGGCCTGCGGACAATGTGACATCACGGCCCTGATCGTCAACGATGTCTTCGGCGGCGACCTCATGGTCGGCGAGGTGTACCTCGAGGGGGCCCAGCGCGGCTTCCACTGGTGGAACCGCCTGTCCAGCGGCGTGGAACTCGACCTGACCCGCGAGCAGTTCCAGCGCGGACAGACCGTCACGGCCACCCGTGTCGTCGAGCGTCCGTCGGGACCCCTGCCACGCCGCTGGGAGGAGTACCTCCTGCTGCGCGAGCGCGTCACCAAGCACCTGGGCCGGCTCCCGGAGCCCACCTGAGCGGGCGGCCCTGCCCGGTGGGCCGGCCGAGACGGCCGGGGGCGCCGCCCCCGGCCCCTTTCCGGGAGACGGGCACTGTCATGATTCGGCCACGGCCGATACCACCTCACCCATATACCGGGCGCGTTACGGCTGGGACCTCAGGACCACGGGAGTCGTGGCCGTCTGCGCCGTCTTCACCACGCTCCTGCTGTTCTCCGACATGCCTCTGTACACGCGCGTCCTGGGTCCGCCGCTCTTCGGCGTGGGCGGGCTGTTCATGGCGTACGTGGCGCTGAGTGGCAAGGTCGCGTTCCGGGTGGACGAGACGGGTGTGCTGCTCGGCAAAAACCCCGCCCGGTACGGGGCCTCCACCGCCCATGTGCCCTGGGGCGACACCACCGGCGTGGTGCTCTGGCGGCAGGCCACGGGCCGCTCCTCCCTGCTCCACGTCGGGGTCGTCCGACGGGAGGGCGCTCCGGCCCTGCCCGGCGACGGCCCGAAGGCCCGTGCCGTCCTGGAGCATCTCGTGCCGGTTCCGGCCGATGTCGCGATGACCTCCCGGCCGGTGTCCGGGTGGCGCCTCGACCAGGGGCGGCTGACGGCCGCCGTGACCCACTTCGCGCCCGGCCTTCCCCTGTACGACCATCGCTAGGGGTGCCCGAAGAGACGATCACGCCGGGGCGTCACCGGCGTGCGGACACCGGGACGGGGCGGTGGGGAAGTCGCCGATGCCGGGGACGACACGTTCGGGCGTCTTCCATGAGGAAGTGGCCGGCCCCGGGGACGACGAACTCGGCACCGGGCATACGGTCGCTGAGCCGCTTCGCGCAGTGGAGGGACTGCCACTGGTCCTCCACGCCCCACATGATGCGGACGGGCATGGTCAGGCGCCCGAGCCCGTCGCTGGTCTCCTCGGTGCACTTCGAGTCGTGCGACCGAGCCGACCGCCGCTCGTACTCTCCGAAATCCGTCCGGCGGCTTCTTCCCGGAAGCTCAAATGTTGCTCTGAAGGTGACCGTGGCACGGTTCGGGCGTGGGCTTCGGGGCCATACCCCTGTCACGTCCCGTCGGACGCCCGACGGGGGCCGACGGGGGCCGACGGGGTGGCCGGTCGAGAAGGGGGACAGGGGCATGGAGCGACTCGGGACGGGGATCGGGTGGCGGCCGGAGATCGCCAGGGACATCGAGCGGATGCCGGGGATCGACTGGGTCGAGGTGGTGGCCGAGAACGTGTGTCCCGGGCATGTCCCCCAGTCGCTGCTGCGGCTGCGCGACCGCGGGGTGACCGTCGTACCGCACGGGGTCGCGCTCGGACTCGGCGGGGCCGAGCGACCGGACGCGGGACGGCTGGAGGCGCTCGCCGAGCGGGCCACGGCGCTCCGGTCGCCGCTGGTCACCGAGCACATCGCGTTCGTGCGGGCGGGTGGGCCGCTCAGCGCCTCCCCCCGGCTCGAGGCCGGTCACCTGCTGCCGGTGCCGCGTACCAGGGACGCGCTCGACGTGCTGTGCGAGAACGTCCGGATCGCCCAGGACGCCCTGCCCGTACCGCTCGCCGTGGAGAACATCGCGGCGCTGTTCTCCTGGCCCGGTGAAGAGATGTCCGAGGGCCAGTTCCTGTACGACCTGGCCGACCGCACCGGCGTACGGCTGCTCATCGACGTGGCCAATCTGCACACCAACCACGTCAACCGCGGTGAGGACCCGGCGAAGGCGCTCGCCGAACTTCCCCTGGAGGCCATCGCGTACGTCCATGTCGCGGGCGGCGTCGAGCGGGACGGTGTCTGGCACGACAGCCACGCCCACCCCGTGCCCCGGCCGGTACTGGACATCCTCACCGACCTCGCCTCCCGGGTCTCCCCTCCCGGCGTGCTCCTGGAACGGGACGAGAACTTCCCCGAACCGGGCGAGCTGGAGCGGGAGCTGACGTCCATTCGGGAGGCGGTGGAGAAGGGTGCGGCCGCGCGGAGCACGGCACAGGCGAAAAGCTCCGGCTCCCCTTCCCACTCCGGCTCCGTGAGGGAATCCGGCTCCTGCGAGCCCGCGCGGCAGCGGGTCGCGCTCGCCCAGGCGGCGGTGCTGTCCTCGCTGGTCGCCGGGACGCCCGTGCCCGAGGGGTTCGACCGGGTGCGGATGGCCGTGCAGGCGCGGGCGCTCGCCGCGAAGCGGGCGGATGTCGTCGCCAAGGTGGCGCCCGAGTTGCCGGTGATGCTCGGCCGGCGGTACCGGGCGGCCTTCCTCGCCCATGCGCAGAAGTGGCCGATGACCGGGGGTTACCGGCAGGACGCCCTGGACTTCGTCGAGCAGTTTCTGCTCGCTTCCGGGCAGCGGGAGCGGCAGGACGAGCAGGTGACCTTGCGGGAGTTGCGGGAGTGGTGGCTCGAGCGGTCCGGGCCGGTGCCGCGGTCACGTCGGCCCGTGGTGCGGCTGGCGCGCGCCACGCGGCGGGTGCTGCTGCGGCGTTGAGGCCGGAGCACGCGCGTCGGAGCGGGACCCGTCTCCGGCACCCGGCACCCGGCACCCGGCCCGTCAAACCGGAACCTGTCAAAGCGATCAAGGCAGGTAGATCGTTCTAACGTTGTGCCGGGATCAGTGGGCCGTCCGGTGCCGGCTTGTTGATCCAGGCGGCT